>CAZVTW010000801.1:0-2425 GCA_964629805.1 uncultured Bacteroidales bacterium | reverse complement strand
ATTCATAAAATTTGATGTTTTTTTCAATGGTATTCCCCGATATAATCGAGGACAACCCCCGATATAATCGAGGACAAGCCCCGATATAATCGAGGGCAAGCATAAGATCGCTTCGCTAAGTTATTGGTTACGGACATTTTGAAAATAGTCATCCCGATTATAATTTTTGTTGGTTTTTGTTCCAAAAACCTTACAAAATCTATATCGGGACACCTTGATTTTCAAAATATCCAAGCCTCGAACTTGAAGCCTTCTTAAAGCCATTTCCAAAAATCAAGCAAAAATAATTCAGCCTGTCATACCGACCGTAGGGAGGAATCTCATGACATGCTCCTAAATAGTCCTCATGATTTTTGGCATCAAACACCGATACAGATAACAAATTGATTTTATGACTAATACAAATTTGTTATATAGTAGTTACAATTATTCAATAATTGGAAAATAGAAAAATGGTAGTTGATACATCAATTTTTATTGAATACCTTCGGGCAAAGAAAAAAGAAAAAACTCAACTTTTTCAAATTCCGGATGACTTGCCTTTTTTTATCTCTTCTATCTCTTAATATGAACGCCAGTAAAAATGTTTTTGATTGAAAAAATTGTATTTTTGTCAAAACAAAAAGCGTTTCATAATGGAAGAGCTTCAACAAATATTAGAAAATTCAAAAGTATCAGAAAAAAGGCTACGGGATAATTTACAACATCCATATTTACAAACCAAATTGTTGCCGCGCGAAGTTTTCACGGAGATGAGGGAAAATGCAGATACCTACTTTAAAACAGGAAACGGTGTTAGAATGTTTGGCTTGTCGGGCTTGCGTGGAACTGGAAAAACGACATTGCTTTGGCAGGTAACCGAACATATTTATAATAATTATACAACGAATATCTATTTTCTCAATTTCACAGACCTGATTACCTATAATATTGGGGTAAAAGAAATTAAAAGAGCTTTTGAAAAATATATTGTCGGCGACCATCTATCAGCATACAAAAAAAATATAGTCCTGGTATTTGATGAAGTTCATGAAAGTCCAATGTGGACTAAGGCATTAAAAGCATTGTATGATGAATTTCGGATAGCATACATATTAACAAGTGGCAGTTCTGCATTGTTGTTGCAATCAACAGCCGATTTGGCAACGCGCATGATTATTCAGCATGTTATGCCGCTGAATTTTTGTGAATACATTGGGTTTACACACAGAAACATTCCTGATATTCAAAAAACAAGAAAAAAGATAGAAAATGCTTTTTTGCGCTCTGACAGTGTAGATGAATTATCAACTGATTTTAATTGTATAAAGCAGGATTTAGATGATTTTTTGAATATAATAGATAAGCTTGATGAAAGGATTTACAATTATATTGTCTATCACAACATAATTAGATTTTTGTTGGTAAAAAACGATACCCTTATAGAAAAACACCTAAGAGAATTAGTAAAAAGAGTTATTTATGAGGATATTCCAAAACTAAACAGTGAAAATGCTAATCCACAAATTGCAGAAAAGATTTTAAGACGCATTGCAGGTTCTGATGAAATAAATACACAAAGCCTAAGTCAAAGTATCAGTGTTGCGCAAAAGGCAATAAACAGCAACCTGGAAATTTTAGTAGATGCAGAACTTTTACATATGTTATATGCCTATGGTGGTATTGACAGTAAAGTGAGCAAAGCTCAAAAATACTTTTTTATGTCGCCATCAATACGAAAAGCAATATTGACACCTTTAATGAAATCTGACACACCTGATATTTATGCAAAAATGCTTGAAGATACAGTTGTTTTGTATTTAAAACGAATTTTCCAGGATGATAGTTTACTTTCCTTTGCATCAGCAAAAGGGACAAAAAATCCTGACTTATTAATTGAAACACTGGATAAACCAATCTTACTGGAAATTGGAATAAACAAGAAAACAACAAAGCAAATTTTGAACAGTAAAATCAAATATAAATACGGAATAATAATCAATTCAAAAATTGACAATATTGAAGTTCATGAGAATATTGTTATTATTCCATTAAAGTATTTCTTATTACTGTGATAAAGAATGACAATAAAGCATATAATGAGTCTACTCTGAAAAGTCCATTTGTTGCCAAACTCTTCGTTATTTGTCTCTACTTCGCAGAGACGAAAATCTTACTTCTATGAGTAGACTCATAAATGTCATGATTTCTGCCATGCCGAACAAAACAACATCCTTGCCGG
Source organism: uncultured Bacteroidales bacterium (assembly GCA_964629805.1). Lineage (GTDB taxonomy): Bacteria > Bacteroidota > Bacteroidia > Bacteroidales > CAZVTW01 > CAZVTW01. The sequence goes on along the minus strand of CAZVTW010000801.1, from coordinate 204 downwards.
ATTAGGTTTTTAATAAGTTGTCTTCGTTTCATGGTTCCAAATCCAATTCAGCAAGATTTGTGTTTTTTTGTGGCCGAAGGGTGATATTTTCCTGCATCATCAACTTATATGCGTCATGGATATTGTCAACAAGCTTTTCATAGTCCTCGCCCTGGCTGAAAACACCGGGAATCTCTTTTATCCTTCCAACATACCATCCCTCAT
>CAZVTW010000800.1:0-2427 GCA_964629805.1 uncultured Bacteroidales bacterium | reverse complement strand
CTCAATAGCAATGTGCAGTTCAGTGTTGCAGTAGATTTTCGTTTTAGAATTTCAGGTTAAATATAAAGATGAAGTTTATAGGCAGGAATAACTGAAATTCTAAGTTTTTTGTAAGAGATTTCATCTTCCAGGTCATATGTAATAACATGGGCACGATTGATGCCGATTTCCTCTGCAACCGAAAGCAGACCGGATAATTCCTTTTTTCTGATGGCTGGTTCTTCAAACATACCACAGACCTGAAATGCAAGATACACGTCTTGTTTTTGGATGATGAAATCGCAATACTTATTTTTTTTATAGAATAATGGTTTATAACCCTGCTTAATAAACTCCAGGGCTGTGAAGTTTTCAAGCATTTTTTCCCTGTCATTTGAAATGGCAAAATTTGTTGCTGTAAGAAAACCATTGTCGATGACATAAGCCTTTTTTTCTGCGTTTTCCTGCTTTTCAGGATTATTGTCATATTTATTGACCAGGATGAGAAAAAAAGTGGATTCAAGATAATGGAGGAAATCGAACAGGTAGTTTTTTCCTATTTTGTGACCTTCGGCTTTGAGTTCATTGTATATTTTAGTTACAGAAAGTGGATTCGTAATATTTCCCCATATTTTTTTTACAAAGAATTTCAAAATGGGTGCATTTGGGATACTGTATCTTTCGACAATATCTCTAAAAATCATCGTGTTGAAATATCTGCTCAGTATTTGTCTGTGGTTTTCTCCATCTGATACTATCAACTCCGGAAATCCCCCGTCTTTAATAACGTGTTCTAATGCTCTTAATAAATGACTTCTTGAATTTTGAAAATCATCATATTTATTAAATAGTAAATATTCTCTGAAAGAAAGGGGATATAGTGTTTTTTGAATTGTATGTTCCTTTAGACCAGCACGTTCGCAAATATGAAATATTGAGGTATCCGAACCTGCCAGATAAATATTATGACATATTTTAAGATATAATTCCTGAATGAAATCTTCCCATCCTTCAATATGGTGAATTTCATCAAAGAAAATATGGCAGTTTCGTAGTGATTTCTCCGGGTATAATTCCTGGTAAGACTCAATTATCAGGTACAGTTCGGAAGAATTGAGAGATAAGCGTTCATCTTCAAAGTTGATGTATATCAGTTGTTCTTTTGGAATGTTTTTTTGTTGCAGATTTCTGATTGTCTGAAAAAAAAGAGTCGTCTTTCCGCTTTTTCTCACCCCGGCCACTATTATAATTTTGCCTGTATCTGCCGGAATAGCAATATCGCGAGCCTGGTTTGTGATTATATCCTTCTTTTGAAAGCTGACAATAAGTTCTTTTATGACTTCCTTTTTTTGCATGGTGCAAAATTACAAAAATTATCCTTAAAAAAAAGACGATATATGATTTATTTTTTGTAAATAAAAGATAAATTTGATATAAATTGTCTTTTTTTTTAATACATTATTTTGTTTTGTTTGACAAATTTTTTATTACATTTGCGTCAAAAATTTAGGAATATGGATATAATAATAGATCATTTAACAAAGAAATACGGACTTCAGCGAGCTGTTGACGATATTTCCTTTACCGTAAAAACAGGTGAAGTCCTTGGATTCCTGGGGCCAAACGGCGCAGGAAAGACCACGACAATGAAAGCCATTACTTGTTTTATGGCAGCAACATCAGGTGATGTGAAAGTAGGTGGAATTTCGGTTACTGAAAAACCTGATGAAGTCAAAAAACATATCGGGTATTTACCGGAGCATAATCCGCTTTACGAGGAAATGGCTGTTATTGACTACTTAAAATTTATGGCTGAACTACAGGGCGTTGAAAAATCAAAGATTAAACCACGGATTCTTGAGATGGTTCAGTTAACCGGGCTCGCAGCAGAAAAGCACAAAAAAATCCGTGAACTTTCAAAGGGGTATAAACAAAGGGTTGGTCTGGCACAAGCCCTTATTCATGATCCTGATGTGCTTATCCTGGATGAGCCAACAAGCGGACTTGATCCGAACCAGATCGTAGAAATCCGTGAATTAATCAAAAGAATTGGACGAGAGAAAACAGTTATTCTGAGTTCACACATCCTTGCTGAGGTTGAAGCAACCTGTGACAGGATTATGATTATCAACAATGGTAAAATCGTTGCTGACGGCTCTTCAGATGAACTGAGAAAACGTGGCCAGGGACGGGAAATACTCAGAATAACCATTGAAGGCGGAGAGCGTAACCAGGTCTTTGAAGAACTGAAAAAAGTTGAAAACGTTGATGTTGTTGATTTCATTGAAAACAAGGAAAATGCCTTTGAAATTCAGTCAAAGGAAAATACATCATCAAGAAAAGATATCTTTCAGTTATGCGTTGACAAAGGCTGGTACCTAACTGAGTTGACACCTATTGAAACAAAACTCGAGGATATTTTCCGCGAATTAACCTTAAACTAAATTA
>CAZVTW010000799.1:0-2433 GCA_964629805.1 uncultured Bacteroidales bacterium | reverse complement strand
GGATAAGGTGCAGGAATTCGAAGAGAAATACCAGACAAACCCAGGTGTTTTATCAGTCGAAATGCTTAATTTTCTCAAGAACTGGCTTGTGAATCATATCAACGGGTCGGACAGGAATTATATTAAATGTTTCAGGGATAACGGGATGAAGTGATGGGATATAACATAGTAAAATTAAATCTGTTTGTGTCAATAGTATATATTACCAGTCAATGCCATATTTCTTAAATTACTCATCATCAGGCATGTAAAGTTCAATGAGCCTATAATTCTAAATATTCGATAAGATGTGGGTATAAATTCCAGACACCCTTGTTCATCGGCTAAAATAATCTTTTCACCATTTGATGAAAAGCTATATCTATAATTGAATTTTTAGTTTTATATGCTGGAATATCATTGCCGTTTAAATCATTAGCATCCTAAGTCCTTGAATTATTGATAATATTATTCACTCAGACTTCTTAAAGTATTGACAAAAAAAATCGACTTTAATTGATTGACAATGAGAGATTTGTAATATAGTTATACATTTTATTTTGAAAAAACGCCATATGCCTGTATGCTATGTTGTTGTAGATTACTATATTTCAGTTGCTTGCGAGCAATACATTTATTAACAACGATTTAACTATAATGTGTTTTGTATCCTTTTTTTTTTGAAAAAAAACTAAATTTAAGAAGTTTGGCACTATTCCATTTCTTTAATTATGAATATTTCATGCCTGCTTAAATTGGTCCAATACTTAATGGCAAGTTCTTCAATGTAAAGCCAGTAATTATCAGTCAATAAACCGTAGGTTTTTACACCGTATTTTATTTCGTTTTGCATTTGTTCAGCAATATCTTTTTTCACCGATATATTTACTCTCATATTGTTAAACCCGAATAGGGCTGAAGGTATATTTGAAATGCTGTCCGAAATTGTAATTAATCCCTGACCGATTGTTGCACCCATACTAATTTGTACACCATCATTAAAACAACTTAATGGCGGTTTGTTTCCGGCAAAAGTGGTAACATACATATTATTTACCCCTACATTGAAATATTCCATAGCCCGAATGCCCATTTTTGCCCCGATTATTGAATAAATACCTGTATGGCCGTGTATTTCATTAGTCATTGCAATGGCTTTCCACTCAATTAATCCGTATTTTTTTATTGTGGGATTTACAATTTTCGAATATTCGGGCAGGTAAAGTGTGGTATCCACCGGAAAACCAATAAAAACCCTGTTATTTGTCTGTGTTGCCGAAATAAGCAACTTAGCAATTGTTTCATGTATGAAATTTACGGGTATTGTATGGTTTATTGAAACAAATTTTATGTTGTTGTCAGTTTTTATATCAAAAAGTATGGGTACTGTCAGGTACAAAGGCACAAGGTCGTCCCACAATTTTAAATGGTTTTGAGCTATTTTATTTTGTACAATGTCCTGATTATGGACTTCAATAATTTGTCGGGCATAAATTGAGTTGCATTTTTTCAATTCGTCAAGGTAGTTATTATTGACCGACAATTTCTCTGATGTATTTGATACAATTTCAAGCGAAATATCTCTATTTTTAATGTAGTCATAACTTTCAGGACTTACTTTATAATTAAATCCTTCTGTTATGTTATGGTTGTTGTACCAGATTATTCGTTCTATTTTTCGGGCAACAGCAGGATTCTGCTTAATCCAGTCGGCATAGGTTTTCAGCGATCCTAAGGCAATGAGTGTGATTTTTTCTTTGTAATCGGCAGTTATTTCATTGAGTAACGAATTAGAATTCATTGTACTATCCGTGTTTTGGAAAAAATTATTGTCCCACATGATATTTTGAGCAAAGGAAGACCATACCGGAAGTTCAAAATCGGTTTTCTGACTTACTCCAACCGGAATACCTTCGCAATGATACGCAGAGGTCAATGACTTTACCTTCAGAAAAATATCACCGGGCAGCAAGGTACCCTGCGAACAGGTTATCGCTAAAACCCTTATATCGTTGCCCGACAAAAACATGCTGAGGGTACGCATGTCGTCAATCGCCCCATCGGTATCAATAATTACATGATATCTGGGTTTACCCGAATGAGCATAAACATGGAATGAAAAAATTAAAAGAGTAACAACAAAAAGTAGTGGCTTTTTCATTCGTTTTTTTTTTTATTATTTTTGATTTAGAAGTTTTTTAGGGTTTGATACGAAATAAACTGTGCAGAATAAACGAAGTTATACCGACTAGTACCCTGTCCCAAAAGTTTTTGCAAATATTAAGCAATTTATACTTCGACTGGGCATAACTTGCGTTTATCAACAACCATAAAAGACTGCAAATAAATACTTTATTATGTTTCAAAAAGTTATGTTATGCCCGCTCAGCATATAAATAAAACATACTCAGTATTGAGCTGGTCGAAATAAGTTTTTTAGCTACATAAAAAAAA
>CAZVTW010000798.1:0-2438 GCA_964629805.1 uncultured Bacteroidales bacterium | reverse complement strand
TTGAAGCCCCCTCCTGTAAGGTGACTTCGGTGGGTCGATTCCACCATCTTAATTATAGCATGCAGAACTATTATTTGCCGATGTTCTGCTTCTCGGCACACGTATGATTTCGTAAGGGATTGCGGGTTTCAAACCTATCAAGTTACAACTCAAAAATGATGCGGGTGATACCGCTCGAAAACCTCTGAAACCCTTATGAATTATACACATTGTTGCCGCCAGACTTCATTGTTTCATAAGTTTTTTTAATCGTGTTTGATAGGACTGAAAATAGTTTCTTTGTGTTTTTTCATCTAAAAATGAAGAAAAGGTCAGTTGTTCGACCAAATCAGACTTATTAAACATTGTATTTATTATATCATTGAAAATTAATTCACTAATTCCTGCTTTTTCTGATAATGTTTTAATTTGTGAAATGATTTTTCCTTGGGCTAAACTTTTAGGTAAAAGTCCATCTTCTAAAGCAAAATCTTTATCATCAATATGTATCCTGCTATTTACCAAGTCGTAAGCGGGACTTAATTTAAAGTCGCCCATTGGGGTTTCTATTAAAGAGAAGTTCTTGAAATGAGCATCACCGTTCGAGAACAAATAATTAAAGATGATTATTTTCAAGAGTTTTGCTGCCTCTAAAAGATATGCAGGAACAAATTTCTTTAGAATTTGGAATAATTCATAGTAATTTCCAGTATACTTATAATGTTCTCCATGTGTTTGCGGTGTTCTTCCTGAAAGTGAAGCAAAGTCTTCTTGTGCTAGTTTAGAACCATCTTCTTTTAAGTCAAACCTCTTTGTTATATATGCAGGAGAACCATTTTTGAAAAATATTAATGCGTTTTCAGCGGTTTCTATTCCATAAGCTTGTTTTGCAATCTGCATTGTCAAATGCTCGTTAGCTGGCATACATTCTGGTCTTTTCCCAGCACTTGGAATAGGTTTTAAAATGTATTCTCCTTGTTCCCCTTCGTCAATCAGCCGCAGTTTATTTTTGTCGAGTAATACGGAAAACTTTTCCTGCACACCAGAAATAGATATTCGTTTTCGATTATCATCAAACAATTTATCAGTTTCTGAGTTCGTTTTTGGTGAATCATAAGGTAATATATGATTCACCTTTTTTCCTTTAAACACTTTAGACAGACAAGCTCTACTATAAGTATTATGTCCTTGAGTTAATGTTCCTGGGCAATATTTAATTTCATCCAAATTCATATTACTATTCTACTTTCAAAACTTTAACTGCTCCTATATTATCGTTCTTTGCCGTTGTTAGAAGCAAACCAAAATAATCATTTCTATCCAACCTGTTTAACTTGCAAACTAACTGTTTGTTTGATCCCTCTGGCAACATATTATAAAAAAAAGGAAATAAAAACTCTGAATGATATTCTTGTTGTGACTTTGGGAATGTTAAACTAATAACAGGCTTGTTGTCATCGCTAATCCATGAATTATTATATTTAAAAGTAAAAGAACCGTTGTCATGTTGAATCAACATGCCTGCTTCTTGGTTTTTATACAGTATTCTTGCCTTCCTCATCCGTTATATTTGTTTTAACCTTTAAGCATATTTTCAATCCTAATACATCTGCTATTTTCTGAATAGTTTGTAAAGTAGGATTACCTTTACCACTTTCAAATTGTTTTAGCGTCCTTAACCCTACTCCTGAAAGTTTTGCCAAGTTCTCTTGATTGACTTTTAGGTTTTCTCTACGTTCTTTTATTGTATGAATCAATTTTTCGAAGTGCATTATAAAACCCTTTTATTTGTAAATTTACTAAAAAAAACGATTCTACCAAAGAAAGGTGCACTTAAATACACTTTCATAATGGATTTTACATTAAATATCTAGTTAAAACAGGCAAAGCGCTGTATAGTACACTATCTGCTTGTATTGGCGGCAATTGAGATAGAATAGCGAATTACTCCGCCTATCCCCTCGCAGAGCCGGACGTATAGAATTATTCATGTGGTTGTATTGTTTTTTCAATTGTATTTCCCGATTTTATCGATGGCAAGCCCCGAAAATATCGAGGGCAAGCCTGAAATCGCTATCGCTAAGTTCCCGGCATACGGCTCAAGCACTTTTAAGGCCTTCCCGGCGAAGGGAAACCCGGTTATCAGTCATTTTGTTAACAAAAGTATTCTTTTCTTAACATTTATCCAATAACCTTAGCAATCTGTTTTTATAGCCTGTTAACCCGATATATGACCTTGCTCCATTTGATGGAGTTCCAATCGGTTATCGAATTTTGTAATGCACACGTATGGTTAACGTTCATTTGCTTTTTACAATTTACAGGTTCTACAATAATTCTTGCCATAAAGCACCAGATAAAGGTCAGCTCGGTTTTATTCACCATATTATTAATGATTTTTTAAGGTGTTCCCCGATAAAACGAGGGCAGGCCCCGATATAATCGAGGGCAGGCCCCGA
>CAZVTW010000797.1:0-2442 GCA_964629805.1 uncultured Bacteroidales bacterium | reverse complement strand
ATCAAAACGCTTGAGATACACAAATGCATCAGATAGACCGACAAGCCCCATTAAATGAAGGGTAGCTTGGATATCTTGTTTACCTAGCAGCTCAATCACCGCTTTTTGAGAGCGAACAGGTTGAAAAACGCCAGGACGGTAGTTATCTGGCAAGTGAATATCTCCTTCCAATTCTTGATGTTTTCCCTCTGACAAAATATTCAGAAGAGTAGTCTTGCCACAACCTGAAGGTCCTGTTATTAGAAGAACCTCTCCCGGACTGATACTTACAGATAGATCTCGTATAACTGTGTGAGATATGTCATCAGGCGAGAGACTAAATGCTTGGTGAATTGCATGAGTTTGCTGTGTACGGCGCACGCGGGATTGGTAAGTTATGGATATTTTATGCAAAAATATTTGCCGTTGAATAGGTTCTAGTTTTATCGGATGAAAAATATAGTTGTTTGGAGGAGCAATCTCGGCAACCCGTTGATGCAGAAACAATTCTGCTTCCGGAATTAATCCCTGTAAGTAAGTTGGTTTAGGAAGACTAACAATTTCATGAAAAAGATTAAAATCTTTTAATACGGATTTATGGGATAAGTTTTCTAGACGACTTATAAACTCTTCCAAACACCAACCCTTGTTTTTTATTAGATTAGCGGCTCGTTTCATACGGGATACTTGCTGATCTACAATTCCCAATGAATTTTCTTTATTGACAATTTCACCGTTTTGCACTCTCTCCTGATTTTTTAGCAAATAAGCCATATCTTTAGCTACTCGCTTGAGATTACCCTCCGTTTCACCGATAAAAGTCATGCCAGCTTTCTTCGCAAAGGGTACGAATTTCAGCATATCCGCCGAAATTTCCATAAAGTAAGGTTTTAATCCTGCTATTTGCCAGTGATGGCGAGCAAACTCTGCTGCATGTTTGACTAATAGTTGTCCTAAACCCAAACCCCGAAACTCTGGATAAATCACACAACGGGCAATGCGAACGATTATGTGAATAGAGTTACGTGCAGCAGTCTTATCCCAAGCTTCCCAGGAAATATATTGAGTTTGAAATGGGGCATTTAAAATAGCTCGGCGAGGTTTGTTCATATAAAATGAACTGGTAAGTTCAATGTAACCGATAACCTTTGAGTAAATTGGATGAAAGTTGCGAATAATTAGTGGTGCTGTCCTACCATAAAGTGTACGGCTCCGATAGTGAAACTGAGTCAGTGCTTGGTAAGCCGTTAACTCTTCGGGTTCAGTAATTTCCTTGATTAAAAACTCTAAGTCCAAGCCACCCACCTGTAATTGCTCCCGTGCGGCATAATATGGAAAAATTTTAGCTGAACCATTTTTACACAGAACCCAGGCACTATCTTCAGTAAGCTCTACCCAATCATCTTTAGCCACACAAGCAGAACGAGCAACTAAGAGAGTCGTTGTATCATCATCAAAACGTACCTCTTTGAGATGCTGACGTTGTACAATAGCTTTAACTATTCGCTTTCGATTAGATTGAGAATGCTGATTCAAGTGTATTTTGTCTCGCCATTGATCAATGTCCTTTTTACTAAATTTCCAGCGTCCTTCTACCTTCTGTCCAGGAATATCTCCCCTCTTAACAAGTTTATAGAGCCAATGTTTGGATTCTCCTAAATATTCAGCTACTTCTCTCAAGCTCATTTCATCGGCTGTTTTTTTTCTCATTTTCTGCCTTGGTATAGTCAAGTTGCTCTTACGAAAAAATAATTGTATGCAATTATATATATTTAATACTACTAAAGCGGTTTTCGCTTGCGTGAGGTACACCTAGATTTGCACAGTCCTTTATTTAGATACATTCTCTATATTTTGCTATACTTCATTCAATTGAAAAACGCTATAAATTATTTTCTGATATTTTTCATCAACACACTCTTTTTTATGCTTAATCAGTTATAAAAATACTTGTTCAAACGATTTATTGCAAACCCTTATAGTTATTGGATAGTTATAGCTCACAATTTAAACTAAAAACCACAAACAAATTAGTTGATTTATATCAAGATATAATTTTTTTCAAATAATTTTCTTGTTATTTATATATAACACAATTGAATTCAATGTGCAATTAATTACACAAGCCCAATTAAAATCTAATGAATTAATATTTTTGGATTATTGCCTAACCCACAATGGCAGATGGGACTGGTGTAAGAAGAAGATAGAATCGTATATCAATGCAGTACACCTAGATTGTTTCATGGTGGTAGGGTCTCCAGCCTTGTACCCAAAGGTTGGATTGATATCATGTCCGGTCAACCCCCCTAATAAAAACGCCTGAAACCCCTGTTATTGAAGCATTGCAATTATGGGCAATCGTGAGGACATCTCCAAGAAGTTTGGGATCTGTCTGTATACTCTGTAAGGTTAGGATTGAGAGTAGTGCATTCTGATTCAAGTATGGCAAAGCAGAAACAA
>CAZVTW010000796.1:0-2442 GCA_964629805.1 uncultured Bacteroidales bacterium | reverse complement strand
ACTAGTTAGATCATCAGGAGGAAATCATGCTGTAATTATAGATGGATATGAGGACACTGACTATTTTCATATAAATATGGGTTGGGGAGGAGATCGAAACTATTTCTATGCCCTATTTTTAGCAGATATTGATATTGATCATCCAGATACTTTATCTGGTAGGTACAGGGCAGTAACAGCATTACAACCAGACTGCCCTACTGTGAATAATGTGATACAATCTACAACAACAACTATTAGTTCAACAGGAAGTGGTTATTATGAAGCGAAAGAGAATTTAACTATATCAAATATGACTATTGAAGGTAGTGGTTCTGATGGTGGTAAACTACTATTAACTTCTGGAAATGAGATTAATATTACTTCAAATTTTACTATTGAGGCCGGTGCTAGTGCCTATTTTATAGTTAAAGAATGTGGAGTCCCTTAATAGGGAAATAGATTTTGATATGGGGGGCTATATCTGTTGGAAAGGCTGATATAGCCTCTTATTTAAGTAAATAAGAAAACCCAAAGATCAAATTTTAAAAATTTAGACAGATGAGATATCAAATTGTTTTTTTTCTTTTATTTTTTTTTGAATTAAACATGCATGCCCAAAACAACCAAATAATCAATCCTGAATATCAATCTTTATATAAAGATGAGTATAATAATATCAATGGAATAAGGATTGACAGGATCATAAAAAATAATGGGGAAACCATCCTGAAAAATTTCAACACACCAAGAAATACAGTCAACGATGATTCAGCATGCTATAATCCCTTTGGAGCTTCATGGGTTGGAAAAGAAATCATCATTAAGGAGAACGGTGACAATATCATGTTCAATAAATATAATGACACACTCCTGATAAAAACAAATTTGCAAACAGATGAAGAATGGACCTTATTTAGCAAAGATGATATTAAAATCAAGGCTTCTGTATTTGAAATCAAGGATTCAACATTTTTAGGAATACAGGATTCGATCAAAAAAATCCAATTGAAATATATTGGTGTACCAAGTGAGGATATCAACACCTTAAACTTTGACAAACCAATCATTTTGTCAAAAAATCATGGAATGTTGCAAATCTTCAATGTGTATGAATTCCCTTATAAGGATTTTGATTTGACATCATATTGGAGTACTTATTATAACTTATTTGATATGGCAATGTCAAAAAATGGAGTAAACATTACAGCACAACATATATTTGATTTTGGCCATGGCGATGAGATACATATAGAAGAAAAATATCAACCTGTTGGGGTATATACAAAACGGGAAAAATATGAAATACATAAAATACTGGAAGTTGAATATCCGGTTAATTTGGAAGGAATTGTGTATAAAAAAGAGGTGATAAAAAAAAATATTACAAATTATTATGGACAGGAACCTGTTATTCATTTTTATCATGATACAATCATTGACACGACTTTTTTCAAAAGTCCGGCAAATAATAAACTAAACTATTTTCCTAAAGAGGGCTTTCACGATAATGGGCAATTTAGTTATATGGTGATGAAATATACCGATAAATATAATGGAAGGTATATAAAATTGACTCCTGGTAATATAGTATTAATTGATGAAGGCAACGGGTGTTTAAAAATTGAATCAATAACACCGGGGACGGGTTCGGATTTATATATTGAAGGTCTGGGAGGGGGTTATTTTATTGGTAACTATGATGGATTTTATGAAGACCATCGTGATGTAGTTTACTTTAGAAAAGGTGATGAGACTTGGGGTGAAGCCTTTTCATTATCTGAAATAACAGGGATATCTGAAGATATTATAGATAAAGTAGAATTTAACATATTTCCAAACCCGGCATCCAAAAATCAGCAAATTATTATAAAACTATTTTCACCTTCAATATTTCCGAGTGTTGAAGTAAAGATTTATTCATATACAGGTAGACTCGTAAAATCAATTTCTAACATAGAGTACGGTACAACCTCGGTAACACTCTCGTCAACGGGGCTTGAAGCTGGTGTTTATTATTTTTCGCTGGTTGTTGATGGGAGAGTAGTGGAAATGAAAAAAATTATACTAACTAAATAAATTCATGGTTTTCAGTTTACATGATATCGCACTCCTTCCATTTTTGTTGGTAAAAAAAGGAGTTTCTCTTTTTTGGGAGTTCATAATTATGAGTGGGAAGATGCGACATGGCAATTAATCACAGATTCCACTCCTATTAATCTTGAACTATCATCGGATATAGGTTTTGAAGCTGATATAGAGGCAAGCAATAGCATTAATGCTGAATGTGGCATTAATAATAATTCAGATGTTACTTTTTCTGCTCCAACTGTTACCCTGGATGAGGGCTTTTCAATTGAATTAGGTAGTACGCTATCTATTGATAATTAAAGTTTAATAAATAATGTTGTCTATTAATATCTTTCCTTTTAGTTGAAGTTTAGACAACATTATTTAATTATT
>CAZVTW010000795.1:0-2453 GCA_964629805.1 uncultured Bacteroidales bacterium | reverse complement strand
GGGATGACTGTTTTCAAAATGTCCGTAACGAAGAACTTAGCGAAGCGATCTCATATTTACCCTCGATATATTCGGGGCCTGCCCTCGATATATTCGGGGCCTGCCCTCGATATATTCGGGGAATACCATTGAAATAATTATCAAATTTTATGAATAAATTGGAGTTTTCTTATAGCCACATTTACCAGTTTCATTAAGGGCTTGATGCGTAATAAACAGTACAGTATAAAAGAAGTTATTTTGTTCTTTGCTAATGCGCAAAAGCTGCGGATAGCAATGACTATTTAAAAATTTTCGTAACGCAGGCAAAGGGCAAAAAAACATTTTCAAAAACTAAGAGTTTATTCTTACTTTGCAATTTTGATAAAATCAGGATATCATTGAAACAAATCGTATGACAGGAAAAAAATGTTTCGAAATAATAGTCATTCCAATTGTTTGTATTCATTTTTCCATATTCGCTATCTCTGTGAAGGCACAGGAAAATCCACATTGTAACATTTACAAGGCATTTAAACATAAAAATCAGGCGCTATGGAAACAAACGATAGAACTATACCAACAGGAATATAACAATCATAAATCAGCATATCTGCTTTCCGAACTTGTTGAAGCACAATATGGATATGCTGCTTTCTGCATTGGAATGAAAAAAGATGAGGAAGCAGAAGAGATCCTGTCCCTCGCTGTGAAAAATGTGGAAATTTTATTACAGAAAGAAGCATATGTATCAAAAGCATATGCCATTTACAGCGGATTACATGCATTTAAACTGCATTATGAACCATACAAATCTTTTTATTATGGCCCGCGCATAGTGAATTATATTGATAAAGCCGTTAAAAAAGATTCAACCAATCCTGTTGCCTGGTCAGAAAAGGGAAACATGAAATATCATGCGCCAAAAATGTTTGGGGGAGACAAAAAGGAAGCAATTCAGTATTATTTGAAATCCATAAAACTCTATGAACAAAAAACGGGCATACCTGAGTGCAACTGGATGTACCTAAACACACTTACATGGCTGGCCCAGAGCTACGAAAAAACCGGACAGCCGAACTCAGCAGCAGAAACATACAAAAAAATATTACAATTAGCGCCAGATTACCAGTGGGTACACGATGAATTGTATCCGCGGTTTCTGAAAAATAACCCTAAATTTAAGACGCAATAAAATCCCGGATGAAATCAAAATATGCATGAATCAGTTCATACCACAAAACAACAAACAGGATGACACTAATAACGATATCAGCCTTTATGACGAAAAGATAATTTTTCCTAAAAAGAGGAATTTGCAATAATACAACTGAAAACAGACGAAGGAATACCTGCAGGGCAAAAAACAAATATATTTCAAAGGCATAAGGATTGAGTTGGTTGGCTGTATCAAAATGAAATCGCAAAAGCTCCCTTCCTGCTCTGAAAATCCCACAGGCCGGACATGAAACATGATGATAATGTCTGAAAAGACATTCAATATTAAATAATTGAGGAAAAAAAACAAGCCCGGCAAAACCGGAAGTGAGAATAAGCAGAAATACAATGTTCAGTACCAGGTAATTTTGTTTAATCACTTTCTGTTGAATCCAGTTGCTGTTGAATATTGATTGAATCATGTTGTCTCTTTAGGGAGTCTTCCTGTGAAAATGGTTCCAGGGTATCATTTTGCCTGAAAGGGGTTTGATACCACATTTTTTGCCGTGTTGTTGTTGTCATGACAATGCCCCATGTGGCAGCGATTAATACACTCATAATTGATATGATGAGCGCCACCACCAACAAACTTTTCATACCATTTTGCTTTGATGCTAAAAATAATCCCACAGCGCTCATAATAACAGCTAAAACACCCGGCACTGCAGCAAAAACACCAATGCAGGGAATAAAAGATACAAAAAGGGCGATTGTACCAATTGTCAAACCACCAATACCAAGCCATTGCCCTCTATTTGAGTACTTTTTATCTTTCATAAGTGAGAATGCTTTTCATTGCGAAAAATACAGATAATATTGGAAACGAATAGTAAAAATATGCAAAAAATCACTCATGCCAAATAAAAAGAAATTCCGAGAGTATTTATATTTTCAGGAAATAAATACTCTGAGTAAATATCAGCACATTCATAATATTTTGACAAAAACAGAGTTGAAAATATATACACTTTTCCTCATTCGTTTCAACAAAAATACTGTTTAAATTGTATTATAATATATTAAACTAAAGGATTACAAAAGACAAAGTTATTAATACTCTATTCATTGATTTTCATTGCCTATGGAAGGTATAATAAAAAAAACTACTACTGCCCGGTTAATATTGGACAGTAGTGAAGAAAACATAAACTCTAATACTTGATGTATCATAGATTTAAAATCAAAAAAACTTCTTAACTTTGTTGTTTGTTACCAGGAGAATGAATTTTAAATATGAAGGAGAAACAATATAATCT
>CAZVTW010000794.1:0-2462 GCA_964629805.1 uncultured Bacteroidales bacterium | reverse complement strand
TTGATATCCAGGTTTTGAATTTCGTTCCTGATCTGCTTTAATACCGGATCATCCAGCTGGAAGAAGCTCAGTTGATAACCTTCCCTGTGTTTTGCCAGTCCGTTGACACGTTTTGAAGGGCTGTCGTTTTTATGTGTTTTCTCCAGTTCCTTCAGGATGGTGTTTGCTCTTTTAACAACGCTTTGAGGCATACCGGCCAGTTTTGCCACATGGATTCCAAAACTATGCTCGCTGCCACCCCTGACCAGTTTACGCAAAAAAATCACTTTCCCGTCAACATCCCTGACTGAAACATTATAGTTTTTTATTCGGGAAAATGAATTTTCCATTTCATTGAGTTCATGATAATGTGTTGCAAAAAGTGTTTTAGACGGGGCTTTGGGATGTTCATGAATATATTCGACTATGGCCCAGGCAATAGAGATGCCATCATAAGTACTTGTTCCCCGGCCAAGTTCATCAAAAAGAATCAGGCTGCGTGGTGAGATATTATTGAGTATACTTGAAGCCTCATTCATCTCAACCATAAATGTAGATTCCCCCAGGGATATATTATCTGAGGCGCCTACCCTGGTGAATATTTTATCAACATATCCTATGTCTGCTGATTTTGCAGGGACAAAACAACCGGTTTGAGTCATCAATACAATCAGGGCTGTCTGTCTTAACAAAGCAGATTTTCCGGACATGTTAGGTCCGGTGACAATAACTATCTGCTGGTCTTTATCATCCAGAATGACATCATTGGCGATATATTGTTCTCCCACCGGAAGTTGTTTTTCAATAACAGGATGTCGTCCTTCCCTGATGTCAATGGTCAGGCTATCGTTAATATCCGGTTTGACGTAATCATTTTCTTTACTAATCTTAGCAAAAGAACAGAGGCAATCCAGCCGGGCAATCAGAGAAGCATTTAGTTGTATGGCTTCAATGTAATCAGAGATAAAAAGAATGAGATTGTTAAAAACAGAAGCTTCAAGTTCAAGAATTTTTTCTTCGGCAGTCAGGATTTTCTCTTCATATTCTTTTAACTCTTCATTGATATAGCGTTCAGCATTGACGAGTGTCTGTTTTCTTGTCCAGGTTTCCGGGACGCGTAATTTATGGGTATTTGTGACTTCAAAATAATATCCGAATACATTGTTATATCCGATTTTCAGTGATGGGATACCTGTCATTTTCATTTCCCGTTGCTGAATTTTAAGCAGATAATCTTTGCCTGAATGTGCAATATCTCTGAGTTTATCCAATTCTTCAGATACACCATCAGAGATAACATTTCCCTTATTCATCTGGTTTGGCGGATCATCACGCATAACATGTTTAATTTTTTCAACAACAACTTCGCAGGGATTGAACTGTTGTGAAATTTTTTGGAGTAATTGTCCGCCACTCTCTGCAAGCGCTTTTTTGACCGGCGAAATCTGGGAGAGAGCATTCTTTACCTGGATAACTTCCCTGGGTAAAATTCTTCCAAGCGCTATTTTTGATACCAGTCGTTCAAGGTCGCCAATTTGTTTGATATGGCCTTCAAGATTTGAGAGAAAATTTTCCTCATTAAACAAGTAGTTCACTGTATCAAGTCTTTCGCGAATGTTATGAACACTTTTCAGGGGCATGGTAATCCATCGGCGTAAAAGTCTGCCGCCCATAGGTGAAATGGTTCTGTCAATGATATCGAGCAGGGATTTACCGTCAGGCGTAAGACTTTGCAGAAGTTCCAGGTTACGGGTTGTGAATTTGTCGAGCCAGACATAATTATCAGCTTCAATTCGCTTGATCTTTGTGATGTGCCGGACATTGTCATGGTGTGTTAAATCAAGGTACTGAAGGACTGCTCCTGCTGCGATAAGTCCTTTTTCAAAAGCTTCAACGCCAAATCCTTTGAGTGATGCAGTATCAAATTGTTTCAACAGGCGTTCATATCCTGATTCTCTGCTGAACATCCACTCCTCAAGCGGATAAGTATAAAATTTTGAGCCAAATAATTGTTCAAACACACTTTGTTTTTTTCGTTCAAACAATATTTCTTTCGGCTCAAAGCTGTTAACAAGTTTATCAATATATTCATGATTCCCCTCTGCAACCAGGAATTCACCGGTTGAAATATCCAGGAAAGCAGCTCCGGCAATCTTATGATCAAAAAAAACACATGCCAGGAAGTTATTTCTCTTGTTTTCCAGCACATTTTCGTTGGTTGATACACCGGGGGTAACCAATTCAGTCACTCCGCGTTTAACAAGTTTTTTTGTTAATTTAGGGTCCTCCAGTTGTTCGCAAATGGCCACCCGCTGGCCGGAACGAACAAGTTTTGGGAGATAGGTGTCAAGTGCATGATGGGGGAAACCGGCAAGTTCGACATACGAGGCAGCTCCGTTGGCCCTTTTAGTGAGTGTGATGCCAAGGATTTCGGCTGTTTTAACAGCATCCTGCTCAAAAGTTTCATAAAAATCACCAACACG
>CAZVTW010000793.1:0-2463 GCA_964629805.1 uncultured Bacteroidales bacterium | reverse complement strand
GGGGAGTGTCTGAAACAAAACCCAGCATGGTGAAAGCAAATGTAAGATAAAACATCCATTTTAATGAGGTTGCGTTTTGGGTCTGGTATATCTCAACTTTAGGATTCATCTTTTGATATGCTTTTTCATTTCCGGATTAATTTATTTTTTAATGGTTGCCCCGGAAATTATCCACAAAAACCGTTCGATTTTTGTCAAAAATTATTGTTGCATCAGACTTCGTTAGTTTTTAATTTTCACCATCAGCAAATATACAAAATAAGGGAAACAAAGAAATATTACGATATAATTAGACAGCAGGTAAGCTCATATTGTTAATATACAAAAAATTTTGTAAAAATAAAATATTTTATTTTAATTTTTTTTCCTTATAATTGCATACAAATTATCAGGAAAATGAACCACAATTTATTTGCAACTGAGGAACAGGGATTTGATTTTATAGGACAGGGCTTTGCTTTGAAAAGAACATCGGATAAAAACAAAGTTCATCTCTATAAGAATGGTGCCTTTGTAAAGGAGCAAATGCTTTATCCAGCCATAGAAAAACGGCTTTTCGTTGTAGATTTAGTTGAACGTCAAGGTGTTACCCGAAGTAAACTGGCCGATAGCCTTGGCATAGCCCGCCAAAGTATCAACAATTGGGTGGATACTTACCGGAAGTATGGTTCTACAGGTTTGATAAACAATACAAAAGACAGTTGGAAAAAGAATCCCAAACGTTTTACCGGTAACAAGGCACGGGATTTACAACAAGAACGCCAGGAAAGTAAACAAGCACTACAACGGCAGGAATTAACCATAAATTTTGAATCTCAGCTCCAGGTAGAGGAGAAGTACTGTGGGAGTGCCCGTTCATTATACAATGAAGAATTTGATTATCAGGAGAATCGTTATAGTGGAAGCCTGCTTTACCTGGCTGCAACCATCAAGGATTTGAATATTTTAAACCAGCTGTCTGCTTTTGTTGGCGAGTATCTGTGGGTGCCGCTTATGTTTGTCATGATGCATGTCAACAAAATAGGTTCCACCGAACAATTCAAAACGGTTTATAGAGAAGAGTTCGGAAAGATCATAGGGTTGAAAAAGCTTTCAAACTTGACCAAGGTTCGGGAATATATAGGAGAACTGATAGAGCATAAAAAAGCCCTCCAGGTAAAGAAGCGATTTACTAAATTACAGATAGTTAAAGGAGCAGTTTCGCTGTGGCGTCTATTTTTGGATGGTCATTTTGTTCCCTACTCAGGTAAAGAGAAAGTCCATAAAGGCTATTCTACCCAACGGGATTTGATGATGCCCGGCCGGACCGAATACTTCGCCCATGACAGCAACTGTAATATTGTTTATTTTGACATCCAGGAAGGTAAGGGCGATATTCATGAAAGTCTGCGTCAGCTAAGTCTCCAACTCCAACCCTATAATGGAGATATTCCCCCTTTAATTGTTGTTGACAGGGAACTATGGGGAGTGGAAAAATTTTTACATTTATCCGACTGTCGTTTTGTTACGTGGGAAAAATACTGTGACAAAGCTTTATTAAAAGAATTGCCGGATAGTTCTTTTACCAAAGAGTTGGAATTAAATGAAAATCATTATCTTCTATTTGAGGAGAAGAAGACCTATAGCAGTGCAGCCAGGCAAAGCATTGAATTAAGACGTATTGTATCCCGCAACAGTAGAGATGAGGAAACGATTGCCATGGTGACCAATGATTCAATGGAACCCGCAGAAACGATTGCAGAGAGCATGCTTAACCGTTGGGGTTGCAGTGAAAACAGCTTTAAACACATGGGCGTGCGGACCCAAATGCATTACAACCCCTTGTGGAAAATACAAGAAGAAAGCGATGATCAGCAAATAAATAATCCCAAGTATTTGGGGTTAAAGAAGGAGCTGGGCAGGAAAAAGAAGGAACTCACCAAAATTCAAAAAGAGTTGGGAAAAAAAGAACCTAAGTTAAAAAAAGACGGCACTCCCAGAAAAACTCCTGCCCGTGAAGAGATGCAAGCCAAGAGAAAAGCCCTCGAAGAAGAAATAGACCAAATAAACCAACAAATTAGCCAAAGCAGCCGGCGTATTGATTTACGGGATACCCCGGAAGAACTCTTTAAAGCAATTGACAATGAGGCTAAAAATTGGTGGAATGTATCAGAAATGATATTTTGGAATACCAGAAGAAAATTGGCCAGGTTACTGTTTACCTATCTACCGGATAATCGTGATTTATTACCAGTTTTGGATGCAATCACAAGTTCCAGGGGCTGGATAAAAAGCTCAAAAGATACGGTTGTGGTTCGTCTGGAGCCATTAGAGGTACCCCGGTATAGAGATGCACAAATACAACTTTGCCGGTATCTAAACAATCAGGGAATAACTTTACCGAATGGAAAGTTATTGCAGTATGATGTCGGTGACAACCCTTTTAGTGTAAAAAAATACAATTAAAAAATAACGAAGTCTGAA
>CAZVTW010000792.1:0-2467 GCA_964629805.1 uncultured Bacteroidales bacterium | reverse complement strand
AAGAACAAATAGACATCTTCACGTATAAACGGCTGAAAACGTTAAAATATTTAATAGATCAAAAAAATTACCGGGAGCTTGATTATGAAGTTAGTTCATTTGAGTTACATGACGGGCATTGCGAAAAGGTTGCAAGACTCCTGCATATTATCAGGCAAAAAAATTATCACAAGGCTGTATCACTAATTAATTCCCTGGTGAATGAATTCGAAAAAGAAGATACGGTTTACGCAATTAGGCATAAAGACGAATCTGATATTGCAGGGCTCAGGACTATGATTAACCTCTATGAGGTGCAATTGTCTGTCCTTAGTTTTAACAAAGCTGACATCAATCGCAAAATCACCGAGTTCAGAATTCTCCACAACCGTAAGCTCGGAGCGCTCATCAGCAAGATACTGGAGTATCGCAGGGAGCAACTCTACGAACAACTTAAAGATAATCCTGATAAGCAACAGGAATATGAGGAAGCTTCACAGGATTATGAACAATTTCACAGGGCTTACAATGAGCAGTGTAATGAACAGGTTGATAATCTGACCGGTATTGAATTAGAAGAGCTGCAAAAATATTACCGCAAGGCCAGTAAACTGTGCCATCCTGATTTGGTTTCAGAAGGTTCTAAAAATGAGGCAAATGAAGTTTTTATTGAACTCAACAAAGCATACATGTCTCAGGATACTTCGCGGGTGAAAGAGATTTTACAATTACTGGAAGACGGAGATATGGTTTTTGTCGGATTGACTGAGACATTGTCTGAAAAGAAAAAGCTGGAACAATATGTGACAAGACTTAAAACGAAAATTTCACAACTCCAGGTCGAAATCAGGGATTTGATAAACTCCGATGTCTATCAGACAATCATAGATATTACGGACTATGACCATTATTTTGAATCAATCAGAAGACGGCTGGAAAATGAACTTGAGCTGTTAGAACAAGAAGTGTCAAATGTCAGTGAGTGATTTTAACCTGTTTGGTTAAATCTCCGGATTTTATACGGACAATTTAATATATGCCTTCCGAGAAAAAAAATAAACATAAACAGGGTGAAATTTCGCACCGGGACGAGCGTTATGAAGTAGTACGGGCAAATACTTCAATTGCTATTACAGAAAAGCTTCTTGATATTTTTAATGATGGCAAACATCCTTACCAACCAATGTTCAGAGGAAATAATTGCCGGACAGGGGAACTGCATATAGAAAAACCTGTCACTTTTCACAGAGAACTCTGGTGCAACTATAAACTCATAACGGCTGATTCTTCACCTGTGATTTCAAAAGGGAAAATATTTTTTGGTACAGATTGTAAATTCCTGCATGCACTTGAGCTGGAAACAGGTGACATTTTGTGGAAATTTCAGACACAAAAAGAGGTGAAATCCACACCGCTTGTTCACAATAATATGGTTTATTTCGGTAGTTTTGACTGTTTTTTGTATGCTGTTGATATCAATACCGGTCGTTGTGTTTGGAACTTTCACACAAAAGACTGGATTTTTTCTTCCCCGGCATTCCACAAGAATGTTATATATTTTGGCAGCATGGATGGCAATTTATATGCACTAAGTTCGCTTAACGGGAACCTTAAATGGAAATTCAATACAGGTGAGTGGATTATTTCATCACCGGCTATCCATAAAAATACTGTCTATTTCGCAGGTCATGACAAACATATCTATGCTTTGGATACTGACTCTGGTGAGTTGAAATGGAAATATCAGGTGAAGGGACATGTTCATTCAACACCTGTTATTGACTCAAAAAAGAATGTTGTTTTTATTCCTGATTTAAAAGGAAATGTATATGCCCTTGATTGTATGACAGGAAAATCAATCTGGTCAATACAGACCGGGAAAGGTTTTTTTTCGTCGCCTGCATTTTGCGATAATAAATTATTCATAGGCTCTAAAGACCGTCATGTCTATTGTTTTGATGCTTTGACAGGAAATAAAATATGGGGTTTTGAAACAGGCAGGGCCGTCCGTTCTTCTCCCCTCGTTTGCGGAAAGGTTGTGTATACAGGCAGTGATGATTATAACCTATATGCGCTGGATATGACAACAGGTGAAAAGTTATGGCAATTCCAAACAACCCATTTTGTCCGTTCCTCTCCAATAGTGCATGATGGCAGGATATATTTCGGCGGACTATATTTTTACGCTTTGGAATAACCTCACTGTCATTTTTCCATACAGATGAAACATCTTTGTACTGCAACTTGTCTCAGTACAGTTAAGAGCTTGTCTCGATTCAATCGGGGAGCTTTCCAGTCTGCAAGGTAAATTTGCCGACCGGCAAGTCGGCCATAAGGTATCCTTTTGTTAGGTATTCCCGAAATAGTTGTTAAAGTTTAAAGACCAGTTTGATACAAAAAAAACTGTACAGAGTAAAATGTTTATGTTGTTTCTTTTCAGGCCCTTAGGTCGCCAACTGAAAATCAGCAACATTTGTATACTTCGGAC
>CAZVTW010000791.1:0-2474 GCA_964629805.1 uncultured Bacteroidales bacterium | reverse complement strand
AGGGAATATGTATGAAATTCGAAAAATATGAAGCAGGAAAGGGAATGGATATTCTATTCAAAATATTATTTTTGTAAGAATATGCTTGTTTTTTAGCTTATTAAAAATAATTTTGAATTTACTAAAATCATTTGATAATACCGTGAAAATAAAATGTATCTATAAACTGTTTTTTTTAGCCATATTGCTTATGCCCTTTACACTTTTGGCACAGGAAAATATTATCGCCGAACATTTTACAACGAAAAACGGGCTTAGTTCTGATATGGTTTTAGATATTCATAAAGACAAATACGGTTTTCTATGGCTGGCAACGGCAAATGGATTAAACCGCTTTGATGGTTACCGCTTTAAACATTATTTACCCGGTAGTAAACAATTCGACTTTCCTATTGATTTTATACGGAAAATAGAAACCGATAAGGATGGCAATTTTTGGTTATGTGGCGATGGCTTATTGCATTTTAATATTTCAAACGGACAGGTTAAAAAATATTCACAAAATCCGGAATTGGACGAGTATTTGTTAGATATTGAAACAGGCAACCAAGAAAACTTATGGTTGAAAGGACAGTGGAACGGAACCGCTCGTTTTAATTATAGAACCAATTCCCTGCAGGTTTTTAAAAATAATCCCGGCAATGAAAATTCTTTAAGCAATTCAAACGTTACAAAAATGTTTAAAGACAAAACCGGAAAAATATGGATTGGTACGCAAAGGGGACTGAATCTATTTATCCCTGAAAAAAATGCTTTTAAACGTTTTTATTTAAGTAATTCGAACCCGGGAAAAGATTCTACACAGGTACATTTTATCGGACAGTTTAAGGATGAGGAATTGCTTATCCAACTAATGGGCAGCTTGTATGTTTTTGATACAAAGAGTGGAAAATTTAATCTGTTCAGGGCAAAGCATTTTGCAAACGGGAGTTTTCAGGAAGCTAAAATGATGTCCATAACCCTTTCAGGAGATGGGGAAATTAGTTTTTTTAATGAATCACAGGATATTGTTTTTTATGACACTAAAAAGGAACAATATAGCATATACCGGATGGAGAATTATGAATTTGGTTTTTTTGGTAAATGTTTCTTTAAGGACAGAAATGATATTGTTTGGGTAGGAGACAATTCGGGCTTGTATAAAATTGATACTAAGCAACAAAGATTCAATTGGATTTATGATAAAAACAGCAATAAACAATTCAATATTACAGATTTGCATGTAGTGGACAAAAATAACCTGTTTGCAGCCTTTTCAAATGTTTTATATAAGATAGAACCCAAAGGGCAAAATAAAATATCTTACGAACCTTTTGTTGAGTTAGCAGCAGGGATAAGTGTTTTTAGTTGTATGCAGGACAGGGACGGAATAATTTGGGTAGGACGATTATTTCTGCACCGTTATTTATCAGGCAACAAGGAAGAAAGTGTATTCACACCTAATGACAAGGGAAACGGAATTGCCGGATATGTAATTTGGGATATTATGGAAGACCACGAGGGAAACATTTGGATTGGAACAGGAAACGGTCTTTCCATGCTTCCGGTAAATGA
Source organism: uncultured Bacteroidales bacterium (assembly GCA_964629805.1). GTDB lineage: Bacteria > Bacteroidota > Bacteroidia > Bacteroidales > CAZVTW01 > CAZVTW01. The sequence continues at coordinate 920 of CAZVTW010000791.1, read as the reverse complement.
AAAATACAAAGATAATCCGGGATTTATTAACTTCCCCCATTTACCTGAAAATCCAAACGGGATAATTGGAAAACGAATTCAGAAAATTTTTGAAGACAGTAAAGGAAATATCTGGATAGGTACAGATAAAGGACTTACAAAATATACAACCGATAGTAGCTATATGCGATTTAGCCCCATAGAAAAGCAAAATTCACTTCCGCTTAGTGATGTAATTTCCATTCAGGAAGACAGCAAAGAATATATTTGGGCAGGCATACAAGGTGGTGGTCTGTGTAAAATAATTGATAACAACAATAAGTATGCTGTTCAAACCTATACCACTTTTGATGGTTTACCTAACAATTCAGTAACCGGTATTTTAGAGGACACGAAAGAAAATCTTTGGTTAAGCACCTATGGCGGGCTTTCCCGTTTTAATACCCGAACAGAAAAGTTTACCAATTTTTATGAAAGTGATGGTTTACGCAGCATAACATTCAGCTTATCAGTATATGCAAAAGATGAAGCAGGAACTTTTTATTTTGGAAGCAATAACGGGGTGCTTTATTTTCAGCCTGAGAATATTAAAATGGAACCTGCCGAAACCCATGTAATCATTTCGGAAGTCAGCATTCGCAACACACCCGTACACCCGGGCGATACCATTTTTAATGATGTTGTATTACAGCAGGTGATGGCAGCCACTGAAAATATCGAAATTACCTATAAAAACAATGATTTTTCTTTGGAGTTTTCAGTGGATAACTACACTAACCCACTGAAGATGAAGTACAAATATCGCCTGAACGGATACGATAAAACATGGAAAATTACCAATGCAGATTACCGCAAAGCCGTTTATACCAATTTACCTCACGGAGAATATGTTTTTGAGGTAAAAGCAACCAATACCAATGGAGAATGGAGTAAAAACATAA
>CAZVTW010000790.1:0-2480 GCA_964629805.1 uncultured Bacteroidales bacterium | reverse complement strand
TTTTGCTTTAATTCATTGGGTAAGTTTAGCGAGTAAGATGTCATTGATTGCTATAACAGATACATTTCTAGACATATCCTATCAATTGAGTCAGGATTAGAGTTCATTGAGCGGGAAAAAATTAATGCCTTGCAGGATAACGCCTACGTGCGCCCAGAGAACCAGCTAGACTTGTACGACTTTCTATCGCGTGGTAATTAATTTGAAGAGTGGGGCGACGTTTAGCTTTCCCCCAGCATTAGCGCAAGGATTAGCAGGTGCTTCTCCAGAGGATTTGGCTGAGGTTGAAGTGACGCCATCGGGGGATGGGTTGCACTGGGAGAAGCTGGATGCGGATTTTAGTGTTCCGGCGCTTTTGGCAGGTGTGTTCGGCACGGCGGCGTGGATGGCTCAGGTTAAGATGAAGGTAAGTTAGGGTTAATGGCACTGAAATAAGCATTAGGGAATCGCCAAAACTTTTGATATACCGTAGGGTGGGCATTGCCCACCATCCTTAAGTCAGTGGTATTCAAGTTAGGGTGCGATCGCACTCTTGTCCTTTTCATGAATTCTGGTTGATATGAGTGTATTCTCCTAAAATAGTTAAGAGTTGACAAGTAAGCTCACCAGGCGTAAGAGAAAAATGGATAGCATAGCACAAGAGAGCGACGTAATTGTTACTGATCAGGATACTGCTGAAGAAGATGGTGGCGATAGTGGTGGATTGTATCCCTATGACCCAACTAAAGCCGATCTCGACATTAGAGAAGATCCTCTGACAGTTTTCGAGTTAATGAGGAAATATGATAAGGGAAATCTTATTATCGACCCTGATTTTCAGCGCAATCCTAGAGTCTGGAATTTAGAGCAAAAAAGTAAGTTTATTGAATCTGTTATCCTAAATTTTCCACTTCCGCCATGGTATGTAAATCAAACAGAAGAGGGCAAGTATATCATTGTGGATGGTTTACAACGTACTACAACTTTACATGATTTTGTTAATGATAAATTTAAGCTAATTGGTTTAGAAGCATTGACTAAATTAAATGGATTTAATTTCACTGAGCTAAAAGTATTGCCAGGTTACTATCAAACAAGAATCGAAGACAAAAAGCTTAATTTGTATATTATGAGACCGTCTGTACCTGTTAAGGTTGTTTACGACATTTTTAATAGAATTAATACAGGAGGAACGAAGCTTGAGCGTCAAGAAGTTAGAAACTGTATTTTCTCAGGAAAATCAACAAACCTGCTTAAAGAATTATCAGAAAAGGGATATTTTAAAAGAGCTATTGACAATGGCATTTCACCCACAAGAATGAAAGATAGAGAAATTATTTTACGTTATTTAGCATTCAATATTTTTGATTATACCAAAGACTACGAAGGTGACTTGAGTGACTTTATAGAAAAGGCAATGAAGAAAATAAATTCAATGTCAGATGAAGAAATAGAAAAGTTTAAAAAAGATTTTGAGCGAGTAATGAAGTTTACTTTTGATTTTTTTGGGAATAAAAATTTTCGGTTGCCTACAGGTCATAAAAGAGGAAGAATAAATATTGCAATATTTGAATCTGTATCTTATTTTTTCTCTCTCAGTAATGATGAGTTTTTAGAAAAACACAAAGAGGCGATTAAAAGTAATTTTCTTAAATTACTAGAAAATCAAGATTATCTCGATTCTATAAAATCTGCCACGAGCGGTAAAGCCAAGGTGTATAATAGGTTTAAGCTAGCTCAAGAAATTTTAGGAGATGTATAAAAAATGCTCAAAAAGATAATCATAAAAAACTTTAAATGCTTTAGGGAAGAAACAGAATTTCCTTTAGGACAGTTAACTTTACTGACAGGAATTAATGGACGTGGTAAATCAACCATGCTCCAATCCTTACTCTTGATGAGACAATCGATAGAACACAACGATAATGCTGCCCAACTTGTATTAAATGGTATTTGTCTGAATTTAGGTGGTTTTAATGAAATTAGAAATAGCCATATCTCAAGAGAAGAGTCCATTATATTTAGATACTTGTATGAAGATAATATAGAAGAATATAACTTTAAAATAGTTGGATCTGTTGAATATCATTTTCATGAAAATGATGAAGATGATATGGTCGCTCAAATAAGTAGGATTGAGTTTGATGATGAGGTTATAGGATTTGATGGTAATAAACACAATAGCATGCCATATAAACATAATTCAGTTTATAAAAAAAACAAAAACAATGAATTTAATCAAGATGTGCATCAAAATCAATTTAACTTTATATCTAGCATTCAAGAGGAAAAAATTAATAGCTATTGTTCATTGTCCAAACTATTACCTGTTTCAGGCAGGAGAGTTTTTGAAAATGCAAGAGGTGAAAAAATTAACATAGATTCTAAACTATATAAATCTTTGTATTTCGACAGAATTCATTACATATCAGCAGATCGTGTTGGTCCACAAGAATTTTATTTTAAATCCACTCTGACAAAATTTCCCAATGTAGGACCTA
>CAZVTW010000789.1:0-2482 GCA_964629805.1 uncultured Bacteroidales bacterium | reverse complement strand
AACTTGGTAGAAATATATTATTTGAAGTTGAATTAAAACAAAAAGAGATTAATTCATTCTCTGAAAGTATTAGAGAGGCGTTGTATTCGTTTGAAAGAAAACAATCCATTGAAAATTCGATACGACTTCAAAGCCTTATTTACTATTTTGATAATAACTTAACAACAAGCAGTCTATCAAGTAGTGAAAATGAAAAAATTTATATTGACAATCCAGATATTTTAACTCTATATGTTGATAAAAAGTGGAGAGCGTTTGAGTTTGATAGAATTTTTAAAAGTGCAGATTTTTTATACAAGTTATTCTTCGTTGGAAAAAAATTAAGACAAGGCGATATTAGGCTAAATAGAGAAATGACAAGAGGTTACGTTTATGAAGAAGCGAGATTGTATTTTTATTTAGCATCATATGAAGAACTTCAAATAAAAAGTATGAAGTTTGCTTCACCTGGATTTATTAATTTTTCAGGTATTGCAGAAACAGTAAAAGAAGTAAAAGGATTAATCAAAGAGGTTTTAGCTTTCGAATATTTCAAAAAGATTGTTGATTTTTTTGATTACTACAAATATAAAAGACCAATACAAAAGCAAGAAGATAAATCAGCATTACAACAAGCGATTAAAAAGGCTGAAATAGAGCTAATAAACAAAGCAAAAGAAAAGAACAAAGCAAATGCAGAAATAAAACTTGAAAAACTGAAAGCTCAAAAGCAAGAACTTGAACTACGAAATGACATCGAAAATGAAAGAATTAAGTTGCACAAGCTTAAAATTGATTTAGAGCGTGAAGAGGAATTAAAACGATTGGAACACGAAAACAAGAAAATAGAAATCGTTCAGAAATCAATTAATCGCTTAAAAGAAATTTCAAAATTAATAACTGAATTAGATAAAAAAAATATTGTTAAAGGTGAAATTCTTGAAAATCAAGTAATCCAAACGATATCTTCTATTCACAGTTTAGGTTTTGCCAGTGAAAAACTAAGTCTAATTCCGATAGGCAAAACAGAAGATAGCAAAAATAATAAAAAGTAATATGCCAGAACAACAAAATATTGAATGGAAAAAATCGTGGCGTGATGAATACCTCAAATGGATTTGTGGGTTCGCAAATGCTCAGGGAGGAACAATATTGATAGGGTTTGATGATAATGGAGAGTTAGTTGGTGTAGCTGATGCAAAAAGTCTTATGGACGATATCCCAAACAAAATTCAAACAACACTTGGAATTGTTTGCGACATCAATTTGATAGGAAAAGACCAAAAAACCTATATTGAGATACATACAATACCGTACGAAATTCCAATATCCCATAAAGGTAAATACTATTATCGCAGTGGAAGTACAAATCAAGAATTAAGAGGTGTTTCTTTACAGCAGTTTATATTGCGAAAAATGGGAAAGACATGGGACGATGTTGCCGAAACACGTGCGTCAATGGACGATATTGATATGGACGCAGTTGAATATTTCAAAGAAAATGCAATAAAAAGTGGTCGTTTACCCATTTCTAAAAGTGATACAACCGAAATCATTTTCAATAATCTGAACCTTTATACTGATGACGGAAAGCTAAAAAGAGCAGCAATCTTGTTATTTGGGAAAAAGCCTGATAAATTTTATCCAACGGTTTCTTTAAAAATTGGACGCTTCGTAAACTCAGATAGCGATTTACGTTTCCAAGATATTATTGAGGGAAATTGTATTGAAATGGTTGATAAAGCAATTGAAATTTTTTTCAAAAAATATGTTCCATATTCAATAAAGTATGTTGGTATCCGTAGGGAGGAAATTCCTGAATATCCTTTTGATGCGGTTCGTGAGGCTTTGCTTAATGCAGTAGCCCACCGTGATTATTCAATTCATGCACCAATCCAAATGCGTGTGTATAACGACCGCATAGATATTTGGGATAACGGAGTTTTGCTTTCAGGTTTGTCGTTTGATGATTTAAAAAAAACACATTCATCAATTTTACGAAATCCGATAATTTCAAATGTATTTTTTCGAGCAGGTTTTGTTGAAGCATGGGGAAAAGGAACAACGAATATTGTTGATGAATGCAAAAAAGCAGGCTTACCCGAACCTGAATTTTATTCTCATTCTGGCGGATTTGTCATTACAATATTCAAAGATATTTATAACGAAAAGCATTTAAAAAGTTTAGACTTTAATGATAGACAAATTAAAGCAATAATATTTGCAAAGGAAAAAGGAAGTATTACAAACAGTGATTATCAACAACTAAACAATGTTTCCCGTAATACAGCCTCACGAGACCTTAATGAATTATCGGAACAAAAAAATATTTTGATTAAAAAAGGTAAACATGGTTCAGCGGTTCAATATGAATTGAAAACATAGTTGCACCAATTGCACCATAAATGCACAGTGATTGCACCAAGATATATTTACAACAAGTAAAAATCAATAAAACTAACAGGAATAGAGACGATTAGAAATATAAAAAATTGGCACAACA
>CAZVTW010000788.1:0-2488 GCA_964629805.1 uncultured Bacteroidales bacterium | reverse complement strand
GTGTCAATATTCTCCAGTTGAGCATACAGAAATGCTGCAATCATATCAGAAGGCAGGAATGATGAACCAATATCTACCCATTCATATTTGGAGATTTCTCCCCTGAAAAATGCAGATCTGTTGGTTCCTTTTTCACGAATAATTTCAACCCGTTCAAAATATTTTTCATCATTGATAATGAGAAGTCCGCCTTCACCTGAGATGACATTTTTTGTTTCATGAAAAGAAAGGGTGGCGAAATGACCAAACGCCCCTATGGGCCGGTCATAATAAAATGAATTGATTGCCTGTGCAGCATCCTCAATCAAAATGAGATTGTATTCCCTGACGAGTTCCATAATTTCGTCCATCTGACAGGCAACTCCCCCGTAATGGACAACAACCAACGCCTTGGTTTTATGGGTGATGAGTTCCTTTATTTGTATTGGATCAATATGTGGTGATTCCACAGCGCTGTCGGCAAATCTAATTGTTGCGCCATGTATCAAAAATGCATTTGCTGTTGAAACAAAGGTGTAGGATGGCATAATAACCTCATCTCCTGGCTGAAATTCACATAAAATTGCGGCCATTTCAAGCGCTGCTGTGCAACTTGTTGTCAACAGGCTTTTTCCAAACGAATATGATTTTTTAAAATAGGACTGACATTTTTGAGTAAAATATCCATCCCCTGAAATATGCCCCTTTTCTATAGCCTGTTTCATATAACTAAGCTCATTCCCGGATAAAAAAGGTTTGTTAAAAGGAATCCTGTAATCCATATTGTATCTTCTATAATGATTTTATAGCCAAAAATGAAAAACATGCATCCGTTGTTTAATCCGGAAACCATTGTTTTCATAAAAACGGCATGCCTGTATATTAGCCTGTTGTGTATCTACCTCAAGTTTTGGATATTGATTTTCAAAAAGATACTTCTCGGTTTTCATCAAAAGCTGTCTGCCAATTCCATGTCCCTGAAAATCTACATCTACTGCAATAAGACCAATTTTGGGTGTTCCTTTAAGTGAAAGGGTCAGAAAACCAACAATATTAGCATGATCTGAACAGACCCAGATTTTGTCTGCTATATTTCCATTCACAGAATTTTGCAACCAGCTCGTATACAATTGCTCAAATTTTCCGGGAGGCATTTTTTCGTCTATCCTGAACCTGGAAAAGGAGCCTGCCGACATTGCCAGTTTTTTCAACTGTGGATCGATTGTTGATGACTGATATTCCAATATATGATCTAATTCCGGGAAATCACTTTTTTCTATCGATTTTTGATATGTTAGCTTATTGTCTGCTAAAAATCCGCCATGCATTAATGATTCCTCAATAATCTTCTGCTTGTCCGATTGTAGAAAAACATAAACGAGCTTATAAGCTTCTTGTTGCAGTTGATTAAGGATAACTCCTATTTTTATTTCCTGCCCATCATCATATACTGCAGCTGTTTTAAAGCCAAAAAAGTTTGTATCCCATTCAAGATGCACTATTTCTTTTCCTAACAATTTCATTAAAAATTAATCTTTTTTTCGATTATGTATAATGGCCTGTCCTTCACTTTTTCAAATGTTTTCCCAAGATAGAGCCCCATCACACCAAGAACAAAAATGATAACACCCGAAAGAAACCATATGGAAATGATAAGGCTTGCATAACCAAGTACAACAATATCACCGCGAATGTATTTAAAAAGGTAACCAAGTCCAATCAAAAATGAAATGAAAGAAATAAACAGACCAAACTTAACCGCCAATCTTAATGGCTTATCACTAAAAGCTATCATGACATCTATTCCAAGACGTATCAACTTCCCTGGTGAATATGAGGTTTTGCCGTATTTCCTTTTTTCATGATCGACAGAGATGGTCGTTGACCGAAAACCAACCCAACGTACCATAGCCGGGAAATACCGGGAATAATCCTTCATTGAACAGATTGCCAGAATAACTTTCCTGCTGTAGATACCAAAATTGGCAATGGCCGGGTCCTGTTTTGTACCGGTCAGATAACCAAGCAATTTGTAAAATAACTGAGAAAGAATTCTTTTCACAAAGTTGTCCTTCCTAACCAAACGTCTGCCAAGGACAATGTCATACCCTGTAAGCGCCGTTTTATATAAAGGAGATATCATTTCGGGGGCATCCTGCAAATCACAATCCATTACAATTGTCCATTCTCCCTGAGCATGTTCGAGACCAGCCTCAATAGCAATATGTTGACCAAAATTCCTTGAAAGGTTTATCCCTTTGATTTCGGGATGTTTGTGGCATAAACCTTCAATCATTGTCCAGGAATTGTCAGGACACCCGTCATTGATAAAGATCAATTCATATGTTCTGCCGAGGTGATTCAATGTCTCATTAATTCTCTGATATAGCTCCGGTAAAGCATCCCGGCATGTATAAACAGGAACAATTATTGAAATATGGGGCTTTTTTTCATACATAAAGTCGGCTTCAGGTTACATCATAGCATGTAAAAATAAAGCAATATCTTT
>CAZVTW010000787.1:0-2496 GCA_964629805.1 uncultured Bacteroidales bacterium | reverse complement strand
GGCATTATATCGTGTAACATGCCGCGCCATTTGACTTCTTCGACAAAATTCATAGCTGAAATTTTTGAAAAATTTCGGCAAAGATAGTAAACCTATTAAATATTGCTAATAATTTTTTGTTTTCAGAGATTTCTTTTCACTATTGTCTGATATTAACCGGACATGAATAAAAAAAATATTAAGTATAGCCCTCATTATCCAGTTCATAGATAAAACATTCCAACTTCTTCAAATACTTACCATACATCGTTTTGTAATATTTGCTAAGAACAATGTATAAAATAATTGAAGTACCGATTCCAACGGTGGCAAAGATGAACAAGATGAGAGGATCATCGTATAAAGTTTTCATTGTGAAGTTTTCATGATAAAGTCGAATCCCGGCAATAACACCTAAACCATAAGAAAATGGTATTAAAAAAGCGGAAAACCATTTTGTAACTGTGATGCTTTTTTTAAACCTGCGAATGAGCGTTTGAAGAAATCTTTTTATGTTTAATTCAATACTGTGGTTTTTAATAATATATATGTATGAATATATTGTAATGAATAATGCAACAAACAAAATTAAAAATAAAAACCAGCCGGTAAAAGAACCGGTAAAACTCTGTATTGTTCTGAAAAAAATCGTGTACATGATTAGTGCAATAGCGCCAAAAATTATTTCGTTACGAATATTTCGGATTATTTTATCAAGTACATGCTTTGATTTATGCTTCAGGTATTGATTCAGTTTTTTTTCTGTCAGCGTGTCAAAATTTTCACCCGGGCCTGATTGCCAGATTTTTTTAAAATCTTCATTTTCCATATCTTTGTTTATTTATCTGTTCTTTTATTTTTGATTTGATCCTGCTGATTTTTACTTTGGCATTATTGTATGATATACCGGCAATATCAGCAATTTCGTCGTACGAATAATCTTCAAGCCACAATATTATTAATGCTTTATCAACATCAGACAAAAGGTTTATTGCATGTTTCAACATCTCATAGTGCAATCCTTCATGTTCAATGTGTTCTGTTTCATCCTTATATTCAGGTATTTGTTCCTGCAAATCAATTCTCGTATTGTATTTCGAAAATTTTCTGAAATTTGAAATAGCAGTGTTCAAAGCAACTTTATACATCCAGGTGGTAATTTTGGATTCTCCGCGAAATGATTTATAGCCTTTCCAGAGTTGAATGGTTATCTCCTGGAGTAGGTCTTCCCTGTCCTCTTTGTTGTTTGTATACAGGAAACAAACCTTGTGTAGAATTTTTTGATTTTGCTGTATGATTTTGAAAAATCCTTTGTCGCCTTTCATTTCAATTTTTTAATTACTGCAATAACCCTGTAAAACTTAAAAAAGTGTCTCTGCATTAATCTGTTGATTGTTTTCTTTCGCTTTTTTATCTTTCATACTTCCTATGGCAACACCTATTGCCAGTCCGACAGGTATGCCAACTCCGATAAATGCCGGATTATCCAAAATGAGCATAAAAACAATACCAAAAGGCACTCCAAAGGCCGCCATACCAAGAGACATCCAAAGGTTTTGGTAATATTCCTTTGTAACGATGCCTGCTTCTTTTTTCACAAGCCTGAGAATGGTTACATATGCTTTATTCACTGATTTTGTAAGACTTTTTTTGTCACTCTCTGTAGAATCTATGGTATCAATGATGGTATTGATTTTTTGTGTGGTTTTCTCAGTGATATCCTTTTTATTTAACTCATGAATAAGATTATCCATGCGATCTCTTGCCCGTTTGTATCTTTTATTATCAGGCATGTCATTTTTTAGTTTAAGATTATGTATCATGATTAGTTAATTTTTCAGACTAATGATGTCTGTTTTAAATACGACAACTCATATTAGTAATATTTGGAACATTTCAAATTATCACGCTCAGTTTTTATTGAGATACTTTTTCAATCCTGAAGTTAATTCCGGGAAAAGATACAAAAAACCAGCCAGCAAAAAACATACCCCGGCAACGGGCATGTCGCTGATAAATAAAATTCCGATAACAACGTAGATTAGTCCGGTGTCTCCATTTATATTTTTCGATTGTGTTTTCATGACGTTTTTCTGTATGAGTAGATTTTTTTTTGAAATAGTTACATGGAAACTGGTTTTTTTTTCATTCTAACAGAAAGTTTTAATGATATCATGGCCATCCCCCCTTATAAATCCTCCTCTAATAATAAAACCGACTTGTTCTATATGCTGAGCAAGCATAACATAACTATAAAAACGAAATAAAGTACTTATTTGCAGTTGGTTATGGATTTTAAAAAATGTTAGTTATGCCCAGTCGAAGTATAATATTGATTATTAATCCTTTTTTCAGTATTTTCGCATAAATTAGACAAATTTGTATGCAAAAATATTCAGTGAGACAGAATTTGAATGGTGGATTGTGAAACGAGATATAACAAATTGTTTTTTTATAGTGGACTCATTAGTGTCTGTCCATAAAGTCCGATCTCTTCGTTGGATTAAAAACCCTAAA
>CAZVTW010000786.1:0-2500 GCA_964629805.1 uncultured Bacteroidales bacterium | reverse complement strand
AAATTTGGCAGTATCAGGACGCTGGGCCATGATCATCCCACCGGCTTCTTTAATATCGCGTATTCCACGACTGCCATCGCTGCCGGAGCCGGAGAGGATAACACCGATAGCCCTGTCTCCATAGTCATCCGCCAGGGATTTGAAAAAAATATCTATTGGCAGATTGAGCGTATGCATTGAGTCCTTCTCGGTCAGTTGCAGTTTGGAGTTGAAAATTTTCATGTTTTTTTTAGGCGGGATGAGATAAATTGTATCCGGTTCTACTTCAAGTCCATTGACTGCAGTTTGTACTTTGAGCATAGTCCTTTTGGACATAATCTCGGGCATCAGGCTTTTATAGTCAGGAGAAAGATGTTGTATGACAACAAAACTCAGGCCGCTGTCAACAGGCATTTCCGAAAAAAACTGCTCAATGGCTTCCAGCCCGCCGGCTGAAGCGCCGACTGCAACAAGATAAAAATTTTTATTGTTTGACATGTTTATGTGTAATATTCTATCAGGAAAAATACTGGTCTATTATATCCAATAATTGATTGTAATCGATTGGTTTAGCAATATAATCATCACAGCCGGCTTCCATAGCCCTTTCTTTGTCTTTTGATTCAGCAAAAGCTGTCTGAGCGATAACCCTGATATCAGGATAGTTCTGTTTTATTTGTCTGGTCAGTTCCAGTCCGTCCAGGTCCGGGAGTTGTATGTCCATCAATATCAGGTCTATGGGTTTGTTATTATTGACAATGTTTAATGCCTCAGATGCCTGCGGTGCATGTAACACGTTTGCTTCTGTTTCAATAAGTACCTGGTGTAAAAATTCAAAATTTGAATAATTATCCTCAACAATCAATACATTTTTATCTTTCCAGTAATAATTTCTTTCTTCCGGTGTGGTGACATCCTCGGGATAGGCTTCCGGTTCCATTGGGATAACCCAGGGAACAGTAAAATAAAAACATGCTCCTTTTCCTTTTTCAGATTTCACCCATATTTTTCCTTTGAGGCGTTTTACATATTCCCGGCAAATAGTCAAACCAATGCCAAGACCGCCATACGACCGTCTGTCTCCCTCGTCTTCCTGCCTGAATTGTTCAAAAATCAGCGATTGCATCTCTTTGTCAATTCCTATGCCGGTATCCCTGATAAAAAAGCGTAACTCCCCGTCAACATTCTCATCCTTGGGCGGAATGATATCATAGCCAAATTCAATTTTGCCACTTGTCGTAAACTTTACTGCATTGTTTATCAGTTTTCTGAAAATATCTTTCAGTATCTGCCTGTCTATTAAGATGACACTGGCATCATCCGGTAAACCGACATGATAATACAACTGAACATGCTTGTTAATTTCTTCTTCCTTCAGTGATTGCTCATAAATATCTTTAAGAATAATGTTAAGGTTATGCGGTTTCCGGACAATTCTGAGATCATTCGATTCTATTTTCGATAGTTCAAGAATATCTGAGATGATTCGGATGAGTTGGGAGCTACTTTTTCGCAAAACATGGATAAACTTTATGCGTTTTTCATTGCTAAGGTCAGGACTACCGAGCAAATCAGAAAAACCGATAATACCATTCAGGGGAGTCCGTATTTCGTGCGACATGTTAGCCAGGAATGCAGATTTTAAACGATCGCTTTCTTCTGCTTTTATTTTAGCATCATACAGCTCCTGGGTCAGTTGTTTTTGTTTGACTATCTTCCACATACCCTGGGCTAAGAGGTTGAGCTGGTGTTCATCGGCATGATTATAATCGCCTTTTTTATTTCCTACGGTAACAATAAGTTTTACTTTCCCTTTCTCAAGAACAGGGATGCTGAGACAATTCTTTAAAGGCTTGTTTTTACAGGGAATTTCATTTTTGCTTAATGAAGAATTTTTTCGTATGGGCTGTTTTGTTTCCAGGATTTCATCAAAGACATTAAAAACGGATTGTTTAAATTTTCGATAGCAGTCTATACAGTTTTTTTTGTCAGTGCATGTTAAAACTTCCGGCTGCCCATGTTTTATTGTGAAAATACTTCCAAATGCACTTTCTGACAACCATACTGCTTTTTCAAGTGTATAATCATATAAGGCATCAAGTTTTGAAGTTCCCATCTGACCAAGTTCAACCAGCGCTCGCAGTCTTTCTTCATTGAGTTTATATTGCTGGTCTGCTTGTTTTTCAATAGTTATATCTTCTGCCACTGCTGAAATCAGGTATCCTTCATCAGTGGTTATTTTATCAAGTTTTATTCGGACAGGAAATATGCTGCCATCCTGTTTTTTATGTCTGCCTTCAAATTCAACAGGTAGCCGTTTCCAGAATGTTCCCATGTCATTTCTTATAAAAAAGTCAGGATCAATTTCATGGATTTCTAACTGAAGTAGTTGCTCCTTTTTATATCCCAAACTTTTACAGGCTTGTTGGTTTACTTCTACCAGATTTCCATCCAGGTCATGAATGAAGATAGCTTCGGTTACCTGATCAAAAAAAGCCTTTGCCCAGGCATGTCTTGTTGA
>CAZVTW010000785.1:0-2501 GCA_964629805.1 uncultured Bacteroidales bacterium | reverse complement strand
TATACTTCACAATTTATGTTTTTCACTTCACTGGATGATGAACTTTTAAATACCGGAATGTATCAAGCTGAATTTTGTATGGTATCTCTTGGAATAGAGAGGAAATTTATACGTCAATCTCTTGAACAAGCCATACGCGGCAATGAAAAGCAGAAAATGGATTACTGGTTGGATATTCTTGAAGCAGCGAAAAAATCGGCAAAACCTCTAATTTTAGATAAAAGCATTGTTGAAGGATCAAAAATTTTTATCAGCTATGCTCGTGAAGATCTTGAACATGCTGAAAGAATGTATCAGGATTTGAAAAATGAGGGTTTTAATCCGTGGTTAGATACTGAAAATCTTTTACCGGGGCAGGATTGGAAGTCATTAATAAAAAAAGAAATAAAAAATTGCAGATTTTTTATCGCTCTTCTCTCATCCAATTCCATAACTAAACGAGGTTATTGCCAGAAAGAGCTCGGAGAAGCTTTAGAGACAGTGCCTGACTCAGGTATTTTTTTAATTCCTGTAAGATTAGATAATTGTAAGCCTTCAAATGAAAAACTTAATCAGATTCATAGAGTTGATATATGGTTAGATTGGGATGAAGGAATGAAAAAGATTATTAAAGCAATGATTTCAGATGCGAAAATCAAAACAGAAGCAGAACAAAGCGGTCAAGCGGATGCGCCTATTGGCGCACCGCTTACCTTATTGTTAGACAAAGAAAGGAGAACACAATGGCACGAAAAATTTTTTCAAGTTTCCACTACAAACCTGATAATTGGCGAGCGGCTACCGTCCGAAGTATCGGAGCAATTGAAGGCAACAAGCTTGCATCTGACAACGACTGGGAATCTGTTACTTCAGGCGGTGACTCCGCTATAGAGAAGTGGATTGCCGAGCAGATGAAGGGGAAGTCCTGTGTTGTCGTCTTAATTGGCACAAATACCGCAGGTCGCAAGTGGATAAACTACGAAATTAAAAAGGGATGGAATGATGGCAAGGGTCTCCTTGGGATTAAAATCCATAACCTGAAGGATCGAGACGGCAACAAAAGCACAAAAGGAAGCAACCCCTTTACCGGGTTTACCGTAGGAGACGAAAAGAAAAAGCTTTCTTCAATCGTGAAAACGTATGATCCGCCCTTTACCAAAAGCACGAGTGTATATAACCACATTAAAGAAAACATTGTGGACTGGATTGAAGAAGCCATTAAAATCAGGAGTGAATATTAAATATGGAAGATGAAGAGTCCAATACATTTCATGAGAATTCAGATGCTGTTCAAGCACATCTATGAATCTCTCAGTCTGTAATACAGCGAATGGCGGCAAATAGTGCATCATGTAAAGGCTGGTGTATTGCCATAACATCAGCCATACTCGTGTTAGTTGCAGATAAATCAAAACCTGATTACGCCTTGATTGCGCTTATTCCCATTTTACTTTTCTTGGCGTTAGATGCGTATTATCTCGCTTCTGTGCACAGTACTGATGAACAGATATTCTTCTGGTCTAAAAATTGCCTTCGGACGCTTAATGAGCTTACAAATGAAGAAGTTGAAGAAGCAAAGCGGTTGTTTGACGAACTTTATCATGAGAGAAAACAAACCTGAAACAATAGCGTCGTAGGCATGAAAAATGAAAACAGTTTACATTGAAACATCAATTATCAGCTATCTTACAGCCAGACCGAGCAGGAATTTAATAGCAGTAGCCAGGCAGCAACAAACATGGGATTGGTGGGATATCTACCGACAGAATTATACTCTATTCACTTCAAATTTGGTCATTGCAGAAGCAAGTCAGGGCGATACTCAACGGTCTCAGCAAAGACTTAATGTGTTAAGGGAAATTGAGAGACTGGTTATCAATACTGCATGTGAAGAATTGGGTGAAAAACTCATCATACATTCCGCCATACCTGATAACGCTCAGGATGATGCCCTGCATATCGCTATTGCAAGTTATCACGCAGTTGATTTTTTATTGACATGGAATTTTAAACACTTGGCAAACGCTCATTTTATTCCGAAAGTCAGAACAATTGTAGAAAATTCAGGATATCGATTCCCGCAAATCTGTACCCCTGAAGAATTAATAGGAGAATAGTTATGGAGAAAGAGCAAAAAGATGAAATAATCGAAGAATTATGGAAAATAAAAGACCAATTTTCATCTACTTGTAATAAAAATATCAGACAGCTTGTGCAATTGGTCAATGAAATAGCGGAAAAACAGGGCTTTGATAAAACGGTTGATAATACAATCAGCAATATCGCCTAACCCATACAGATTGAGCTGACCTGCCCGGCAAAAAGTGTCAACTCATGAGCGGACCTCAACAGGCAGGTCAGACTCAATCTATTGTTCAAGAAGCCCGGCGCTGATTTCATCGACAGCTTTTCGGTTTACTATGGGGATTGGTTAAAGGGGGAAGGGTGGCAGGCACCAGATTTCCGATGGTGATGGCATGGGAAAAGCGGTTTTAGTGGCCAAATGTCATAAAATCGCCCCG
>CAZVTW010000784.1:0-2509 GCA_964629805.1 uncultured Bacteroidales bacterium | reverse complement strand
AATTTTTTAATCATCCACGTGTGTGTTTAAAAATCTTAATCATGGATGTTTCATATGTTTAAATTTTGTCCGCGAAAATCTTTGACCACGAATGACATGAATTGTAAATATTTAAAACTACCATTAATTTTTAAAAAAAAAATTATGGGACAGGCAGAAAATATTATTTACAACGCTGCCGGGTGCAAGCACTCCGGCAGGTTTAGCGCTCAAACCCGGAATGGTTAAGAGAAGTTTTTCTTACTTTCTCATATGCACATCAGGTGCATAATCTTTGAACAACTCAATATCTAAGACTGTGCTATCCTTCATCAATGTAAATTTTACCCTTTGAACAATCTGATTGCTTTTACTTATATACCCAATGACCGGATTTGTACTCGAAAAATTAAAAGATTGATTATCAGTGCCCGTTTTTTTTATTATTTTTTCTTTTGTGAATGTATATGTGATAATGTGGTTGTTGTAATATTTCAATTTTAATGTTTTATCCTGGAAAGTAGCTGTTTGTGATGAATTGAATTCGCTGTAGATTTGATGATAGAAGAAAAACATGTCATTATAAACTATGATGTTGGTTTTATGTTTTGAGACGGATGTAGTCATATTCAAAAAAACAAGATATGCCAGGGATACAGCCACAGCGCTCAAGGTAACAGCGATTATGAGCTCAAGGATTGTAAAAGCTTTAATCCTCTTTCCTGGTATAGAGTTTCCTGGTAAAAATAACATGTTGATCATCGTCTTTAGAGATTATTTCAATCATCACCCGGTTTTTATTCCGTCCTTTGCTGGCACTCCTATATAATGTGAGACCTTGATACTCAATGAGGGTATCATTTATCTTATTTTCGGATAAAGTTTCTGAGGCCAACTGATTGGTTTTCACAATGGCATTCATCTTTTCGTATATCCTGCCATTATGCATGACCTGCAGAAATATGATACTTCCAATCATAAAAGCTGCCATGATAATAACAATAGAAACGATTATTTCTACAAGTGTTGAAGCTTTTAGTATTTTTATCCTACCCATTTAACAATCTTTTTTTGTAAATATTCCCTAAAAAGATTACAGTTAACATATTTCGCCGGTAATAAAGTAGCATCAAATATACCATTATATATATAATCAGGATATATACCCCTGTCAGTTTTCACGATACATCTACGTGTCATCAGGCACCCGTATATTTCACCATAATTGGCAGTATTTCCCTGTATATAAGCTGAACCAGTAATGACGGCATTTTCATGTATGATAAGATTTTTCTCTCGCGTATCGGTAATTATGGGATTTAAATATGCAACTGTTCCTGTTATTGAACTTCTGCTTTTTAATTCAATACAATTACCGGATACTCCCTGTTCGCTTAATAATATGATTGAACTTGGATAGTCCAGATTTGCATCCGGCTGCATAATGACCGAATCGGTGGCAAATATTTGTAAATTTCCTCTGAATCCACTCTTGATTTCAATGACAGGTGCAAAAATAATTACATCCTCAAGTTCATTACCTGCCGAAAGGCTGATTTTTTTAGTAGCATGAATGACAACATGTCCCCTGAATGAACAATTTTCAGGAACTGTAGTTCTGCCTCCATTGATAATTAGGGCCTCATTCGTGAAAGAGTTAAAAATGCTATCATACCTGAATGATAGATTGTCTTTTTGATTATTCGAAGATACGATGGTTTTCCGTATTGATTCAGCAAAACCAGTATTAACTGCCGGCAATTTTCTACTGCTTATTTTTATGTTCATCTGTGATATATCTCCTGAGAAAGATTGACCTCCAATCGTTCCCGTTTTGATACCTTTCTCGGGGAGATAACAGCGCCCGTAAATACGTGAATTGCCGGAGATAGTCAGGAAATTTTCCATATCAGAGACCCACAGGGCCATCTGCTTGTCATATGTTGTTGATTGACCGGTAATAGCTGTTTTGCTGTATGTTTTTCCTGAAAATCCGGCTTCAATGGTTGTAATATCATATATGCCAAATGCACCGGTTGAAATTTCGAGGAAATCATCAGGTATACCTGCCATTTCAGCAATATAATCTTTTCTTTTTTCCTGATAGTTGCCATTCAGATAAAGTTCCAAAGCAGAATGAAGGCCTGTCTGAAGGGAATAAATTTTTTCGTACCGGTTGATATAATAATTGGAATAGTAGACAAGCATGATGACTGAACCCAGGATAATGTTCAGGATGACAGTTACGAAAATTGCATAAAAAAGCGCTTTTGATTTCAGCATGGTTTTATTTTATAATGCAAAGAATGAGATATTCAACTTTACTTATAAATTTCCTGTTGTTTACAACGCTTGTTGTTATTGACACCGCTGCCATGTGCAGGCAGGCCGGCAGGTTTAGCGCTCAAATTTTTATTGACAACGCTGCCGGGGACAGGCACACTGGCAGGTTTCGAGCTCTAAGCCGGAAGAATTAAAATAATTAGTGTCCATCCATAAAGTAAGTGTCTCGGCCAGAAAGTTCGAGGTC
>CAZVTW010000783.1:0-2511 GCA_964629805.1 uncultured Bacteroidales bacterium | reverse complement strand
TTGTAATTTTAAATGTGTTTTTTTCGGAAGTACTTCTATCATCAGGCCATTCCGTGAATAAGGTAAATTTTTTAAAGTAAACAGCTTTGAGGGTATATTCGTCAGTTACAGGTTGCTGTGAAATTGTTATTAGAGGAGAAAAAACCAAGATGGCTAATATTATAATACCTGGTAAATGTTCCCTTGCGGAAGTAATTATGATATCTTGCCTTCTAAATTTTATCATTGACTTGTATAATCCTGCATGTAAATAATTTTCTAATTTATACAAAAACAATGCAATAATGTTTCATTTATTAGATTTTTTTTTGTCGGGAAGAAGATACAGAAGATAATATGCAAAAAAAAATGCAGAAAATGAAAAAGGACGGAAATCCGCCCTTGTAACTGTTTAACTATTTAATAAGTCCGCTGAAGCCATGTATTAAGATGGCTTATCTGCAACATAAGAAAAGTGTTTTTGCCAAAAAAGTCAAAATTCGAAGTTTCTCACTGTTATTTTATAGATACATATAACTGTAAAAAGGTTGCGTTTAAAGAAAAAACTCTAGATATGTTTAAAAACAAGCCTGGCAAAATCGCTCAAATTAGGGTCCCTTGCACCCATAATCAGAACGATATCTTTTGGTTGTAACCGTTTTTTTAGATGTTCAGGAAATTGATATTTATCCCTGATAAAATAAGCATTTTTACCTTTCGAACGAAGTTTTTCAGATAAATCCTCACCAGAGACAACCTTTTGAACCGTACCACCTGCAAAAAAAATTTCTGAAACCCAAAATTGATCATTGTCCCTTAAAATCTGGCTTATTCGGGTAACATACTCTTCAAGGAACATCCTTAACGGAGAAAAACCATGAGGCTGAAAAAAAGCAATAATTCTGTTGCCTTCATTCTGTAAAGCTTTTATTGAAGCTACAATCTTAACCGGATTATGTGCAAAATCATCAATCACTGTTATACCGGCCTGGTTGATGCCAATTATCTGATGGCGACGTTGTATACCCCGAAAACTTTTCAATGCATTAGCCGATTGCCGGATACTTACTCCGGCAAAAAAGGAAGCTGCCACAGCGGCCAGGGCGTTCTCCATATTATGTTTACCAGGTATCGGGATTTCAAAATGTACTTCATTGACAGAAAAAAAAATGTGCATCCCTGTTTGTCTGAATCCGCCTGCTTTAAAGCCTGCGTCTTTCTCATATCCGAAGTCATTTTGTTTATTGGTTGAGAAAGAGGACGCAAGTTCATTATCTCTGTTAACAATAAGTTTTAATACACAGTTTTTTGAAAACACGTCAAAAATATCAATCAGTTCTTTTATTTCTTTATGATCATTTTCAATATTCAGAATAATGCCAGTATCCGGTTTATATTTAACAAGTGTTCCGTCAGACTCATCTGCCTCGATGATTAGCCATTCACCATCTCCCACAAAAGCATTACCGGGGGTGTTTTCATCTGAAATATTTACTATAGGAGCTCCGTTTATGAGTGAGGGGGAGAGGTTGTTTGTCCTCAAAATATGATAAATCATGCCACAGGTTGTTGATTTGCCGGAAGTACCGGATACGGCTATGGTTCTTTTTGTGTTACAGATTTCTGCAAGCAATTCAGACCTGTGCATGACCGGGATACGCATGGATTTTGCTTTTTGCAGCTCGATATTATCATTCTCAACAGCAGTTGAAACAATTAGTAACTCAGTTTGAGCATCAATACCGCTTCCATCCTGGGGGTAGCACTGAATGCCTTGTTTATCAAAGATTTTATAAATCTGTGGTGTGGCGCCATCATTAAACTGCCTGTCTGAGCCGGCCACCTGTTTACCGGTTTTTTTTAGATAGTATGCCAGTGCGCTCATCCCTGACCCGCCGATACCAATAAAAAAAAATTTCTTTATCTTATGAGTAAGCATTTTTTTCTATCTGTTAATCTGTAACCTGAACTCCAGTAAAACATCTTCGCTAATCTCCGTCAGACCTTCTTCATTTCGTTCAGGTGCAGGCCCAACACCAAAATTTGTTCTGTCGATTCGCAATTCCCCTCTGAAAACAGCATATTCCCGCTCTTTATATTTTCCCTGGCTAACAAATTCAATTGGAAATTCAACTTTTCTGCTTATCCCTTTGATGGTTAAATCTCCTTTTGCCATATACCCCCTGTCTGTTTTTATAATTCTGGTAGAACGAAATTTGATGTATTTATACTCATCAATATTGAACATCTCAGGTGTAGACAGATAATCATTACGGTAATTATACCCGGCATCTATAGATTCTGTTTCTATATAAATATCCATCTCAATATCGTCTATCTCATCGGTAAAAAGCAATCTGCCCTGTATGTTATGAAACCTTCCTGTAACAGTTGAAAGAAGATGGTCAACATGAAAATCGACATAAGAATTTTGTGAATCAACCTGCCATTTCCCTTCTAATTTTGTAATGTCTTTCACATTGAGGATTGAAGGAGCAATAATGAGTGCAATAATGGCAATGAGTTTGAGTA
>CAZVTW010000782.1:0-2521 GCA_964629805.1 uncultured Bacteroidales bacterium | reverse complement strand
AATATTTAATAATAAAATGAGTAAACTTGCATAGCCTGTCCCGACTATTCTGTCGCGATACGGTTCTTAGGGGGGAACGGGGGATTTTTTCTCCCCCCTGACCTACCTGGTTAACCAATTGAAAGAAGCACCCTGCAAACTTGATAAATTTCGATAATATTGTTTTGAAAATGTTCCATTATTCGTTAACTTTGTCGAGTGGATAGAAAACGACAACTGATATATTTCAGAGAATATTTTTGGGACTTTTTCAATAAACAGACAGAGAAAACAAGGGATAAAATTGATTATGTCCTCTTTCTGGTAACAGTCGCTGATAAGATACCAAGAAAATTCTTTGAACAAATAACTGGATACGATGGGTTGTTTGCGATTCGAATTGAATTTGAAAGCAATATTTATCGGATTTTTTGCTGCTTTGATAAGGGAAATTTAGTAGTATTATTTAATGGATTTCATAAGAAAACCCAGAAAACGCCAAAAAAGGACATTGAAAAAGCAGTACAAATTATGAAAGAGTATTTCGATTATAAAAAGAAAGAAAACAAAAAATGAAAGATATTACTACATTTGATGAGCATCTTGACAAGCGTTACGGTGAGATTGGCTCCGAAAAGCGTACTGAATTTGAGATTAGAGCAAAAGCTTTTGCGATTGGAGAAATTTTACGAGACGCCAGAAAGGAGGCTCATATGACCCAAGAGGCACTTGCACTAAAGACAGGAACTCGGAAGAGCTTTATTTCTCGGATTGAGAATGGACATAGTGACATACAATTATCGACTTTATATCGTTTGGTTGAGATTGGATTTGGAAAAAGAGTTAACTTGACAATTGGTTGATGAATAAGAAAATCAACTGGTTACAATCGAGTAGACGGCTGACGGGATTTTAGCCCCGCCAGTGCGCCTCTCACTATTTATCCCGTACATGAAATGTCGGGACCACTCAGCATACCGCCCGGTACTGCGCGGTTCGTCAAATATGGGGTGATAGGTTTTCCTATTAGCCTAACAACTTAATCGGTGGATTAAGAACAATGGCAAGTTTCCCTGTTTAAGTCAGTGTAACCGTTATGTTTTGCTAACTATTGCGTAATATATCGAAACATTATTCACCCTATTGCTTATTATTTTTAATTTGTGGTCAAATACTATTTGATCCTAATAACGAGAAAAGACCATTTTACAAAAAAGTTCTCGATATATTTTTCGGCCAACCACTTCCAATTGATGTCGATTTTAATTTAAGATTTGTTAACAATTCTGTTAACTTTGTCGTATGGCAAGAGAGATACGATTTTACGAGAAATATTTCATAGATTTCTATTTGTCGCTTGATTAGACAGTTCAAGAAAAGATTGAATATGTGTTCAAAGTAATTCGAAGAGTGGATAGAAATCCGAAAAAATTTCTTAAACATATTGAGAATACAAGCGGGTTATATGAAATTCGGATTAAAGTCGGTAATGATATTTATAGAATCTTTTGTTGTTTTGATGAAGGAAGAATCGTTGTACTACTACTATATAACAAATTTGTATTAGTCAAAAAATCAATTTGTTATCTATGTCGGTGATTGATGCCAAAAATCATGAGGACTATTTTACGGATTTCAGAAAAAGAGTCAAAAAATGCACAAAAAGGAGATTGATAAGGCATTAAAATTGAAACAAGAATACTTTGATAAAAAGAATCCAATAAAATTGGTGGAAATTCTTTTAGAAACTACAAAAAGATTCCGTAATTTTTTATCCAAATGGATACAATTATTGATGTACTTTATTGAAAAAACAGTTGAGTTTGATAACTGGCTTAGGAAATTAAAGGATATAAGAGCCAAAGCAAAAATCCTGTTTCGAATTCTAAAGATTGAGAATAATGAACACTTTGGTGACTGCGAACCTGTTGGTGATGAAATTCGGGAACTGAGGATAAATTATGCTAAAGGTTATAGAGTTTACTTTAAGGAAAAGGATGGAAAAATAATTTTACTACTGATTGGAGGAGATAAATCAACTCAACAGAGAGACATTGAAAAGGCAAAAGAGATTTGGAGAAAAATAAAAAAATAGAGATATGGGAACTTCAAAATTTGACATAGCAGATTATTTAGATAATAAAGAGATGATTGCAGAATATCTTAATGCTGTTTTGGAGGAAGGTGATAATTCAGATATTGTTACAGCTATTGGACATATTGCAAAATCAATCGGGATGACAAAAATATCAGATGAAACAGGATTGAGTAGACCCAGTTTGTATAAAGCATTATCAGACGGAGCAAAGCCTCAATTTGGTACAATAATGAAAGTATTAAAAGCGATTGGTGGACAAATCAGAATAAATCCCGCATCAGCATAAACGCAACACAACATTTAGAATATGATTAACCGTTCATACGAATACGCCGGAAATCAGGCTGTCAGGCCTGAACCGGTTCATGATATTCGTTGTTGAACGGAACCGGGCTGTTTTTGGCGGGACATTATGGGGATTGCTTTACTTTTTTCGGGTTGGTT
>CAZVTW010000781.1:0-2533 GCA_964629805.1 uncultured Bacteroidales bacterium | reverse complement strand
CGGGAAGAATGGGAACAGATTTTTACAGAAGCCTGGCGCATAGAGAGGGATTTCTTTTATGACCCTGATATGCATGGTTTGGAGTGGAAAGCCATTTATGAACAATACAAAAAACTTTTGCCATATGTTGCTGACCGTGAAGATTTGAATTATGTGATTGGCGAAATGATCGCCGAACTCAATGCCTCGCATGCTTATGTTGGTGGCGGGGACATGGAAAAAGCAGATAACATACCTGTTGGTTTGCTTGGGTGCGATTTTATCCCGGACAAAGAAAACCAGGCCTACAAAATTTCAAATATCTACGAAGGCGCTCCCTGGGATATTGAGCCAAAATCTCCTCTTCGTCAACCCGGGCTCGAAATATCAGAGGGTGATTATCTCCTTGCTGTCAATGGCCGGCCTTTGAATATCTCGGAGGACCCCTGGGCTGCTTTCCAGGGACTGGCTGATGAAGTGGTATCACTAACCATCAATTCAAAGCCTGATATGGAAGACGCCAGAGAGATACTTGTTAAACCAGAGAAAAGTGAATACAGACTCAGAAATTTGTCGTGGATTGAAAGCAACAGGAAAAAGGTAGACAGTCTGACTGACGGGAAAGTGGGTTATATCTATGTTCCGAATACAGGCCGGAGTGGTCAGAGTGAACTCCTTCGCCAGTTTATCCCCCAACACAATAAAGAAGCATTGATTATTGATGAACGATTTAACAGTGGAGGCCAAATCCCGGACAGATTTATTGAACTGCTCAACAGGCCGGTATATAATTACTGGGCTCGTCGTGACCAAAAGGATTGGCAAACACCATTTCTGTCGCATACAGGCCCCAAGGTGATGCTCATTAACAGTTGGGCCGGGTCTGGCGGAGATGCATTCCCATATTATTTCAAAAAAGCAGGCCTCGGGCCTCTTGTAGGGACACGCACCTGGGGCGGGCTTATTGGCATTAGCGGAAATCCCCGTCTCATCGACGGCGGAATGGTAACTGCCCCAACCTTTGGTTTCTGGAATGTCAAAGGAGAGTGGGAAGTAGAAGGCTATGGCGTTGATCCGGATTACGAAATCGTTAACAAACCGCATGAAATGGCTAAGGGTAATGATTCCCAACTTGAAAAAGCCATAGAGATTGTGTTGAAGAAACTGGAAGAGCAACCTTCGGAAAAAATGAAAAAACCACCGTATCCGGACAGGTCAGGGAAATAAGGATTTGATACTTTTGTGATTCTGCTTACCCCGGCCTTAATTACTGTCTACCCATAAAGTCTTAGAGTTTTATGGCCGGGGTAAATTAATCCCCCTAAATAAGAATCCTGTTTTTCAGAAACTCTAATTTTAAATATATTTTGTCCAAAAATACATTGGTGGATTTCCGTCTTTAAATCCCAGGCTTCTGTATAGTTTCTGCGCCCTGATGTTATCTTCCCTCACCTCAAGGGTGATTTTGGAGCAATCAAGTTCCTCTGAAAGTTCAACAATACCTTCCATCAATGCTCTGCCTATACCTTTCCCCCTAAATTCTTTTTTTACAACAACATCATGAATACTAATGAATTTTTTCGCCAGGAACGTACCAAAGTTTACAAAACAAACAGTCAGACCGGCAATTTCTTCATCATATAATGCAAAAAGCACCTTTACGGATGGATGTTCTGCCAAACCGTCAACCAGTCTTTCAGCATCTTTTCCCTGTAAGGGATTTCCCCCGCCCATTTCATCAAGGATATATTCATTTATGAGTTTGACAATTGCATCAGTATGCTGTTTGTTTTTGAAATCACAGGTAATAATTTGTTTCTTCATAATCATTCATTCGTTATTTGAACCTCATCATAATAGGTATCAGGTTGTAATTCATGCGAAAGAAGGCCGGCTTTTTTTATCATCCATCTGCGTATTTCAAAGCACAAATGGCATTTGGACAAATATTCATTAGCAGGGCTGAATTCATAGTTTTTTATGGCATTATCA
Source organism: uncultured Bacteroidales bacterium (assembly GCA_964629805.1). Lineage (GTDB taxonomy): Bacteria > Bacteroidota > Bacteroidia > Bacteroidales > CAZVTW01 > CAZVTW01. The sequence continues at coordinate 562 of CAZVTW010000781.1, read as the reverse complement.
AGAAATTGCTTTATACCGTGTTTATAAAGCATGTTCATGATTGGATAGCGGGTTTCATCAAGGGGTGATCCTAAATCTGCTGCCTGTATAGCAAATCCGCTGCATAACCCTGGAATGTAATGTCCGAACAGGTCGATATGAAAATGAGAAGTATTTGCCAGTTCATGGCATGGCTGCGCCTTCCGTGTAATATCACCGAGCTTTTGAAGCGGAAAAACCTCTTTAAATGTCTGAATGGCACGACCACCAAAATGTACCCAGTAACGTGATGGAATTTTTTCAAGATACTTTTGACCATAGGTCTGCATATATTCTTCCAGTGAGTGTGTTGTGTCTTCATCCATAGAGTCAAGCTCAGGATAAAACTCCTGTATCCATGGAAAAACAGAAATCCCGGCAGACCGGCAGACCGGCAGGCATTTAAGACACCTTTAACCTTCCTCAGCGGAATAAATTCATTATGAAACGGGCTCATTGAAATGAGCAATGTGGTTAAACCATGCATTTTTAAATTTCTGAGTATATTAACTGTTTCAAAATCATCCTTATACCATGATGAATT
>CAZVTW010000780.1:0-2546 GCA_964629805.1 uncultured Bacteroidales bacterium | reverse complement strand
TACTTTAAGTCAGTTAATTACAAAAAATGTCCAATTTTTCATGACTAGTTTTTGAGGTCTGGAGTAAGATGATGTGAAAGATTTCAATGACAATACCGAAATGTTTTTGATATTTAATTCATTCTTCCTAATATTGCATCGAATTTTTGAATTTATGTGTATGAATATGAGCCAAATTATAGTTGCTATGAACGAAATTCACCCTAATAAAATATTACGAAATATTGTTTCCCATAAATCAATGTTCTGTAATACTATCATTTCCTTCATCAATGTCTGATTCACCCTATCAAATTATTAACACTTATATGAAACCAAATCTTTTATTCATCATTCTACTGAGCCTCTCTCATACATTTTCGTTTTCCCAGGTGATAACAAACGATTCTTTGGCAGTTGTTGAATTATACGAATACAATTATGGCGACCTTTGGGAAAATGCAGATAACTGGCTTCAATCGAACGTAACAGACTGGTATGGTGTTACAGTGGATAATCAACGCATTGTTGGTCTTGATTTACCTCATAATAATATTATTGGTGATTTAGCTTCATCAATTAATAAGCTTGATAACCTACAGACAGTAAACCTGGCAAATAACAACCTGACTTCTCTTCCCGAAATACAGCAATTACATCAACTTCAATATTTAAATGTAAGCGGAAACCATCTCTCATTTTGCGATATCATAAAAAATATTTCCCTTGTTCCGCATGATTGCAATTTTATTTATGGCAGCCAGGATTATATTCCGGCGGAATCATATTTTTGTCGTAAAACCGGTTTTCCGGTTGACCTGCATAATCTGGTTGATTACCAGGTTTGCAGGGGTGATCAGTTTCAATGGATAAAGAATGGGGAAGATATTCCGAAAGCAACTGCATTTAATTACTCATATATGCCAGGTAACCAACAAGTTGATTTCAATACCTTTTCTCTTCAAATAACAAATAGTCTGGCCCCTGGTTTGACTCTTTTTTTCAAAGAAAATTCAGGTACAAGATTATCGTCCTGTTGAAAAGGTTTTACAGGATGTTAATTTTTGCAACAATGAATTAACTATACAGGCAGATACAAATCTGCAGGGTGGTACAGGAAGATGGTCTGTATATCATGGTTGGGGAAATCTCAGTTCATACACACAGCCAAAAATTCATATCACAAACCTGCAGGAAGGAACGAATATTTTTTCATGGAATGTTTATTATGGATTTTGTTTGGGAGGTACAGATAATATTACGATACAAAGCGCCTCTCCTCCTGATAAAGCATTCGCAGGTGATGATAAACATATTTGTGAAAAATTGACTCAACTCAGCGGTAACTTCCCGACTATTGGTTGGGGTGAATGGAATGTCATATCAGGAGATGTTTCATTTAGTAACATTCATGACAATAATACAGATATCACAATTCATTCATCCGGGGAACACATTTTAACCTGGACAATTAAAAATCCTCCCTGCCATTCTTCGGCGCCTGATACTATCATAATAAACAGAGATGCCTATCCTTCGGATGCAGATGCCGGTCATGACAGAAGTTTTTGTTCGGATTCAACAACCCTACAGGCCACAGAGATTGAAACAGGCTCAGGGAAATGGTCGGTTATTGAAGGCGCAGCAGAATTTTCTGATGACTCTGATCCTTATACATATGTCAAAAACCTAAAAACAGGTATCAATGTTTTGGAATGGAGGGTTTCTAACGGGATATGTGCGGATAATTCAGATGAAATATTGCTCATTTCATTTCCGCCTCCAATAAATATATATGCCGGAAAAGACAGAAGTATTTGTGAAAAATCAATTTTTCTTAATGCTGCTTCTCCTAACAATGGATATGGTACCTGGAAAAAACTAAGTGGCAAGGCATACATTCAAAGTCCTCAAAAGCCAAATACTGTTGTCAAAAATCTCAGTTATGGAGAAAATAAATTCCTTTGGGAAGTTAAAAATGATTACTGTCAACCGGTATATGACACATTGACTATTAATTATTTAGGCGATTTTTCATTTATTGATGCAGGCGACAAACTCGAAATTTGTGAGGATTATGCCGTTTTGGATGCTTATGATCCCCTCATCGGAAAAGGCACCTGGCAAGTCGTTTCAGGCGCCGGACATTTCGAAGAACCACACAATCCAAAAACCTATGTAAGCAATTTAAACAGGGGAGATAATATTTTTCGATGGAAGGTTGAACATGCCGAATGTGGTGTAAAATCAGATGATGTTATCATACATTCTTATGATTTTACTGAGAATGCTTATGCTGGTGAAGACCTGGTTATTTGTGATACCAAAGTAGAGATGAGGGCAAGACAACCCCGCGTTGGCCAAGGCACCTGGATCATAGCATATCACTATGCTGACATAGATGAAATCCATAATCCTGCAAGTGTAATTTCTGACATACCCCCGGGTGAAACCGGTCTTGAATGGAAAATTAGTTTTAAAAATTGCCCTACAAAAAGCGATACAGTCATTATTACCCGCGAAGAAAATAATATTAGTGTCAATGCCGGGCCGGATATTGAAATATG
>CAZVTW010000779.1:1346-2554 GCA_964629805.1 uncultured Bacteroidales bacterium | reverse complement strand
GACAGATATAAGAAATTAAACGTAAATTTCTTATATTTGATTCAGCGTAAAAGCATAATTTTTTATAGGAATGTCAAATAAACAGGAAAAAGACTACACAAGCAGAATTCTGATAGTTGATGATGATCCATTTGCCAGGGAATCTATTGAAGCGTTGCTTTTTAAAGAAGGTTATCAACTCTTATTTGCAGAAGATGGTAATCAGGCCCTGCAAAAAGCGGCTGAAATAATTCCTGATCTCATTTTACTTGACGTGATGCTGCCTGATATGGACGGCTTTGAGGTGTGTAAAAAAATACGGAATGACCCGGTTTTGTTTGAAATACCCATCATTTTTATTACCGCCCTAGATGACAGAGAATCTTTACATGAGGGAATCAGGGCAGGAGCGGATGATTTCTTATCAAAACCATATGACAGGACAGAACTCAGACTTCGCGTTAAAACAATTACCCGCTTAGACAGGTACAGGCATCTTCTGAAAGAAAGAAAAAAAACAGAAGAGCAAAAAAAAGTGTTGGTAGATAGAATTGATATTATCTGTAATACCCTGAATGATAAAATCCAGGATTTAAATACGAAGAATCTGGAAGAACGAAAAATGGAATTACTGCAATATATCTCTGGTAACAACAACGAGATAAAAGACATTATACAATGACCGAGCAAAATACACCCGTCATATTAGTTGTTGATGATAACAAGTCTACTATTTTTATAATCTGTAAAATTCTTGAATTGCAGAAATATAAAACACTTTCAGCCCCGGATGGTGAAGAAGCGCTTGAAAAAGCAATATCTCAAGACATAGATTTAATTCTGCTGGACCTTATGATGCCGGGTATGAACGGGTATGAAGTGTGTGAAAAGCTCAAAGAAAATCCTGAGAAGAAGGATGTACCTGTCATCTTTATTACTGCCAAAACTGATCCTGAAAGCATAGCCAAAGGATTTAAAGCCGGTGGGATTGATTACATAAAAAAACCGTTTAAAAACCTTGAACTTCTGGCTCGTGTTAAAACCCACCTGGATTTGAAATTTTCCAGGCAAAAAATGCATGATGAATTAAGAGAACGCAAAAAAGCCGAAAATTTGCTGAAAAAAGAAAGGGAGCAGTTAGATATAAAAGTAAAAGAAAGGACCAAAGAATTGGAAAAAGCCAATAAAGAATTAAAGAAAGCATCAAGGCTGAAGGATGAATTCCTTGC
>CAZVTW010000779.1:0-1246 GCA_964629805.1 uncultured Bacteroidales bacterium | reverse complement strand
TGCGGATGGTAAAGCAAATTGCAGAGAATAAAAGTATTCAAATTCAAACAAACATCAATGCAAATATTCACGGATTTTATGCTGATGAACGCAGGATGAAACAGATACTGGTCAATCTGCTAAGTAATGCAATAAAATTCACCCCTGCAGAAAAATCAATAGGTATTGACGTTGATAAAGAAAGGGATTTCATTATTTTTGCTGTCTGGGACGAAGGAATAGGTATAAAGGAGGGGGATATTGATCAACTCTTCAGGCCTTTTACCCAGATTGACAGCAAATTATCTCGCAGGTACGTGGGAACAGGCCTTGGACTGGCGCTTGTAAACAGCCTGGTGAACTTTCACAACGGGAGCATCCGGGTCCAAAGTCAATTGGATGTAGGAAGCCGGTTTATCGTAAGCATACCAGTCAAGGATAATAAATGAGTAAACGCAAAAAAAAACATAATTAACCATGAAACATATTATATCAATCCTTATTCTCATTTTAATTGTTTGTTGCTGTGTGCCGGATAAGCAGCAAAAGAAAACCGATGAAAAAAAAGATACCATTGATTCAGCAGATAGTCTGAATACAGGCCGGGATAGTATAGAAATATTGTACAGTCTTCCTGCCATTGATGAAATTGTTGACCTGCTTAAAGATGCCGGATTAACATATGATGAAAGCCTGTTGCATCCACATGAAAATGCCGGGGATTATATCTCCGCCAGGGCACAAACACTTAATCTTGGTGTTTATCTTGCTGATTTGTCTTATTGCGCTTTTTTCGAAAAACAACAGCCCGCATTACACTATTTTTCTGTTGTGTACGACCTGGCCGGCAAATTGAAAATTGATCCTGCATTTGATAAACAGTTTATCAACAGGGTTCGCGAAAATGTCAATCAAATTGATTCGCTCCTTCACTATATGCATATGGCTAATGTTGATATTGTGAATTATCTTGTGAGTAACGAAAGGGAGAATACACTATCTTTGCTGATAATAGGGGCATTTACAGAGTCTATGTATCTGGCTTTTACAACTACCGGTAATTATTCACCTGATGATGAGTTAATCCGTGAAATTGCCGAACAACACGCTACTTTTGAAGTTATTCGTGATCACATGTATACTTATAAAAACGATTACCTGCTGGCAGGTTTGCAAAATGACATTAAAGAAATTGACAAGGTTTTTGAGATTCTGGAGCAAATGGAACAAAAGGGCAAAAACAAACAGGAAAAAGGAAAATTAGTTA
>CAZVTW010000778.1:0-2554 GCA_964629805.1 uncultured Bacteroidales bacterium | reverse complement strand
ATTGATAGTCGGCCGGCATTAACTCAACCAGGCCATCAAGTTAATATTCATTAACTTGATGGCGGTTTCGATTAACTCTTCCGATAATAAAAAATTTCACAGGGTGAAATTCGTCTAATTTGTGGATAAAAATGTAATGGTTATTTCGTTTTAAGCCCAAACTCATTCTTTTACAAGTAAATGTTGTAGATGGTGAAGATGTGATTTGGTAATAAAGACTCTTTACACAACTATTAAAAAAAGGCATTGTCAGGGGACAATGCCTTTTTAGGAAAAATTTAACCGAATCATACAGTTTATGAAAAACAATGCATAGAAATGCATAAATGAATAAAATACCATTCAGGTATTTCCTTATACAAATTTACTGAATATTAAGCTATGTCATACTATTTTTTTGATGAAATTCCTGATTTTATACTTCAATTATTTGTATAGAGACATTTCGAATATACATTTTTATTGCTAACTTCTGTTATAGTAAAAGAGAAAACATACCTGAATTACTAATCTTTTAATCTGTATTTTCAAGCGTTCTATTAAATACATCATGTGTTTTCCTGTGGATGAAAAGGAAGTTCTTTCCTATAACATTTTTAGTTATTTTTTATATTTCATAAACAGAACGATCTTCGCAGGATATTGAAGTATTTGAAACAGTTGAATTAAAAAAGGAAAAGTTAAAATGATTATAAACACCTTCGGAAAAACAAAAGAGCAGGTTACATCAATTGGCATGGGTGGGATGCGGTTTGATAATTCTGTTTCACAAAAAGAAAGTATCAGCAATATACGACTGGCTCATGAACTGGGCGTTAATTATTTTGATACTGCGCCAATTTATAACAATGACACAAGTGAAGTCATCTACGGGAAGGCACTACAAGGTTTAGACCGTGAGGAATACCTCATTGCAACAAAAGGTCAGAACGCTTTATCTGCAAAAGAAATGGAAAAAAGTATTCGCAGATCATTGAAAAGACTTGGTATTGAATATATTGATTTCTTTTTTCTTTGGTGTATTATTTATCCGGAACAATATGAGAAAGCCAGGATGAAAGGCAGGGCGATTGAAACAATTATAAAAGCTAAAGAGGACGGACTCATTAAGCATATCGGGGTTTCAACGCATATGTATAGCAAAGGTATAAAAATGTTGGCGGATGATGATATTTTTGAGTTCATTATGATTCCGTATAATGCACTGAATTTCAGTGCCAGGGAAGAAGGATTAAGATATGCTAAGGATAAAAATCGTGGCACTGTTGTTATGAATCCGATGTATGGAGGTGTTATTCCTGAATTTAGCGAAAACCTGACGATTTATCCCGAGAGTAAAAGAAATCCAGCAGAGGATGCCCTGCGATTCTGCCTGGAATCACCCTATATTGATGTTACTCTGGCAGGTATGAATAAAAAAGAAATGATTGAACAAAACATCTCTATAGCAAATAGTTCACAAAAAGTAAGTACAACTGAGCAGGAAAACAGGCAGGCATCCATAAAATCCGGTTTTGATAATTTGTGTACCTCATGTGGTTACTGCCTAAAGCATTGTCCTGAAGAAATTCAGATAAAGTCATACATGGAAATTTACAACACATATCTTTTTTCCGGAGATGAGGAAAAAACAAAAGAACGTTATAACTGGTATCACAAATTCGGGCCATTAAGCCAGAACAGGAAGAAAGCTTCGGATTGCACACAATGCAGGGCATGTGAGGAAGAATGCACACAGTATCTGAATATTACCGAGCGTTTGGAGTGGCTGGCTGATAAATACGAAAAATAACAGGAAAATCTTTTTAAAATTGGACTCATTTATAAAACTTTAGTCCGGGAATATACCTAAAATCTTTAACATTATGGGTATAAAATGGGATGTCATAAATGAGTGCAGTTGAGGCAATCATACTGTCCGGAATTTCCAGATTGTGAGATAAGTTAAACTTCTGAACTCAGTAATTTTCGATATCTATGCGTTACAAGGCATCGTTTAACTCCTCATCCCGACATCAAGTATGTCGGGACTCCGGGATTAAACGATGCCTTGCGTCTTTATCTTTCGAATTTACTGAGTTCAGAACTTATCAAATAGTTTGGAGGAACGTAAAGCTATTTCATTCTTATATTAGCCCCGAATTAATGCGAGCATTATTTTTGCTTAAATTAGCTTATTTTGGTTTCCCTGCAGTATTCCAATTCAACAATGAAACTGATACCAGGTTTGGGAATTGTCTCCAGTTTATTTAGTGCCTCTAAGCTACATTTAAAATATTTAAAAACAATCATTTACACTTTATTAGTGTATGTGAGAAAACGTCAAGATCAAGCCTGCCCTCGATTATATCGGGGCCTGCTCTCGGACATGAAATGTCGGAGGCTTTTTGAAATTTTTAACCGGAGTTTACTGACTGTAAATGAGGATTTAAAATTTCAAAGTAACGCAGAGATTGGCGTTTTCTTAGAGGCGTTATTTATTATATCTATATCTTCCCTTATAACCTAAAATTCTAAAACGAAAATCTACTGCAACACTGAACTGCACATTGCT
>CAZVTW010000777.1:0-2562 GCA_964629805.1 uncultured Bacteroidales bacterium | reverse complement strand
CTGTCTTGATTTTATCGCCATCAATTGTTTTTGTTGAATCTTTTTCCTGGCAAAAAAGTGACAACGAGGTGAAAATAAATATTCCAACTAAAATTATTGTAGCTGTTTGTCTTGCCATACATTTATATTATTGTGATTACAAAAAGTTTACAATTTTTACTTCACAAGATAATGATTTTTTTGATTTATGATGCGATATTATCAACCATTAACCACTACTTCGTTTCTAAGTGATACCGGTGTTCTCCGGCAATATTTTTGGTTGGTACATGTTTTCCCCGCCACCAGATTTCTTCCTGTGGTTTCAGGCTGATATTTTTATTTCCGGCTCTGCTGTTGCTTTTTAAATCATAGGAGAGGTCAACTGTATCAAAACATACGGCAAAAGGTTGTTCTCTGCCGTCGTTAATATTCCAGAGGCCAAAATTGAGGACAAGACGGTTAAGTTGAAGTTCACTGAATTTTTGCTCAATTTCATTATAATTGTTGAAATCCTGCTCAATATTCAATACCGTTTCATGCCAGGTATCAGGTTCATTATTAAGGCCGAGCATAATAGGTTTTGTAATTCTCAAACCACTCTGAGCGCCTCCAATGTTATACCAGATTCTGTGAAGTGAATACATCATATTAAGTAGCCTGACAGAGCCTCTGAATCCCTCCAGCCAAACATAAGCTCCACAATAGCCTGAAAAGTCAGTGTTTTTTCCGTCTATCATGTAGTGAAACCGGACAAAGGGAGATTTGCCTGGTTTTAAGGAGACAGCCTGGCAAATGCGGTTGACATCCTGCGGAAGGCGGTCCTGGCCCGGCGCCATATAGCCTCTTCGTCTCGTCAGCATGTAAAGTGAATAGTAACTGTTCTGTCTGATGTTTCTCTTCACTTCACAAATATTGGATGGGGTTTCATCTTCCTGGTATACATAATGTTTTACCCAGCCATTCAACCCATTAATAAACTCACCATTGACAATGTGATTTTTAGCAGGGAGTTCCCATTTATGACTCAGCCAAAGCGCATATTTTTTTGTGTCAAATTCAGGTAAAACCTCCGGGTATTCATATTCTTCTTCAGTAACGGTTTTATACCTGATGGTGGCTTTTTCACCGGTTATATCAACGAAGGCAGCTCCCTGGCAAGGTCCGCCATAATAGTCCTGTTCACCAAAAGCCCTGGGACGGTAACCGGCCGCCGGCAGGTTTATGAAATTGATACCTTTGTAACTGACTGCTGTCTTGAATGAAGATTTTACAGGAATATGGACATGACCACTTAACACGTATTTTACATTGCCGTATTTTGAGAAAATATCAAATAATGTTCGTTTCACTTCAACTGTTTCGCAATAATTTAAAAACGGATTGATGCCCATTGGATGAACAGGCACATGCTGAAAAATCATAACCGGCATGTGCTTATGCTCCGCGAGGTCTTTTTCTAACCAGTCAAAATAGTGAGGGTGGTTATCCCAGAAATTTTTCCTGAGCGGATCGGGCCAGACAATGAAATGCCATTTGCCCAGGTCAAAGGAATATAGAAGCTTTTCCAGACCGTTGATGTCTTTTTGTGCAGCGAAGTAATTATTGAATTCATCCATGTTGTAACCAGGGGAAAAACTACTTTTGAGACGGGTTTCATGATTTCCTATTTCGTAGAGAACAGGCGTTTTAAGTTTAGATAAATAGTCATTCATTTTTTTAAAATCCCGCTCATATCCCCAGTCGTCTGTAATATCGCCGACAATCATGGTAAACAGGAAATTTTTATCCTGACGGTTGATCAAATCCACACTTTCTTCGATGTAAGCGTTATGAATGCGCATTCTTGTCCTGAGTTTTTCAGGATCATCAGTATCACCTCCCTGCGGATCAGCCATAACAGCAAAGCTGTAATTATCACCTGAAGGTTTAATCCCGGCTTTCTCAGGAGATATTTTTCCTATTTCTTTGTCAAGTAAAAAATTGCCTGATATTATTGTACCGTCCGATTCGAAAGTAACATCCTTTTTCTTAACCAGTTTCATAAGTGTGAATTCAAACGTCTGCTTGTTGTTTTCGATTAGGACTGTTGTTTCGGGTGATGCGTTTTCCAGCCAAAACACGATGATATCTTTGCTTTCATCAGATACGAGTGTTTGAAAAGAAAGTTCGTCTGGTTCCAGATTGTCTTCATTTGTTTCAAAATTATAGCTTTTCGTCCTGATAACATTGGCGCCTGTGATTTTTATTTTACCCTCATGGTTAGCAGACCTTACATTTTCTTTGTTTTTAAATTCAAACCGGAGTATTATTTGCCCTTCTGATGTCAGGGCGTCTTTAAATTCTTTGATGTGCCCATATTGATACTCAGGCCATGAATTCTTTTCAGAATCGGATGCATAAATCTGAGAAGTGATTGTTGCTGCAGGCAAACTAAAGCCCAGGTTTTTTAAAAAAATACGTCTTTTCATTTGCTGGTGGATTTAATATATCAATAAGTATCATGAAAATTCGCCTCTAATATAAAAATTAATCCCGATTCATAGCAACAATCCTGCTCAAAAGAGTATTTAGTGCCTCTAA
>CAZVTW010000776.1:0-2573 GCA_964629805.1 uncultured Bacteroidales bacterium | reverse complement strand
CTTCACGTTGCCAGTGCCTGTGGTTTTCAAGCCTGTCGTCCTGGTAAGTGCCGGCTTCATTACTCACGCCCACACCATTATGTATACGGCTTCTGTTATCCATATCAAGATCTTTATAATCATCAGCCCTCGAATAGGTAACCCCGCGCAAAAATACACTCCGTAAATCAGGGATTCGGAAATTACTGCCATCTTTACCCCAGGCAAATCCAATTACATCAAATAAAGCCTTGTATTTTTCCAGGGACTGATCATAGGCACTACCGTCACAAAATAGCCATCCTTCCGGAATTTTGTGTCTTTGCCCGGCAAAAGGGACTATCATGCCAGGAGGGAAAAAAGCACTGTGTGCATAATCTGCTGTTTTGGCTTCATTGGCCTTGTCGGCATATTTTGAATACGGTACACTCATAAAATCCTGTTCATTGAGGGTTTCCCATGCTCCACCAATTTTAATTTGAACTTTCAGTTTGAAATCATCAGATGAAAAATCAATATCCTTAAAACTGCTACCTGTTGAGCCAATAGTGGTAACAAAAACCCCATACGGATCGGTTGTCAGGTTATGTTCTTCTGAGAACACTTCAGCGTCCTCATTATCAAGGACTATAAACTGAATGTCTATTTCTTCGTTCGCCAGCGCCTTGCCATCACTATCACGGGCCACACCCTGGAAACTAAAACCTTTGTCTGTACTGACCTTCTGGCCATATCCTGCCAGGCAGGAAAGACTTAATAGAATAATAATTGAAACAAGTTTTTTCATAATTTTTTAAGTATTAAGAATTATTAATAAAAAGATTAATGTAATATTCGTGTAAAAAGTATTGCTCTTCCAAATGTAGATATGGTTCTGTTAAAAAATGTATTCATTCCGGAAATGACGTGTTCATTTCAGAAAATTATGTATCTAATTAATAATATATGATGCTTTTCAAACAATTGTTCTATAATTTTTTTATTTAATAAAATAATCCTGATTAATCAGGACTTTAAATATAGTTTTTCTTTCGCGCTTTGCAGGCGATAGTAAGAGGGTGTTAACCCGGTATACATTTTAAAAAATTTATTAAAAGATGATTTTGTGTTGAAACCGGATTTATTTGCTACTGCTTCCAATGTCAGATAAGGCTCATCCAGCATGACTGTTTTTGCTTCGTCTATCCGCAGTTTATTGATAAAGTGATTAAAATTATTGCCTGTTGACGTATTTATGGCTACAGAAACATATTTTTCATTGACATATAATTTTGATGCTATTTTTGGCACTGTTATCTGACTGTCCAGGTAAAGTTTTTGTTCGCTCATGATTTCTTTTATCCTGATGAATAAATCAGTCATTTTTTCATCCTGAATGTCAAGTGATGAACCCACATCGACTCCCTGTTTTGCCATTGTCCTTCCTGATTGGTGCGAATCTTTTTTCAGAAGTTCAATATTTTTCCTGAAAAGATCGTTATAGGCCTGTCTTTTTTGGGAATACAATCTGAGAATAACAGCCATCCCGGCAATAAGTAAAACCAGAGTGATACTTATAAAAAGAATAATCATGTTTTTTCTTTTAATCAGCCATTTTTGCCGTTGAATGGTCTCATCTTTTTTCAAAACATCATATTCCGTTTCGAGCCTGGCTATTTGTTCGTTTTTCTCTTCATTAACAAGGCTATCTGTGAGCTGGTGGTATAATTGATAATAATGCAGAGAAGAATCAAACTGTTTTATTGTTTTGTGATAGTCGGATACAGATAACAACAGGCTCTTTTCATATTCTGCAGCATTTATTTCCCTTGCAAGGTATAAAGCATTATACAACATTGTCTTAGATTTGTCAACATTTCCTGTTTCCAGGTAAAAAGCGCCTAAGTTGAACATCACCAGAACTTCATGAAGTTTAATTTTTTGCTTTTTAGCCAGTTTTAGCGCTTGCTGCAGATGCTCAAATGATTTTTCCATTATGCCGGATTGCTTATAGGTTTCCCCGAGATTAACATGCGCCCTGAACATCCCCTCAAGGTTTCCAATACTTTGCATCAATTCCAGTGATTTCTCAAAATATTGTGCTGAGGTGATGAAATCATCCTGTGAATAATAAACCATTGCAAGGTTATTGGAAGCCAGCGCAAGCCTGTCCTTATTTCCGGTCTGTAAAAAGTATTTATAAGCTCTTGTTTCGAATTCTTCTGCTTTGTCATAATTACCAAGCCAATAATGAACAAGGCCAATATTAATAAAAGATTCGGCAATAGATAATGAATCCCCTGCCTTTTCCCTGATTTTCAATGCCTCCAGGTAATATTCAAGGGCCTGTTTATAATCACCCAAATACTCATAATTGATTCCCAGATTGTTATAACAGTCGGCAATTTTTTCCTGATGATTCAGGCGTGTGTAAGTTTTTAGCGCTTTTTCAAAAAATGAGACAGAAAGATGATAATTGCTTGTAAACATATATCCTTTCCCTGCCTGGTAAGCGGAAACTGATGCCAGGGAGTCGGTTCCTGTGGATTTCCCGGCTTCATATGCACGAAGCGCAAAATTTAAGGATGAATCCGGAAATTGATCACGAAGTTGTT
>CAZVTW010000775.1:0-2579 GCA_964629805.1 uncultured Bacteroidales bacterium | reverse complement strand
AGTAAAAAGCCAGAAGAGACGGTAAAAAATGACCTGAAACAATTGGAAAGCGAGCAAAAACTTAATCCTGACCTGGTGTTCCGCGACCCCTATTTTTTGGATTTCCTTGGCCTGTCAGACAGCTATTCGGAAAAAGACCTTGAAAATGCGATATTGGCAGAACTGCAAAGATTTATTATTGAACTGGGCAGTGATTTTGCTTTCCTGGCTCGTCAAAAGCGCATCAGCATCGATAATCGCGACTATTACATCGACTTGCTTCCTGTTTTCCGCATTTTTTCGGGACACCCACTTAACACATTGTAAATCAATGTTTATTTTTTAAATTTGGGTGTCCCAAATTTTACACTATGTTTGTTCGAAAGAAACCTAATTGCTCTGGAAGTACTTCTGTACAGGTGATACAGAAGATTAGAGGGAAGTATAAAGTTGTAAAAACAGTAGGTTGTGCCACTACACAGCACAAAATTGAAAAACTTTATAATTTGGCAAAACAGGAGATTGAAAAATTGTCATTACCGTCTAAACTATTTGAAAGTGAACATGATGCTGTAGTTGATAAAGTGTTTACATCCTTACAAAATGCAAATATCCGCACCGTTGGTCCAGAAATTATTTTCGGAAAAATTTATGACCATATTGGATTTGGAGTAATCAATGAAGAAATGTTCCGTCATTTGGTGATTTCCCGAATAGCTTTTCCATTGAGTAAATTAAAGACTGTTGAATACCTTTACCGGTATCAAGGAACAAGCCTTGATATAGATTCAGTTTATCGTTTTTTAGATAAATTAAATAATAAACTAAAAAGTAAAGTAGAACAGATTGCTTTTGCCCATACAAAAAGAGTTTTAAATGAGGATATCAGTGTTGTTTTTTATGATATGACCACACTATATTTTGAGGCAAGCGATGAAGACGACCTTCGAAAAACAGGTTTTAACAAAGACGGAAAACACCAATGTCCTCAGATATTTATTGGTTTGCTTGTTGGCCTTGGTGGATATGCTATTGGATACGACATTTATGAAGGAAATACTTATGAAGGACATACACTTATTCCTTTCCTTGAAAAAATAAGTCAAAAGTTTAACCTGGATAAACCTGTAGTCATTGCAGATTCCGGTCTGCTTTCAAAAAACAACATTAAAGTCATGGAGGAAAACGGCTACGAATATATCCTTGGAGCCAGGATTAAAAATGAAAGTAAAGCGATAAAGTCACAAATATTGTCTACAGAATTTAGTGAAGGTAAAACTCATAACTTTACAAAGAACGAAACGCAAACACTCATTGTTAATTATTCAAATCTTCGTGCCCGCAAAGATGAATACAACAGGAATAGGGGGCTTAAAAGGCTTGAAAAAAGAATAAAAAGCGGAAAGCTCACCAAGTCAAATATAAACAACAGGGGATACAATAAATACCTGAAACTCGAAGGAGAAGTAACTATTGATATCGATTATGATAAATTTAAAAAAGATTCTGTTTGGGATGGTCTAAAGGGCTATATCACCAATACTAAATTGCCTAATAATAAAATTATAGAAAATTATAATAATCTATGGCATATTGAAAAGGCTTTTCGAATGTCAAAAACAGATCTTCGGATTAGGCCAATATATCATCGTTTACGACACCGAATCGAAGCCCACATATGCATATCCTTTACAGCTTATTGTATTTATAAGGAGCTCGAAAGAGTCCTGAAACAAGAAAAATCATTGTTGTCTATAAAAAAAGCCGCAGAATTAACCCATAATATGTACCAAATAACATACACATTACCAGATTCAAAGCATACAAAGTCAAGACTGTTACAGATGGACGAAGAGCAGGCTGAATTATACCAGATAATTAGTGAAAATTTTTAGGGTGTTGCAATGCGGAAAACAGGAAAAAAACGATCCGGCACTGTTAATATTCATCTTTATTAATTTTATTATTCAGGGTGGTTCAATTGTAATCTTTGTTTTCAATAAAATCCTTAACAATTTTCAGATACTCCTCAAACCCCAAAGTTTGCGGAACACCATCTTTTCCATGCTTAGCAGCTTCAACCCTTACTGCTCCTGTTTTCCGCACTTTTTTGCAACACCCACCTAAATGCCAGAATATCAATAATAATTTTCTATATTTGGGTGTTGCAAATTTATTATTATGTTCGTCAGGAAACTTAAAAATCGCTCTGGAAGTACTTCTGCTCAGGGGATACAGAAGATTAGAGGAAAGTATAAAATTGTAAAAACAGTAGGTTGCGCCACTACACAGCACAAAATTGAAAAACTTTATAATTTGGCAAAACAGGAGATTTAAAAATTGTCATTACCGCCTAAACTATTTGAAAGTGAATATTATGCTGCAGTTGATAAAGTGTTTGCATCTTTACAAAATGCCAATATCCGTATCGTTGGTCCAGAAATTATTTTCGGAAAAATTTATGACCATATTGGATTTGGAGTAATCAATGAAGAAATGTTCCGTCATTTGGTGATTTCCCGAATAGCTTTTCCATTGAGTAAATTAAAGACTGTTGAATACCTTTACCGGTATCAAGGAACAAGCCTTGATATAGATTC
>CAZVTW010000774.1:0-2579 GCA_964629805.1 uncultured Bacteroidales bacterium | reverse complement strand
GGTATGGTATTGTTTAATCGCTTTCACCAGCCTGACATTGATATTGAGACTAAAAAACTTGTTTCAACCAACATATTCAGCCAGCCGGAAGACTATTCCATGCCCCTGCGCTGGGCAGGGATTATGTCCCGGACTATTAAATGTGATTTGGCTGCATCCACAGGTATCCATACCGGCGAATCAATGATAAAATTACTTCTTGCCGGGGCCGATGCCGTACAGATTGTATCTGCGCTTTATCTCAAAGGCAGCGGACATATTCAGCAGATGTTACTTATCCTGGAGAAATGGATGTCTGATAATAAATATTCGACCATTAACGAATTCCGGGGACTGATGGCACAAAAACAATTAGCTGATCCATCTGCCTTTGAAAGGGCTCAGTTCATGAAGTATTTTGGAGGATATCACAGAAATGATTTCTTTGCCTAACGTGACAATAGCATTTTTTTAGTAGTACCATCCCATCTTTTCAAATCGTCTCTTCTCTTCCTCCCATTTTTTTCTTTGTTCTTCAGTTAATATCCTGGTTGCTTCGTTCGTGTGTATATTTTGAATTTCACTTATTTCATTGACAGATAGCCAATCATCACCTTTTAAAATGAACATGTCATCATTCAATTTATACAAACCTCTTTCAATCCTGACAAATAGTTTTTTATTGTATGGATTGTTACTGTTTATTTCGTGTTTTGCAAAAATGGCGTTCAGGTAGGTTCTCTTTTTACGGTACTCAGGAAGAACATTTTCAGGAAAATAAGAAAGATTCTTTAGCAAATCATTCATTACAATACCCTTGTCCCATTGAAGTCCTTTTTTCTGGATAATGGTTGATTGTATGGCTGTTATTAAATTGATGATAAAAAACTCAATCTTGTGACTGTCTATTTTCAATAACTTGTTATCTACTTTAATTTTAAGGGCTTCTGATTGTATTAAAGGATATATTTTTGCCAGGAAACCTTCAGCATAATCCTGAGAGTAAAATGCTTTTGAAAGAGCAATCTGCAGTGGTGTTCTGCCAAAGGTATCAAATAAATCAGGATTGGCTCCGTTTTTAAGCAATGTTTCCGTCAATTGTTCTGCCCCGGAATAGACAGCACACTGCAAAGGTGTGAAATTATATTCATCCCGGAAATCTATCCCATATTTATTCAACCAACCCACCAGTTGTTTAATGTCATCTTTAACATATAATTGCAAGTGTTTTCTGAACACTGAATTCGTTTCTTTTTCATAATTTTCAGCTTTGCGATATTTCAAATCAGCAAGCCGGGTCATGATATTTGGTTGATTATATAGTATCCCGAACTGGAATAGTTTGTCTTTTGCTTTTTTATTGTAATGCTCCGGATTTAAAGCTTCTTCGGATAATTTTTGATATTTCGGAAGGTCTATCGGTTCCCACGGTGGTGTTTCTGTTTGCAGTATATCCTGCCTGATAGCCTCTACCTGTTCTGTTTTCCCTTGTTTCTCAAGCCTGCGTGCTTCTTGTTTCCATTCATCTGTTGATGATTGATCTTCCCTGATATGGTTAAATGATTGCTTTTCCACCAAATTCAGGAGCTTCAGTAAATCATGTTTTTTGCCTGATTCAAGGAGAATGACATTATTTATGGCTCTTGTGATAGCGACATAAAGAGAATTGATATAAAATTTGTATGCATCCTGCGATTTGTCACTTTTATCTTTTGCTCGTGAATATTTTAAATCATCTATTTTTAAGTCCTCTTGTGAGACGCCTTTTGATATTTCCATATATTCATGCGAATTCCCTGAAATCATGTTGAATATAATAACATTATCATACTCCAGTCCCTTTGACTCCTGTACTGAAAATAATAAAGGCGTGTTAAAATATTTTCTGGCCTCTTTCTTGTCTTCGTCACGCGAGACAATCACAGCATATTTCGTTGACCGCTTTGTTTTCTTGTTCAGGTCTGCAATGGTTTTGTTTTTCAGTTCATAAAAAGAGATTTCTCCTTCTTTTTTTGAGATGCTGTTTACAAGGTAATTGCTTTCTTTATCGATTGAACCAAAACGCGCGGTTTTTACTTTTAAGAGTTTATTCGATATGTCTGATACGGTCTGACTGTTCCTGAAATTCGTATGAAGTATCTTAATTTTATTGGCTTTAAGCTCATTAAGATAAAACATCGATTTGAGATGCGACCAGGAAAAAAAATTGGGATGTACTACCTGGTTTGAATCACCACAAAATATGAACTGACCTGGTTTTTTTAGCAGCTTAAGGATTAGAAACAACTGTATATTTGTCAGATCCTGCACCTCATCAACCACAATAAAATCATATTTTGGCGCACATTTCTCAATCCATGTGTGAGAGGTAATATTTATATCATAAAAATGATATTCTTTTAAAAATTGAAGATACCTTTCAAAAAGCGTGTATATTGATTCCCGCTCATTTTTCAGGAAAATGGATTGCTTTATTCCAAGAGAAAGATAATCATTTCGACTGAGATATTTTTTTGAAACATCCATCCCTGTGATGACTCCCCTGATTTCTTCAAATGCTTTATGGGCATCTTTCAATTTAAGCGCTATTTTGTGACGCT
>CAZVTW010000773.1:0-2582 GCA_964629805.1 uncultured Bacteroidales bacterium | reverse complement strand
CATGAAGATCGAATTCCCGGTTTTCGAATTCTATTTTTCCTGCTTCAATTTTCGAAAAATCCAGGATGTCATTAATAATCACCAGCAAATTTTCAGATGAGATTTTAATGTTTTCAAGAAAATTCAACTGGTCGGAAGATAATTTGGTATCAAGCAGGAGATTTGTCATACCCATGATGGCATTCATTGGGGTTCTGATTTCATGACTCATATTTGCCAGGAACTGCTCTTTAATTTTCAGTGAATGTTCAGCATGCTCTTTCGCTTTTTGCAGGTCTTTGTTTTGTTTCTCAATCTGCGAAAGCATTTGGTTAAAACCGTCACTCAGGATACCAACCTCATCATTACTGATTTTTATTGCCCGGGTTGAATAATCTTTGTCTTTGGATATTTTCTTCATTAACATTGATAAATTCAGAATGGGTCTTGTAATATATTTTTGAAGCCATAGTGCAAGCAGAAAAGCAAGAACATTTGATGAAATTAGTATTACGATCATTATCCTGACAAATCTGGCAATACGTTCGGAATACTCTCTAAGATCGTAGTTTAAATAGATCGTTCCAAGCTTTTCATTATCAACATATATTTGATGTGTTAGTATCAATGAATTATTGAGAAAAATTGATGTATCTGCATTAAGAAGAGAACCAGGTATTTCAACTATCCCAAGCGTATCTTTTACAAATTCAGCAAATGGTTCTTTTTCATTGGTTTTAAATAAAAAGGCCTGTTTAATATATTTTTCAGCATTGAGCGATCTGAGTGATTCTTTTGCTTCGGCCCGGCCTTCAAACATGAGATTTGCCGTATTGTTGTCGCCAATGACCTGAGCCAGAATCGAGAGGTCACGACGTGTTTTGGAATTAAACTCCGATTTGTCCCAATAGTAAAAAATAACACCTGACAATAAAAAGGCAAGGGTTGTAATTGCTAGAATAATGAGTATCAACTTTATTTTTATCGCAAAATCTTTTATCATTTCTTCTATTAGAGCTAATTTTCATTTACTATTTTGGCCAGTCTTAGCAGCTTCGGGCTTATTTTAATCATGACACTTTTTGCTGCTGAATTATTAATTTCAAATATCTTATCCGCTCCTTTTTCCTGGAAATTAATAATACCTCCGCTTTCACAAAATTCATCCATAGTATCTCCAACTGTAAGGATGCTTTTAGTACTTGTAACCTTAAGTACCTTTAGCATTTCGGACCTGGCAATTCCCGATACGAACAATATTTTACAATTATCTATTTCTTCGGGTGAATCATAGTGATTTATCATAAATTGCTTATCTGATTTATTTTTTTCCTCTGCAATCTGATCAAGGATTTGACCGAATGGATCATTACCATAAACACCAATAACAAACTCTTCACCTGAATTATTATTTTCCCATTGTACAAACTTTGAGAAGTTAAACAGATAGACAGCTTTTAAATCGTAAGCTGTATACTGTTGTGACAATACTGATTGTTGAACACAAAGTGCCATCAACAATGACAATATGAACAACTTTATTGTAATTGAATAATATGTTCTGTTTTGTTTTTCCAAAGCTTTAGAAGTACAATTATTATTTTCCATATCAATTGGCTAATTTTGGCCAATATCGAATATCGAAATATTTACTCTTCTGTTTTGCTGTCGTTGTTTATCTGTTTGCTCTTCTTCTGATTTTGTCTCGCCATAATAATCAATAATAATTCTCTGATCATCAATACCATTATTTGCAAAATAATTTTTCACCTGTATAGCTCTTTCTTTAGACAACCTAAGGTTCTTCTTTTCACCTCCTGGTGTGCTTGCATATCCCTGAATATGAACATTCAGATTTGAGTGGTCAATCAGTAGATTTGCTATTTTCTCCAGTTTTTGATTGTAAGTATTTGAAATGATGGAGCTGTTCCGGTCAAAAAATATACTATCGGAATATAACATTCTGGTGATTTGTGTTAGCTCTTTCGATTCCTCTATTTCAGGTGTTGAATCTTTAGATGTCTCGTGTTCATGATTCGTTTCAGAGGATATTTCTTCTGCATCCATTTTCAAATCAACATAATCAACCGGCTTTTTTTCTTTTACAATAATCTCTTTAGGTTCATAAGCTTTGATTGGAGGTGCTGTTTCAATTTGTCTCGATCCTATAACAATTCTGTTTTGTGTTTTTTTTATGCTGTCTTCTGATGAGGCATAAAAATATTCCTGCGAAAACTTTTTCGTTTCCTCAACTTCCTCCTGAATACGCTTTAAAGAAGATGAATCACCTGTTTCAATTGCTTCTTCAACAAAATTCAGCAACTTCATATAGTCTTTTTTTACTGTCGGTTCATCACTGACGGTATAATTCTGGTCTTTGGTCACAAATTCCTTATTTGTTATAATGTCTTCTAAAATTCCGACTAAACGCTGATAATTCTCAGACCCGGGATTTTTTTCAGATAACAGCTCAGAGTTTTTGTGTCCTTCAAAAACATCATAAAATGTATTTTTAACAACAACTTGTTCCCCAAGTTTAAACTCATTTATTTTTAGTGGCTGAAGTAGTATTTCCTGGTAAAGGGGATAAAAATATGTTTGTT
>CAZVTW010000772.1:0-2584 GCA_964629805.1 uncultured Bacteroidales bacterium | reverse complement strand
ACAAGCGGCAGATTAAAGCCCTGAGCGCGCGTTTTGGCTGTAGTCCGGCCGTGTTTATGTAGGCGGCCGTTCGGGGGCGACATTGTCGCTTCCGCCCCGGGGGGTTTGGTCAAGTATTCTCCTGATTGGGTTGGAGCGGAAGATCAATCCGCTTTTCGCAAACTTCTGAGTTTTTTATAAACAGTTTTCACAATAACCCATATCAAAATAATAGGCATAAATCCCATAAAAAAATACGCTGCAATACCGGCTTTAGCCTTTGATAATTTAAAACTGAATAATTGTCGTGTCATTTCATAAAGCACTAGCATGACAGGAAAAATTAGAAATATTTCTTTATCTTCGAGATCAAATGAATAATAAAATAGGAGAAAAACCAACGCCGCGATACTAATAGAAAACAGCGGATTAAAGAAGGCCATAATTTTTTCAAAACGCGTAAAGAATCGAGCTTTTGAAAACGGAATCATATTATACAGTAAAGCTAAAAACATCAAGAAAATTATCCCAATAAAAGCCGATGGATGCGAGGGACTTAGACCTAAAGAAGTTGAAAAAAACTGATAAACATCGAAAGAGAGTAGTTGAACACCTATAACAGCGAAGATGAGGGAGAATACAATGTTTAAAGGCGTTGACAAATAAATAGGGGGATTACGAAAGATATTCTTCAGAAGGAACATATAAATAGTCACTATTAACACGAGTCTCATCATATATGTTCCAAAGAGAGAGAGCCAAATCTCTCTTTTAATTATTCCCAGGCTTGTCTTTTTATCGAAATGCCTGAAAGAAGCATTGATGATATTAGTGTTTATAAGGGAAACGGGGAGGTTAGCTTTCAAAACATGCTCCATCACAAGCTTATATGCTTTTTCAACATTCAATAAGCTTTTTGAGGTTCTATCCGTCTTTGTTTCAGGCAACCAGGTAGATGTTTCCGCAAAACGAATTAAAAAAGGAATATGATGAAATAAGACACGAAGTGTATCAGGCGAAATAGACTGATCATTTGTCAAAAGAGTAGTTTCCATCTCTTCAATCTTGTTTATATAAGCCGATAAATCTTGCGATTCTAAGTCTGCTATCTCAGAGTAGAGCCTTAATACGATTTGACGTTTCCTCTTTTCCGAGTCTCTATGCCCAAGCCACAGCAGTAATTTGATTTCATCATCGGTATAGTATTTTAAAGATTTCCGATCTTCTAAAATTCCCAACACTTCTTTTCTTAGAGCATGGGAATCTGCTGTTAAATTTTTAAGTTTCTTTATGCTGGACTGTAAATGTTCTCGCCTATATTCCAACCATCTGTCTAACTCAACCAGCGTTGTTTCTTGCATTAAAATAGGCGTTATCCGGGATTCATTATAATAAGCTTGGTTTTGGGTATGTTTTTCATCCAAATAAGCGTAACGATAGGATAATGACTCTCTGAAATCTATTAAAGTTTGCTGTAGATTACGAACTGAATCCTGTAATTCAAGAGCAAGTGGTGTCTGTTTTGAAAAAGCCTTGTTAAAGAGCAAGATTGAAAGCTTAGAATTCGCTTGAGTTTCTTTTAATATGTAATGATTTTCATATATTTTCTTTAGTAAAGAGATTAATTTTCTATCAATGCTATCGGTCTGTTTCTTCCGTGCTTCCTTCATTGAAGATAATGATGTTTCCAACGCTAATAAGCTTGACTGTAAGCGTAAAGGTGTGGTTTGAAGCCCCTGTCTTGACATAAATCGAAAAGGACTGATCAAAGTATTCGTCTTTATGATCCCCAATTCGTTAAATCCCATAAAATAAAGAAGGAGCACACAAACAATTATTCCACCAAACAAAGTCATCGTTTTCTTGTCCGTGTAATATAAAAACAGGTTGGCCATAAAACTCATGGAAGAAAATAGAATGGCTGTCATCAATAGGTCATACGTCGTCATAATTACATGCATGAATGTTACATTACCTGAGAACAAGCATATTAATGTAAGTGGAAGATGTAATATAATGCCAAACAGCAGAAAGATGTTGTCGCGAGCGATAAGTCCCAGAACAACTTCATGGTGGGAGAGTGGTGTTAAATGAACGAATCGTAAGCGATTATTTGTTTGTTCTTGAAATATTCTAATTGCGGTTACAAGTGGGATGACTAAAATAGCCACAATAAACAGCAGTGTCTGTTGCTGCAGGTACGTCGTTTGCAACGCCATATCTGCAATTAAAAAAGGTCTATCAAAAAGAGAAGATGAAAGTATCCACCAGTTTAACATAAAATGGACAACAGTCAGAAGAAGATATCCACAAGCTGCTATAATACAGCTTCTTGTGGGGATAATCCCAGAATGTGATTGTTTTTTCTGTTGTTTACTGAAATGATTTTCCCAACTTTTACATATATTTGGGCTTTTTCTCCACAGAGATTGTATCCATTTGAAAACTGTTCGATTAAGATGTTCAATCCTTTCTTTTTGAATCACCAGATACGGATTACGCGGCAGGGTTTGCAGGGCGTGTCCGAATTCTTTTAGCCAGGTTGTGGGCGATGACATGGGGCCTCCGCTTATTCGCTCAGGATTTCGTTGTAAATCGTCTGGAT
>CAZVTW010000771.1:0-2584 GCA_964629805.1 uncultured Bacteroidales bacterium | reverse complement strand
CTAAAGGAGGTTGAAGTTTTAACTGAGAATGAACTCTGGATTACAGTAATAAATAGATTGTTTTATGCATGCTTTTATGCAATATCTGGATTATTAATTCAAAGAGAAATAAAAACAGAGACACATAAAGGAACTAGAATGATGTTTGGTCTGCATTTTGTGAAAAAAGGATTAGTAAATCGTGATTTAGGGAAGTTTTATTCAGACTTATTTAATAAGAGACATTCAAGTGATTATGATGATTATATTGAAATTTCAAAAGAAGAAGCACTTTCATATTATGAGCCATCTAAGAATTTGATTTATAAGATAGAAGAGCTTGTGAATGATTTTTATAATAAAAATACATTTTTGGACTCATGATAAGAGAGGCAACAAGCCCCAACAAGGCATTAAACCCAATAGCCGCGGGTGTTTCATGAGATACTGATGAAATGAGATGAAAATTTTGTACTTTTATGAAAAGTTAGTGGAAGCGGCTACTGGGTTTATGCTCGAACGATATACATTTCATACATAACTTTATGATGAAACAGGGAGTGGACAAAAACCATCAGCACCCATTATTCTCAAAAAAAAAGTATTGCATATGAATACTTTAAAAATTGCGGCTACAATTATCATTTTTATTGGAATCCCTTTTCTTTTTAAAGATTATTATCAACAACCAAAAGATGATGTTTTTGGAGCACCGGAATCACATGATATAAAAGGGGAAAGTTTTCAAATAAACCCAGAATGGAAAAAAAAATAACTAAAAATTATAAAGGCCAGAATGTATCTGTTTTATCCCTGGAATAAGTTATAACAATAAATGATTCAAAAAAACAAATTAATTTTCAGTTTAATAACCCAAAAAAACTATTGCTTCACATCACCTTGTATAGCAATACTGGTCATACAGTTTTCTCGGCAATAACTGAAGATACACAACTTTTATTGACCAATACATTCAAGGCCGGTTGTTATTATTGGGAAATATTGGAAACTGAAAAAACTGTAGGAGCAGGCAAAATAATTATTAAACCATAAAAATTACAGATATGATGAAACTATTTATTTCGTTACTCTTTATTTACGGCATTTTTGATGCTTGCAATAATCCTAATCAATATTCTTTAAAAGGATATTGCCCTGAAGTGAGGTCACAGGAAAATTACGGGACTAGTCCGGCATATGCTACAATTTATTATGCAATGACCATCTCATATGCAGTAAAAAACCAATTACTTAATGAAAAGCTTGTTACACAAAATGCATTTTGCCCATATCAAGAAAATAGAAACGGAGCCGTTCTGACCAATATTTTCAAATACCTTAAAGAAGCAGGTGTTCCTCAATTAAAAGATATTGCTCAACCACAGAAAGCATATTGGGAAAAGTCTGAGCTTAACATGAACCATACAAACAAAATTGAAAGTTATACTAAGATTTATAGTTTTAGGAATAAGGTTATTGATGATTCCGGGGTTATAGAATTATTCAAACGCTCGCTCACAGACAAAAAACCAATTATCATAGGTTTTAATTGCCCTAATTCCTTCTATTATGCTAAAAAAGTATGGCTGCCTTCGCATAATGAAAATCCACAAGAAAATTATGGTGGCCACGCAATGTGTGTTATCGGATACGATGATACTTTGTATGGAGGTGCATTTGAGATTGTGAATAGCTGGGGGAAAGCCTGGGGCAATGAAGGGTTTTGCTATATAAAATACAACGATTTTGTTGATTATGTGAAGTATGGGTATGTGATAGAATTATAGATATTGAGAAGAATCGAGTTGCATCATTTAAATATTAAACAATGACAAAAAAACTGAAATATTTAATAACTATTAAATTTTTTGCTTTTTTTTATGCTTTTTACAAATATGATAAGACAATATTCATTTTTATTTTTTTGTTGTCCGGCTTTATATTTATTAGCCCATATCACATTAAATCACAAAAAAATGAACTCGATTCAATTTTATTGGAAGCATACCGAGATAGTATTAAAATTCAATTTCAATGTTTCCAAGATGGATTACATTTTACACAATAATTTTGCCAAAAAAACAGTTCAAAAAACGAATTTGCAAGTTTGTTACAACCTGCGCTCTTCGTTTTTTGATTATTTATTTTTAAACATTTCCTTTGTTTAAAAATGTATGTAGCACATAAACTTATGAACTAATGGACTCGAACAACACGAAAGCCGCTGATGCCGCGACTGCTGCCGGGGTAGTCGCTGCCGCGATGAGCCACCCGGCAGTACCCGGCGTTGCTGCTCCAACTGCCACCACGCAAAACGCGGTACGATTCTGATGAAGGCCCCTTTGGGTTGTTTTGAGGGCTGGACCCATAATAATCCTCATCATACCAGTCGCTGCACCACTCCCACACATTGCCGCTCATGTCGTACAGGCCAAGCTCGTTGGGCTGTTTGCCGCCCACGGGGTGGGTTTTTCTGCCTGAATTTGAACTGTACCAGGCCACATCGCCAATATTGTTGCTGCCTGCGTATAGAGACTGGCCATGGTTAGTCTCTACGCCGCCACGGGCGGCGTATTCCCATTCGGCCTCGGTGGGCAGGCGCCCG
>CAZVTW010000770.1:0-2587 GCA_964629805.1 uncultured Bacteroidales bacterium | reverse complement strand
CGATTATCTGGTTATTTCTGATCCCAAAATTAATTGATTTGGCAGTCATCAACAGTGAATCTCCTTTGTGTATTATCAACATTGCTTTGTTCTTTTCCGTTCCCGAGCCAATAAAGAATCTGCCATGCATGGAATAACCGCCTTTGTAATCAATATCCTTCACAAAGTCTTTTATAACAATATCCTTATCATATGATTCAAATTTGGGGTATCTTACAGAATTTGTATCCGGACTGACAACGACTTTATCTTCTACACTTCCGGGGATTGGTTCATCAGAAAAATTTCTGTTAAAGAAATACACTGAATCTATTTTATATTCAGATGATCTAAGTCTCAATTGATAATTCTTCAATTCGACAAAGACCGAATCTTCATGTATTCCTGATCTGTTCCATAATATTTTACCCTTATTGCCAATCCAGAGATTACTGTCAGGGATGAGATATCCGGAGGTATTCAGAATACCAGTACTGTCAGAGCTAAAATAGCACCTTAAATCGGTATTTTCTATTACAACTTTTAAAAAATCTGTATATTCAAAATGAAATCCTGACTCGGAGGAAATCCATGTAACAGACCCGGACTTGTAAAGGGTGTTATTTTTTAATAACTCAATGGTAAACTCAAAAAAATCGGACATATTATGTAAATAAACACGCGGGTCATATAACATTTTAATGAGTTGTGATTCCCAGTTGTTGTAGCTGTCAATATCCTGGGCACTTTCTGAGAAAGCAATATAAGTTTCAAGAAATAACCCAAAATGTGGAAAAGACCTGGCATTTTTTTCCAGCAACTGATTTGAAAATGATAAGATACTGTCTTTTTGCGCAGATGTTAGTTTGTCAGAATTCCAAATGGCAGAAAAACGATTTACCTTCTGTTCACCTTTGTCGTGGTAAACTTTTGTCATAAAAACAGATAAATCATTCAGATAGGTTGAATCAGAAGGAAATTCCCTGACTACCTGACCTGATGTCCTTTCAATAAAACTAAAAAGGACAAATGAGATCAATATGATAAGCTTGAATATTTTATTGAATTTCATCTGGTATTTTTTTGAAAAATATACAAAAAAATAACGACAAAATCATATTTTATTTTATTTCTTAACCGAATTGAAATAAGAAAAACAGAAGTAATCTTAAATGAGTGTATTTTTAAAATATATCTCATAAAGCCGGCAGGTAGCTGCTACATGGGGTACTATGCCCATAATTATTCCGGCAGACCGAAGTTTGTTAACATAAATAGCATTATCTGAATAATTTTTATACAGGATGTTTTTCATCACTTTTACAGCAGTCGTATTTTGTGTGATATTCCAATAATGCCTTCTCAGGTGATCTATATAAGGTCCGTCTTCTGTTGCTGCTTTTGTTATGAGTTCGTTAAAAGTATAATTACCAAGCGCCAGTTCATAAAGGGCTTTTCTGACAAGAAAAGGATGTCCTCCTACCAGTTCATGCAGTTTACTTATCTGTATTTCAGTTAATCTAAGCCCGTGTTTTGAAGAAAGTAATTTTACTTCGTCGCGTTTAAAAGACTTAAGAATATTGTCAATACCAACATTAAAAGGCGACTGGTTCAAATCAGAAATTGCGAGATAAGATTCCGTTGAATGTGTAATAGCAAGTTTCATTTTTTGCCATATCTGATTTGTTTTTGATTCTTCGTGCCAAAACCTCAGCATACCAAAAAACTCGGATGATATTTCCTTAAATTCAAACAACCTGTCAGCTTCGTCAAGTGCAAGTAAAACCGGATTTTTATTTTCAACAAGTATATAATCTTCGAAATAAATGGTTGCTTTCATTTTGACATCCATATATTCATCTGCCCAGAATTCCTTAATTTTATTTGGTAATCCAAGCATTCTTGATATATGTGTACATATCTGTAATAGCAATCTTTCAAGGTCTGTCAGATTTTTTGTATTTAATTGCTGAAAACTAAAAGGCACGACATCATGTTCATTCTGAGTGGCAAACTGAATAATTCTTGATAATAATGAGGTCTTTCCAAATTGCCTGGGTCCTTTAATTTTAAGCAGTGCCGCATCATCAAGGACACGGTGCATAAAATCTATTTCTCCTTCCCTGACAATATAGTAAGGAGAATCAATACTTATTTTTCCTCCCGGAATCTCCAAAGGTGCATTAGGTACAGGAAGATTTCCCGATTTACCTTCCGGATCAATATGAATGGAAGGTATTGCATCATCTTTATTGATGTATTTTCCCGTTCTGATAACTTCAGCAATTTCTTCGACAATGTGTAATGTATCACGTTCATTGTGCCAGTAACGTTGTTGTATCCGGTTGAGATAACCTGCAATATCATAATTCAATTCATAATCATCGGGCAGGTTAATTCTGACGGGGAAGATAACTGGTTTTTTACTGACAGAATTTTCCCACCTTTCTTTCGCTTTCCTGATTTCTTCTGTTATCATATCACTGATAAGGGAGTTTTCTGATAGTAAAACAAGGAAATAATCACATTGCCCAAGTTCATCTTCAATCCTTCTGCTCCAGTTATCACCTATCCTGATGCTTTTTGAAGCAAGAAAAGTTGGTATACC
>CAZVTW010000769.1:0-2595 GCA_964629805.1 uncultured Bacteroidales bacterium | reverse complement strand
GGGGAAACAAAAGTGCCACTTTATGGCGCCACAGTGGCAGTTTTGAACGACGATTCACCATTAGGAACAATAACCGGTGAAAACGGATATTTCACCCTCGACAATGTCCCCACAGGACGGGTCAATTTACAGGTGCGATTTGTTGGTTACAATCCTGCAACCCTTTCAAATATGAACCTGACATCCGGCAAGGAATTACAACTGAATATTGAACTGGAAGAAAAAGTAGTGAAAATGGAAGAAGTTGTTGTGAAAGGGAACAAGAACAGGGCAGCATCCATAAACGAAATGACCACTTTAAGCTCACGTACCTTTGCAGTGGAAGAAAGCCAGCGATATGCCGGCGCAAGGAATGATGTAGCCAGAATGGCGGCGAATTATGCCGGGGTCAATGTTTCGAATGATGCGCTAAATGACATTGTCATCAGGGGCAACTCCTCATCCGGATTATCCTGGCGCCTTGACGGGGCTGAAATTCCCAATCCAAATCATTTTGGACAAATGGGCGCCACAGGTGGACCGGTAAGTATGCTGAATAACAACCTACTAAGCAATTCCGACTTTCTCACCGGCGCCTTCCCGGCTGAATATGGAAATGCTACATCCGGCGTGTTTGACCTGAAAATGCGAAACGGGAATTATGACAAATATGAATTTCTCGGACAGGTTGGATTCAACGGCTTTGAAGCTGGTGCAGAAGGGCCGCTGCCTGTTGGTGAAAATGCTTCATTTTTAGTTAACTACAGGTATTCCACGCTAAGTCTTATGTTTGATCTGGGTTTTGATGTTGGTACGGGTACGGCTGTTCCAAATTACCAGGACTTGTCATTCAAACTCAACATACCAACAAAAAATGCCGGAAAATTCAGTATTGTCGGACTTGGAGGAAAGAGTGATATCTTTTTTGAAAACAGTAAAATTGACACGACAGAGGAACAGGAAAGCATGTATTCCGAAGATTTCCTGGATATAAAATCAGAAAGCGCTACCGGGGCGCTGAGTTTGTCACATACCTACATTTTTAATCCAAGCACATACACAAAACTGATAGTGGGTGCATCGGGTATTGAAAACGGAAATGTTGTTGATACCATCCTGACCTGGTCAAATGATAATCCGGCCACAAAACCTTATCGAAGAATGAAAAACGGATCAGCTCATTATTTCGCCAATTTTTTTCTGAATAAAAAGCTGAATTCACATCATAGTTTTAAGATTGGGGCTAATTTTAAACAAATGCATTACAACCTGCTTGACAGTTTATACGATTACTCGTTCGGACGGTTTACTACTTTTGCAAATGAAGACGGACATACCAATTTTTTCGAAGCATATGTGCAGTGGCAATATAGGTTAAATGATAACCTGACGTTTAATCCTGGCCTTCACTACCAGCAACTTGGTCTGAACAATGCTGATGTGATTGAACCACGCCTGGGAATTAAGTGGAAATTACTGGGAAGCCAGTCCCTTGCATTTGGTTATGGCATACACAGCAAAACTCATCCGCTATATATTTATTTTAAACAAACAGAGCTTGATGACGGCCAGATTTTGGAGACAAACAAAGACATTGAATTCAACAAATCGCAGCATTTTGTGCTGGGATATGACAAAAGCTTTTCGAATACGCTTCACTTCAAAACAGAAGTGTATTACCAGGATATTTTTGAATCAGCAGTGGAAGAACATGAAAGTTCTTACTCCATCCTGAATGATAATTCCTTTACACGTTTCAATCCCGATTCCCTGACAGTCGGCGGGAAAGGAAGGAATTACGGTGTGGAACTGACACTTGAAAAGTTTCTGAACAAAGGAACATACTACATGTTGACTGCGTCATTGTTTGAATCGAAATATAAAGGCAGCGACGGGGTATGGAGAAACACTGCTTTTAACGGAAATTATGTTCTGAATGCATTGTATGGAAAAGAATTCCAGCTGTTTAAAAATAAGGAAAATCCGCGATACAAAAAATTCCTGACATTGGACGGCAAGGTGACTTTAGCCGGTGGTCAAAGATACACACCGATTGATTTGGAAGCCTCACGCAGAGAGAATGTCACAGAATATGACGAAGAAGAAGCTTACACAAAAAAGTTAAGCGATTACTTCAGAGCTGATGTAAGGCTCGGGTTTCGTTTAGATGGTAAAAAAGTTTCGCAGGAATGGGCTTTTGACATACAAAATGTAACCAACCACAAGAATCCATATATGGTGCAGTTTGATATCAAAACAGGAGAGGAAAAATCTATTTACCAATTAGGCTTTTTCCCGATGATGCAGTACAGGATAGTTTTTTAGGAGCAGACTCTTACATGATTTCAAAAATAAAACAATTTTTTGGCATTTTTCAATAATAGTTTACACTTTCTAATTCACTTACTAAAAATACAACATACACCTGCTCTCCCCTATATCCATTTCTACTCAACGGAAAAAAGAGGGTAGAAAGGGAAAAATAATCCCCGGGCTGAAACCTGGGGTAAGTGAAAGCTGTAAATTATTTTTATTCATACATGAAAAATGCCGATATTTTTATATTATACCTAAGTTGAGCGGTTTGAACGAAGTGAAAAAGCGCTTTACTTAGGT
>CAZVTW010000768.1:0-2596 GCA_964629805.1 uncultured Bacteroidales bacterium | reverse complement strand
GTTTTTTACTATAAATAAAATAAATTTGCAAATTCAAAGTTTTTCTAAAAATACTTGTTGATTATTATCACAAATATCTATTGATAACCTAAATCTTCATACACTTTTCCGGGGTTTTGAAACAAAAGGTAAAGAATAAACTGTATAACAATGAAAAAAAAAATTTTGAAGTACACGACAACTATATTGATATTCAGCATCCTGGCAGGATGTTCAACCAAAAAGAACACCTGGATGTCCAGGAATTACCATAACCTGACAGCTCACTATAATGTGTATTTTAACGGGAAGGAGAGTCTTAAAGGTGGTTTCGGGCGAATCAACACACTTCATAAGGAAAATTATGCTGATATTCTTCCAATATTTAAATACAGTGATCCGCAGATTGCCAGTGGTATAACTTCGGAAATGGACCGTACCATTAAAAAATCAGTTGCTTGTATCAAAAAACATTCAATTACGGCAAAACCGAAAAGAAAAGGCCTTGACAGTAAACTTGGACTCAAAGACAAGAAAAAAATCCAGGAGTTTTACAACAAGGAAGAATATTGTAAATGGATTGATGATGCTTATTTGCTCATGGGAAAAGCCAATTTTTTAAAACATGATTTTTTTCCCGCCATAAAATCTTTAGAAATTGTCAACAGAAAATTCAGTGAAGAAAAAACCACACATGAAGCTGATTTATGGCTGGCAAGAACATACATTGAAATGGAAAAATACAATGATGCAGAACGATATCTGGAAAAAATCAAGGCAAAAGAAAAAATTCCGGAAAAAATCAAAGGTGATTTCTATCTTGTTTACGCGGATTTTTATATGAGACAAAAAAAATATTCTGAAGTAATTCCCAAACTGGAAAAAGCAGTTGAAATCATACCTAAAAGGGACGGAAAGGCGAGGTATATATTTATACTGGCCCAACTTCATCAAAAACTAGGAGAACCTGATAAGGCAACAGAACTGTACAAGAATGTCATTGCAACAAATCCTGAATATGAACTCGCTTTTAATGCAAAAATAAACCTTGCGATATCAGTAAAATCTGAAGGAGAAGGCAATGACAATATTAAGATGGAACTGCTGAAAATGCTCAAGGATGAAAAAAACGTGGATTACCAGGACCAGATTTATTATGCTCTCGCGAATCTTGAGCAAAAAGAAGGCAACCTGCAGGAAGCCATCGAATATTACAAACTATCTGCTTCGAAAAGTACAATCAATGAGAATCAGAAAGCCATGGCCTATCTTGCTCTGGCGGAAATATTTTTTGAAAAGCCAAATTACAATGTCGCCCAGGCTTATTATGACAGTACCATGTTCTATCTGAATGAAAACTATTCTGAATACGATAAAGTGAGTACAGTTGCAGATAATCTAAACGCCCTGGTAGAAAACCTTGAGGTGATTCATACCCAGGACAGTTTGCAAAAAGTAGCAATGATGCCTGAGGATGAACGAATGAAACTGATTGAACAAATCATTGAAAATGTGGAGAAAGAAGAAGAAAGAAAAAAACGGCAAATGGAAGCTATGAAGAATCAGGGCGGTATGTATAGATATGGTCAGGATGATATCCTTGGCGGCAGATCGGACATGACCACAAAAGGAAAATGGTATTTTTACAACCCGTCGGCCCTGGCACTTGGAAAGACAGAATTTCAAAAAAAATGGGGGAAGCGCAAACTGGAAGATAACTGGAGAAGAAAAAATAAAAGTACGATGGGTGGAGAAATCGCTGTTGAAGAAGAAGAAGTTTACAGGGACAGCCTCGGAAATATCCTGACCAACAAAGACCCGGAATATTATATGGTTCAACTTCCACTGAATGATTCACTCATGGAAGTTTCTCATGAAAAAATCAGGGATGCCTACTTCAGGGTCGGAGAAATATACTGGCAGCAACTTGACGATTACCAGGAGGCTATTGATATTTTTATTGAGCTGGATAAAGAATATCCCAACTCATCACATACAATATCCGTTTATTACAGTCTTTACCAGCTTTACACGATTATTGAAAATGAACAGATGGCAAACAAGTACAAACAAATGATTGTTGATAACTATCCAAACAGCCATATTGCCAAAATGCTATCCAATCCCAATTATGTAAAAGAGCTCAATGAAAGCAAAAATGCAGTTGAAAAACTATACATAGAAACATATGAAAATTATCGAAATTCAAATTATCCTGAAGTCATTGAGGCATTTCAGGCAGTGAAACAAAAATATCCTAACAACATTCTGATGCCTAAATTTGATTTTCTCAGGACATTGAGCATTGCGAGTAACGGTGACACAGCACAATTCAAAGATAATCTTGAGCAAATAATTGTCAAATACCCAGATAGTGAAGTAAAACATGAGGCTGAAAAAATTCTGAGTGTATTTGTTGAAAAACAGAAGGAACATAAGGAAAAAATGAAGCAAATAGCAATGGCTGACAAAAAAATTTATTCTTTCAATCCTGATACCAGCCATCTTTTTGTCATGGTATTGAAAAATAAGACAATTGACATTAACAAACTAAAGTTTGAACTGACTGATTTTAACCTGGATTTTAAACGTGAGAAAGATTTTGAAATACAGGAAA
>CAZVTW010000767.1:0-2600 GCA_964629805.1 uncultured Bacteroidales bacterium | reverse complement strand
TCATTACTGTCCGATAAAAATACAAAAAAGCATTTAATATTTGCTAACTATTTGATAATTAGCTAATATTTTGTTTAAATCTTTCCGTTTTTAAAAGTAAGCCCCTGTCAGAATAATGAAGGTTGCATGAGCTCATCATAGGTTTTTTGCCAATCTTTATCTGGGTTCTCTAGAAAACGCAGTAAATGAATATAATTGAAAAGGTGTATCTTACAAAAACTTACTAAATTAGAAAATGCCCACTTTCTTTTCAGCATTTTTTGGACAACTGTCATAAGAAGGTTTGCAATTAGAGCGCAGTATATCTGTATTTTAATAGCATTTTCATTGTCTCCAAGAAAATATTTCAAGGGAAAGTTTTGTTTAAGCTGTTTAAAAAGTAACTCAATTTGCCATCTTAATTTATAAATTCCAGCGATTAAATCTGCACGCATATCAAAAAGGTTGGTAATAAACTCAAATCGCCGCTTTAAAACTCTGTCATAAAATTGTACTTTCCTTAATTTTAGTGGAATATCTTTGTTGTTTTCTTTGATTGTTACAACAATAATTTCGTCCTTTTCAACCCCACAATGTATGCTATCCTCAATGATGTTTTCTTCAACAATATCATAAGCAGCATTGTCTTTTATTCGTGTTACAAAACCTGTTCCGGAATCAGAAAACCGATTGAATGCTTTGTAATCATTGTAGCCTTTGTCGAAGACATAGATAGTGTTTGAATCTAATTTAAGTTTTTCTAATAAAATATGGTCGTGAGTCGCGGCATTACTAAACCATACCATTTTTGGGACGGTTTCATCAACATTTATCACCGTATGTAGTTTGATCCCTCCTTTGTTTTTACCAGTTAGCGGTTTACGTCCAACACATTTAAGAATATCCTTGAAAAGACTAATGGTAGAGCTGTCAATTATCTCTATTTGTTTCTTTATCACATCTTTAATTCTGCTGTCCGAGATGTGATGACCATAGTGCCGGAGTAGTTTATTATAGATATTTCCAAAGACCTCGGCACTCCTTCTTTTATTTGCATCAGACAATGTACTTTTCTTAGGTATATGATTCAATTGAAAATGCTTCGTTTTTCCCGACAAGCCAAGCATAGCACCGGAAACTTCACGTAATGATGAACATTTTGCAAAGGAGCAGAATAGCATACTTATCAAGTGGTCTTTAGTTCTAAACTTCTTTATATATCTGTCAGATTGATGCTTTTTAATGCTTTCTGATATAATTGTTGAATCAATTAAAGAAATCAGCTGTCCGAAAACGGAGGTTCCAAAAAAATGTGTACTTTTATCCATGTAGTTTATTTTTGTGATGAAAAACAAAACTACAAAAAAAGAGCCAGGAAGATATTGCTATCTTCCTGCTCTTAATTTTTTATCGGACAACAGTGATTAATTTTATAAAAAAAACAACAATCATGAAAAGAATTCTCACAGCCATACTAATTGCAACTTTTGTTTTATCAGCATATGCACAGTCTGATGAATACAAAGTAATCAAAGTACAAGGACAGATTCTTCACAAAAGTAGGAATGACTATTTAAACACCGGTGATATTTTCAGAGACCAGGATCCGCTAGAATTCAACGAAGCTTCAAGGGCTGCAGTGATCAACCCCGACAAGGGGCGTTTGATCATCACCGCCAGCAATTTTTCCAACCTGGCCAGCGCTTCATCCAATTATTTGCCGGCCATGAGCAACATTGCCACCCGCGGTGTGGGCATTAACAATTCAATGGACCTGCGAAACAGCTTTGAAGACAATACCGTGGTGCTCGACAACACCGTGATGGTTATTGGCGCTGATGATTACAAAATGGATGAGAAAAATTTCTTTTACATCAGGTATTTTTATGACAATGAAGAAATTAACAAAAAACTTGAACACCGTGGCGATACCCTGATCATTAACCGCGACAACCTGTTTACCATTGACGGGGACATGGTAGAAGTTCCTGAAAAACAGTTTGTTACATTGTATTTTTACAAAAATGACTCCGAGTCGGAAATGATTAAATCGTTCTCTGCTGTAATGCCCGACCTGGAAGAACTAAAAATGGAAGTGCAGATTTTGCTCGATACCATGAACGACAAAACCAGGGATGAAAAAATGAACGAGGCTGCTGCCTACATCAAAGATTTTTACGGCAACATCAACTACGAAAGCCTGGAAGACTGGATTGCTGCAAATTTTGAGTTGTAAATAAGTCTTTTGTCCTGTTAAATCGCAATGCGCAACTTGTTAATAAACCAACAGGCAATAGATTGGCCATTGACAATGAGCTCTTTAAAAAACAATAATACCAAAGGTTTTTCCAGGCAATTTTAAGGTTTCTCCCTATTGACATTTTCAAAAATTTAACGGTAATTTAATTCTTAAATAGTAATTTGTTTAATCTATTACTTTATGTTTAATAACCGTTGTTAAATGTTTCCGGTTACCATTTTGTGACAAAATTGTAGTAAATAAACCTAATTAACCATGGTAAAATCTATTGAAAAAATCAAAATGCTTGATTACCTGATTACAAATAAAGCAACAGGAAACCCAGGGCAACTCTCAAACAAGTTAGGCGTATCAAAAAGAC
>CAZVTW010000766.1:0-2604 GCA_964629805.1 uncultured Bacteroidales bacterium | reverse complement strand
ATAGCTCAATAAAGCCATTAAAAAGAGTAGAAACGTAACAAATCCCAGATAATAAATCATTCTTAGTATATATAAGCCCCATTTGTGGATAATCAACACAAATTTTTACCAGTTCATTTGTACTTATGTTTGTTAGCTCATCTTGTGGAATATTAAGCAGCTCAAGCCTTTTAGAGTAATCTTTTATATTTAGCCACTCTTCGCTTCCGGGCTTGATAGGGTAGTCCCATGTTGCAGGCTCCTGTGCAAGCGTAACAATTGATATTGTTAACAAAAGTAATAGAATTATTTTTTTCATGATAATTAGTTTATTTTTTTAAATATAAAAGTGTTAAATATAGCTGCAATATCAACATAATCTAATCGCATTTTTTTGTTTTCCTCAGAAAAAACATACTTATAACGAGGAAAGACTAGTTGATATCCATCTTCACGTGTAACAGAGTGGTACAAAATAGTATCAATCCAGTATTTTTTATAGAAGTATTCACCTGTTTCATAGTCATACTCTCGCATAATGCTATCCGGCAAATACTCGACATATCCTGAAGGATTTGCGACAGGTTGTAAGTCCGGCCAATTTCCCATTTCAATAACCTCCCATTTTCCAAGGATAGCTTTTTTAGGGTCGGTTTCAAATTCTCTGTTTTCTTTTTCACAACTCACCCCAAAGAATATCAAAAGGTTAAAGAAAAAAATGAAACTTAAATTTTTCATAATCAAAGTTTTTTAGTGTTATACAAATTTAATTTAGCATTTTAACTATAGTGACACCTCCTTTCCTTCTAATAGGTTGCAAATTAAAGTATCTTTCAAATCATATGAATGATATTAGTCCCAATAAAAAAAATATTTTGCTTAGTCATCTATTTAAATTAAGCTTAAATTTATGATTCAATTTTTTAAAAAATGGTTGCGTATAATATTTATAAGTTAATGATTTATGTAAATTATATCCAAATGCGAATCTATAATCTTATTTGAAATTAATTTTTATTACATTATTTATTTTGATTCCTTGTCGCTCATTAATCAGTAATTTACTGTTGCAGGGACTTGTTTACAAATGTGGCCTAACGTTTAGTGCCGGATAGCTAAGTGGGTTACCCCACTTTCGCCTCCTCAGAGCCAGGGCATGCTTCTTTCGTTGCACCCGGTTCAAGCATCTTTTAAGGCTTCTTTTTGATATTCCACCCGGTTATCAATCGTTTAATTATTAACTTTTTCTGCCGAAAGATAGTTATTTTCCTTTCTTTTGATAAACCTTTTTTTCCTTTGTTGAAAATATGGTTGCCAATCTTTATCATAAGGATTAGCAGCTCCTTTGATTTTAACGTGACGGAATATCTTGGTATTTTCAAAATAAGTTAAGCTCATTTCAAAATTACCTCCTTTTGGTTTACCAGTAAACACCCAATTCCTTTTTCCAACAGGTTTAAAGTATTTGTTTTTAACCCATTGTTTAGATTTGTTAGGATGTCTTCTTTTGCACCAATTCCATATCAGCCGGAACACTTTGTTGTCAAGTTTGGAATAAATCCTTTTTGAAACAATATGTCTGTGATAATTTGCCCATCCCGTAATAACAGGGTTTAACTTATAGATTATATCATAAGTTGTTGCTGTTGGATTGGCTTTGACATGTTCCCTGATTTTCTGATATACTGAATCGATGCTGTTTTTAGATGGTTTGGTAAGTAGTTTTTTGCCATATTTTCTGACATTCTGCCCAAGAAAATCGAAACCATCGCTAAGGTTTGTAATTTTCGTCTTCTCTTTGGACATTTCAAGTCCTCTTTCTTCAAGGAATTTGCGGATCAGGGGGGTAACCCTGTCTTGCAAAATATCCTTAGAGATAGCAGTAATGATGAAATCATCGGCATATCTAACCATTTTAACCTTTTCCTTTTTCTTAAACTCCTTGTCAAGGATATTTTGAATGCCATCCAGTACCATATTGGCAATGATTGGTGAAATAATCCCTCCCTGCGGAGTACCGGAATCGGTTTGGAACAGTTTCTTTTTAAAGATAAATCCGGCTTTGAGCCATTGTTTAAGCATATATTTTGATAAAGGGATGTTTTGAAGAATCCACTTGTGGGAAATATTGTCAAAACACGCCTTAATATCTGCCTCCAGTATCCATTGCGGAGAAGAAGGCCATTTAAAGATATTAAAACATTGCTCAATAGCGTCAGCGCAGCTACGATTAGGGCGAAAACCATAAGAGTGGTTGTCAGCAAAAGTCTCCGCTATAGGTTCTAAAACCAGCTTATATAGAGCCTGCTGTGCCCTGTCTGTCATTACAGGGATTCCCAAAGGTCTGTATTTTCCCTTCTTTTTGGGAATTAACACCCTTCTTAAAGGTTTTGCTTTGTACATCTTTTGATGAAGATGTTTGGCTGCACCAAATTTGTCTTCGTCACTATTCCATATTATACCATCTATTCCAGGAGTTTTACCACCTTTGTTTTCGGTTACTCTTTTAATAGCCAGTAATTTGGCATAGAAAGAGTGGGTTAATAACCACGAGAGTGCTTTAACTTTGTTAAAGCGCTTGTTTTTGATAGCCTCAACAATTCTGTATTGAATGCAAACTACCTT
>CAZVTW010000765.1:0-2615 GCA_964629805.1 uncultured Bacteroidales bacterium | reverse complement strand
GTCGGGATGAGGAGTTAAACGATGCCTTGCAACGCATAGATTTCGAAAATTACTGCGTTCAGAAAATAGTAGTAGAACCTAAGTTTTAAAAGGAGAGTAACATACAATCCATCATCATAACATCAGCCTTCATACCCACACATCGTCCTGCTAATATTACTTCTGATCCTAATTTGATTGGTTTGTCAATGTCCTGTAGATTGTTAACGATACAATTTATGCCATTATAGTTTTCATTCCAGATAATCATACGCAGGGTATTATCTTCACGTGTGTAAATCTCCTGTACAACCCCTTTGATTTGAAGTTTTTTATTGTAATATTTTGTCCTGGCAGTTTTTCTGTTGTATTTAAAGTCTGTGTATAATTCAGATGAATGAATATAATAATCTATCTTTTCTGTCTTTTCCTTTTCGGGTTCAATATTCTTTAAGACGAAAAAAGTTATTATCGCAACTAAAACAATTAATAATGATATAATGATTGTTTTTTTCATAAAAATTTTGTTATTTACACTCATCAGAATGTAGTCTGCTTTTTTTGATTTTTGAGTTGAATATTTGGCACAAATAAAACAAGTATCATACCAAATACTGAACAGTGTAAATTGCGCTTTACCACGATATATCTATATTTCAGGCTGAGTATTTTACAAATAGTGAAGTATATTTAACTTTAACTTTTACATCATTTTTACATTTTGAACAGCATTATTTGACAGATGTAAAATGTTTTTAACAAGACAAAAAAAATAATTTTTTTTAGCAATTATGATTACAGAAAAAAAAATAAAAAATAGCAATCAACTTCATCTTTCTGTTTTAATATTGGGCAGTAATTTAGGCAGGCGAGAAGATTATTTGCGTGAAGCAAGGCAAATGATTAATAAAGAGGCTGGTAAGGTGCAAATTTCCTCTTCTGTTTATGAATCCCGATCATGGGGATATACAGATGAAAAAGATTATCTTAATCAGGTCATCATGATTAAAACCGGTTGTTCTCCATTTCAACTGCTGGATATCATTCTTAATATTGAAAAGAAATTAGGCAGAACAAGAGAGGGGAAATCATACACAGCCCGAAAAATTGATATTGACATTTTGTATTATGAGGACAGAATCATTCGAAGTGCTGCATTAACCATTCCGCATAAGCATTTGCATGAACGCAGATTCGTACTTGTTCCGCTTGCAGAAATTGCACCTGATTATCGACATCCTGTTCTCAACAAGAGTACATTAGAATTACTGGAAGAATGTAAGGATGAACTGAAGGCATATGTTTTTTAAATTCAGGCACATACAAATAGGTTATTCATCATCATTTTCTTCTTCAGCTTCTTCATCATCATCCCTGATATAAAATCGTTTACCATAGGCAAGATCACCCGCATCACCAAGCCCCGGCACAACGTATAGTTTAGCTGTTAATTCATCATCGAGAGCCCCTAGCCAAAATCGGATATTTTTGGGAGGGAGTTTTTTTCTGATAAGTTCAAGACCTTCCCTGCTGGAAATGATTGAAATGATATGAGTTTGCAATGGTGTGCCATTTTCCAGTAAGGATTTATATGCTGACACCATAGAAGCGCCTGTTGCAATCATTGCATCAGTGAGTATCAATATTTTATCATCCAGAGATGGTGTTGACATATATTCTATTTCGAATTGATTTTTTGTCTCTTCTTTGACTCTGCGGCGTATAGATACAAATCCGTTTTCAGCATTGTCAAAGAAGTCCAGGAATCCCTGTTGAAGAGCTAAACCTGATCTGACGAGAGCTGTAATAACAATTTTATCTTTTAATATGGGCATTGTTGAAATACCAAAAGGTGTGGTAACCTCACTTGTCTTGTAAGCTAATGCCTGGCTGATTTCATAGGCAAATATTTGTCCCACTCTGAAGAGATTACGTCGAAACCTGAAACGGTCTTTCTGCAATTTATCGTCGCGTATTTCTGCAATGAACTGATTCAGTATTGAATTTTGCCGGCCTAAAATTGTAACCATTTTAATTATAAGGGTTAGAAGGACAAATGTATGAAATATAAGGTAATATTAAAGCAAATTAAGATATATTTTACAAAGACGGAATTTACTTTTCAATGAATATTGTGTCAGAATAAGGCTACAAAATCATATAAAAAAGAATTAATGACTTAAAATTCAGCTAATTCTTTTTAAAATCCGAAATCTGCAAATAACTGATATTGCTTTCTACGATTCAGGAGGAGGAATACGATTTATTGTAATCCCTGATTCCATTTCGAAATCTTCAATCTCCTCGTCAAGGTCTTTATCCTCATTTAAATACCAGTTAACATCGACTATTCCGCCTTTCTTTTTGTATTCATTCAGAATATTCAGGATAGCCCGGATAGCTCTGGATGAACTTGTATTATAATAATTGAGATTAAAATTAAATGTAATTGGCCCGTTGGTTATCCTTATATATTCGTGCAACCAGTTATAAATAGGTTCATAGAATTTTTCTGTGTTTTCTAAGAAAGATTCCCCTGACAGGATGCATATCCCTGTGTTATAATCAAAATCGATTGTTGGAATATAATAAACGCCTTTTGAACCTTTAATATGAAGATTTTCCATAATTCACCA
>CAZVTW010000764.1:0-2623 GCA_964629805.1 uncultured Bacteroidales bacterium | reverse complement strand
AAACTTTTGGTATATTGCACTTTTTCCCTGTTTATTTATTGAAAAAATGCTCAACGGCTATGTCGAGACAGGTAATAAGAGAGTAAATGATCATGAAATTATTCATTACCAAACATATCACTCAGATCAATTTCAATATTTTCAAAAATGCCGATTTTTAACTTATTTTGAAAAGAAAGCATTTTTTGGAATTCATACTTTCCGCTACTTCCACGCCTAAACACTGTAACAGTCTCTTCTTCCGGATGTACAATCCAGTATTCTTTTACCCCGGATTTTTCATACAACTGAAATTTCTCTTCAACATCGTATATTTTCTTTTTTGATAATACCTCAACAATAAGATCGGGAGGTCCCAGGCACCCCTTATCGTCTATTTTTGAGGAATCACAAATAACCGAAATATCCGGCTGTACAACAGTATTGATTTTATCATCTGAATTATCGATTGAAGGTAACCGGACGTCAAAAGGAGCGGTATATACCTCACATTTATTCTTTTTTTTGCGCAGAACCTCCATAATTTTATAGAAAAAACCTCCAACTACCCTCTGATGCAATGGAGTGGGAGCCGGTGACATCTCATGCACCTTTCCATTAATAAGTTCATAACGTTTTTCATCATTCCAGGACAGGTAATCCGAAAAGGAGTAGGTTTTATTCAAATCAATGCTTAACATTGCCATGTATATCAATTTTCATTAAAAGTAAGAAAAACTTATAAAATTGCATAATTTTAGATGATTAAATAAACTCCAGTGAAACTTCTTTCAGGAATTTATCTTCCAGGAGGCTAACGATTTTTTTTACCACTGTCCGTCTTATTTCCAGCTCTACAGGCATAGAGGGGTCCTGATGTGCCATATTGATTTTCGTCCCGGAGATAATTCTGATTTGGTCGCTCTCAAGAAAAAGTTTCACAATTTGGTCTGCCGGACCACGACCTGGGCGGAAATCATTGTCAACTTCATCGAGCAATTTAGCC
This sequence comes from uncultured Bacteroidales bacterium, assembly GCA_964629805.1. Taxonomy (GTDB): domain Bacteria; phylum Bacteroidota; class Bacteroidia; order Bacteroidales; family CAZVTW01; genus CAZVTW01. The sequence goes on along the minus strand of CAZVTW010000764.1, from coordinate 1,638 downwards.
ACTTTCCCAAGCGTCAGGATACCTTCTGTTATCAGGTCAATGCCATCCATATAAGAGACAGGCGGAAGATCAGGATCTGTAATTTCCATGCTTTTTTCTATTTCGCGGCCGAGTTCTCTCGCAACTAATTCAGTTGTTGTCCCCCCGCAGATGATTTTTTTACCAGGAAACTGATCTATCATCATAGCAAGTTCAAGGTCTTTGTGACTGTCAAATGGAGGACCTGTACTGATTATGAGTTTTCTGGGTTCCTTGAAATAGATAACTGCGCAACTGGTATCATCTTTCGAATCATTGTGATCATTTGATGCAGCGGTGTTGATTACTTTGCGCGAAAGGCTTCTGGCTGATATTTCAGGATTTAATTTCAGGGTGCGTTCAATAAACGATTTTGCGTTGTCAGCCCCCCAACCGAATGGATATTTAACACTACCCATACCTGATTGTACTATGCCATCAGTCATCAGGACAATACGGTCTTCTTTATGGGCTTTGAATTTACAACTTCGCAGAATTTTTCCCTTGTTTTGCTCGCTTTCAAGCACAATGTCCATCCATCCGGGGTCATATATTTTTTTGCCACGGATAATATAGCAGGGAGGATTATCATATTCAATGATCCTTGTGGTGCCGTCGAATTCGATATCTACAATAGAAAATGTTGAGTAGCTTATTTTTCTTACACTACAAACCGGCAGCGTGTTCATAATAATTTCAGCGGTTTTTTGAACTTCTTTGTTCAACGCTGTAAAATTTAGCGCCATAGATGCCGTTAATGTAGCTAAAACATTGGCTTTGATACCTGACCCCATACCATCTGAAAGGACGGTAACGGTTCTGTTTTCTTCTTTTATTTTTCGCGAAAGGAACACGTCACCACAGATAAATTCGCCGGCATGGTTATTTTGTATGCAGTCAATTTCTATGTGAAAATTTTCATTCATCTCTTTCCTTTGAGTCTTTTGGGATATTACATTTATTTATTATCCGGATTATGTGTCTGTATGATAGAGGTGAGTAGTTTCTCTGTTTTAGAAGAACTCTCACCAAGTAAGAATGCGATTTGTTGCACTGTCTCCAGGTTTTCCCGGATTACCGCCTTCGCTCTCCGTATAACCTCATCCTTCCTGACCTCAGGAGCATACAGGTCGCGAATAATACCCCCAACAACTTTGTTCTTTCGAATTGTAAAAACGGAGATATTAAACAAGTCCTTTCCGAGGTAAACATCACGGTTAAGCATATCCTCACCAGTCATTATGACTGTGCTGAAATGTTTGTGAAAGGGGACAAGTGTTTTAATATCAGCCCCGACAAGGTTGGGTATAGTTTCGCTGATAAGTTCCGCTTCTGAACCCAGCATTTTAATAAATGCATTGTTAGATTCAATAATTCTCAGATTTTGATCAACAATGACTACGCCGGCCCTGAGTTTCTGCATCATTGAGGAGATAACATCTGAAGCTTCACGTGCTGCCTGGTGCTCTTTTTTTGCCAGTTGCTCGGATTCCTTCAGAGCAGCCTGTGTTTTTGACAATTTTTCATTGGTAGCATTCAGCTTATTGATATATCTGTTCATTTTTTGAATGGTGAATGTATGGCACATATCAAAATTTGCCAGTCCCTGTGAAATGGCTA
>CAZVTW010000763.1:0-2625 GCA_964629805.1 uncultured Bacteroidales bacterium | reverse complement strand
TCGATGATAAAAGAAGGGAAATTATTGACGGATTTGTAAAACTAATGTCTCCTGCTCCTTCAAGCGTTCATCAACAGGTGTCATGGAATTTAGGTCTCGTCTTGGGAAATTATCTGAAGAAAAAAAACTGCAGGGCTTTTCACGCTCCCTTTGATGTCAGATTTACTCATCATGGCAAAACCTCTGACGAAAATATAGACACCGTGGTTCAACCGGATATTTCAATTATTTGCGACACCTCAAAAATTGACGAAAAAGGCTGTCTCGGCGCCCCGGATATGATCATTGAAATCATCTCCAAATATAATCCCAAACGCGATGTTGAAGAGAAATTTGCTTTGTATCAAAGATATAAAGTGCTCGAATATTGGATAGTACATCCAAATGACCGGACTGTTACCGTTTTTATTCTTGATGAGCATGAAAAATACAAACATGTTGGTATTTTTGCCGGTGACTCCAAAGTAAAAGTGAATATCTTTGATGACTGTTATATCGATTTAGCAGAGGTTTTTAGTGATGAACCCTAAGAATAATTAATCAGAGTTTATCTTGTTGATGGAAGTTTTATTATATTCGTCTGATATGAAATTAAAACACTGATATATTAAGTATTATGAAGAAACAATACATTTCAATCAATCTGATAGTCTTTATTTTAGTCTGTTTTTCTGTCGGGGCTTATGCTCAAAGAAGTATTTACAATCCGCCGGATATCTCAGAAGTCGAATTTTCGTTTGATGACTTCGGTACGATGTGGACATTTGATAACATCCCTTTCGAAAAATATGAGAACAAATATGATTTCAAACCCGGAGAAGAATGGCTTGATGACGTTCAGAAATCTGCCCTACAGTTTTCCAACGGCTGTTCCGGCGCTTTTGTATCATCCGATGGTCTTATTATGACCAACCATCATTGTGTCAGGAGCCGGTTAAAGGAAATTCAGCATGAAGAAGAAAATATAATTCGTGATGGGTTTTATGCCGATAAATTCAAAAATGAGCGAAAATTTCCCGGTATTTATGTTGAACAGCTCATTTCAATTACTGATGTGACGACCGAAATAAACCAGGCTATCGAAAATGGAAAAGATAACCGCGAAAAGCTGAAACTAAAAGAAGCTAAAATAGATGAGCTGACCAGGGAATGTGAAGAAAAAACAGGATTGATTTGTAAAGTCATCACATTATATAACGGGGGCAAATATTCGTTGTATGCCTACAAAAGATACAGTGATATAAGACTTGTGATGGTTCCTGATGTACAAATTGCTGCAACAGGCTGGGATTGGGATAATTTTACATATCCCAGGTATGAACTTGATTTTGCCTTCCTTCGGGCATATGAAAATAATAAACCTGTTTCATCGGCCAATTTTTATCAGTGGAGCAAACAGGGAGCTGATGTAGGCGAACCAATATTTGTTGTCGGACGGCCCGGCAATACGGACAGGTTGTTGTCATACGAACAGCTCATGTTTTTTAAAAATATAAAATATCCCGTTATTCTTGACAGGCTGAATGAACTCTACAAAGCACAATTTACCTATTTCAGTCGACATCCTGAGAGGGAGGCTGAATTGTTAAGCGATCTGCTGAGTATTGCCAACGGCAGGAAATATTATGCCGGCTTACTTCTGTATCTCAATGATGAGTATATGATGGCAAAAAAAAATGATTTTCAGCAAAAACTGTTGCAGAAGGTACTGAAGAGTCCTTCTCTCAGCAAAAAATACAGATCAATATGGAAAGAAATTAATTCTTGCCTTGATGAATTATCAAAATCTGAAAAAGAATACATTGCTTACCGGTACAGCAGATACTATTTGCCACCGGTTCTCGCAACTGCAAGGCGCTTTGCAAAATACTATGTACAAATGAAACGTAAGGAAGACCAAAGAGACAGGGCCTATAAGGAGGATAATGTTAAAGACACCCGTGAAGAAATATTTCAAAAATCAACTGATCCTGAACTTGATAGTCTTCTCACAAAAGCCCATGCTAAATTTCTATCACAAACATTTGGAATCCAATCTGAGGATTATCAGGCATTATATGGGGACCAACCAGAAAATAGGGCTTATGAATATCTTATGGCCAATACCCGTGCCGGGGAAGAAAAATACATAAATAAGCTTGTCTTGAAAAACGAGAAGAGACTGAAGACAATAGATGATCCTGTTTTAGCCTATTACATTTCAAAACATGAAAGAATAAACAGACTTCGTCAATCAAGGCAGGACGCAAATGATAAGCTGGAAATACTAAATTCAAAACTGGGACGGCTAATCTATGACATCTACCATGAGCAGGTACCACCTGATGCAACCGGCACACTAAGAATTTCTGATGGTGTCATTAAACAATATGAATATAACGGTACAATAGCGCCCGGTTTTACGACCTTCTACGGACTTTGGGACAGGTATTATTCTTTTGGTGAAAACTCCTATCCCTGGGGTTTGCATGAGCGCTGGAAAAACATTCCCGAAGGATTGGATTTATCAATACCTGTTTGTTTTGCCTCAACAAATGATATTGTCGGTGGTAATTCCGGAAGTTCGGTTATTAACCGGAATGCCGAAGTGGTGGGCCTGGTACATGACGGCAACCTTGAAAGTCT
>CAZVTW010000762.1:0-2625 GCA_964629805.1 uncultured Bacteroidales bacterium | reverse complement strand
AACAATTATGATTAAAGATACAATATTTTCAGGATTTGGATTTCATTATTTTAAATCCCCTCAGGCAATAAATCCCGTTTGTGTATTGTTGTTTAAAATATATTTTTGCAAATTAATAAATTCTGAAGCTCATGTTGGCGCTCGTAAAAAAGGAAATTAACTCGTTTTTCAGCCATTTAACAGGTTATATTGTCATCATTGTTTACTTATTGATAAACAGTCTCATTCTGTGGATATTTCCCGGTCAGTTTAATATCCTTGACATGGGCTATGCTTCCGTTGATGCACTGTTCATCCTGTCTCCGTGGATATTTATTTTTTTAGTTCCGGCAGTGACAATGAGGCTGATAGCAGAAGAACGGGCTTCGGGCACCATTGAGTTCCTGCTGACAAAGCCACTGAGCGATTTTCAGATTGTTTTTGCAAAATATTCTGCCGGCCTGCTTCTTGTTATTCTTTCTATTGTTCCGACACTCATGTTTCTTGTTTCAGTTATCCTTTTGGGAAATCCACCGGGAAATATTGACCTGGGAGGCACATGGGGTTCATACTTAGGTTTGTTTTTTTTGGCATCAGTGTATACGGCCATAGGTATTTTTTCTTCATCACTCACAAAAAACCAGGTGATTGCATTTTTGATTAGTATGGCCCTGTCATTTGTTTTTTATTATGGTTTTGATGCCTTGAGTTCCATCATTACCTCGGGATATATCAGCGACTTGGTATTAAATTTTGGCATAAACGAACATTTTAAATCAATGGGGCGCGGTGTCATTGATATCCGGGATGTCGTTTATTTTATTTCCATTTCTGCTCTTTTTCTTATCATCACCAAAATTATTCTTGAGCGCAGAAAATAACTTTTTAAATTATGAAGAATATTAAACAGAGACATATATTTACCTTTATTACAAGCTTACTCATTATCGTACTACTCAATTATATTGTTTCGTTTATTCATTTCAGACTTGATCTGACAAGTGAGAATAGATATACACTTAAACCGGCAACAGAGCAGATTTTAGAAACACTTGAAGATGCAGTATATATCAAAATTTATCTGGAAGGAGATGGTCTGCCGGTTAAATTCAGAAAACTCCAGCGTGCCATTAAAGAACTCCTGAATGAATTTGAAGTTATAGCCGGCGAACCTTTTTATTTTGAATTTATCAATCCTGATGAGGATTATGACAAAAAAGCCAGACGCGCCCTCTACAACCAGTTATCTTCAAAAGGATTATCCCCAGTTGAATTAAAGGAAAAATCAGAAGGAGGAAAAATGTCGAGAAAAATAATTTTTCCGGGAGCTGTTATTGTCCACCAGGGACGGGAGATTGCAATCAATCTGTTAAAAAACAATCAGGCAGCTTCTGCTGAAGTAAACATAAATAATTCAATACAGGCACTTGAATATGAATTTATTAATGCTATTAAAAAACTGGCCACCGAAAAGAGGCAAAGAATAGCGTTCACCGAAGGTCATGATGAACTGATGGACCCCTGGGTCGGGGATATAATGTCTCAGTTGTCTGAATATTACCAGGTCGAACGGGCATTGCTCAACGATACAACACCTTTATCTCATGATTTTTCGCTGCTGATTATAGCCAAGCCGAAAAAAATGTTCACAGAAAAGGAAAAATACAAACTTGACCAGTACATTATGCATGGCGGAAATGTGCTGTGGATGGTAGAAGGTGTAAAAGCAAGTATGGATAGTCTTCGGGAGCAACCACAATTTATTGCTATGCCAAATGATCTTAATCTCAGCGATCAGCTGTTCAGATACGGAGCGCGTATTAATCCGGCGCTTGTCGAAGACTGGCAATGCGCTCCTGTTGGCGTGGCCAGACCAGGTCCCGACGGCAGACCAAACATCAAATTGTTTCCCTGGCAGTTTTTCCCTTTATTATTAACACAAAACAACCACCCGGTCAATAAGTACCTGAATTTTATCCGGACAGAGTTTATCAGCCCTGTTGATACTGTGGGATCATCTACAGAAGTAAAAAAGACTGTCCTGCTACAGACCTCAAAAAACTCAAAAATACGTACCACCCCATCACCTGTATCCCTCAGCCTTATCCGGGAATTTAACGAAGCAGATTTTTCAGGCAGCCCAAAAAATATTGCTGTACTTCTTGAAGGAACATTCAATTCCGTTTTTAAAAACAGGATGATACATGATTTTACGGAATCACCGGATGATTTCAGGGAAAAGAGCGCACTTGCAAAGATGATTATTATTGGCGATGGTGATATGATAAAAAATGAAGTCTCAGCAGAAGGCGAGATATATCCGCTTGGTTTTGACAGACATTCACAAAAAACGTACCCGGGGAATGCCGAGTTTTTTGTTAATGCCGTTAATTACCTGTGCGATGATGCCGGTTTAATGTCTGTCAGGGCACGGGAACTAAAAATACGTCTTTTGGATAAAGAAAAAATCAGGAATCAACAGATTACCTGGCAGGTGATTAATACCATCGCCCCGGTTTTAATTGTCATCATTGCAGGTGTCATCATCACATTTTTGCGGAGAAAGAAATACGCAAAATAAACAGGAAAAGCCTTGCCGTTAAATTGGTGTGATTTTGCTGTGGGTTTCAGGTGTGTGAGCGATGT
>CAZVTW010000761.1:0-2633 GCA_964629805.1 uncultured Bacteroidales bacterium | reverse complement strand
GCGGTCAAAGACCCTCGAAGCGGTTGTTGAAAAACCCTTCGAGCGGTCAAAGACCCTCGAAGCGGTTGCTGATTAGTTAGTTAATAATTGAAAAAATGATGTTTTTGCCTTTTTAGACTGAACTCATTAGATAGTTCTTATTTTTAAAATAAGTAAAAACACCTATTTTAAGCGCTATCCTTATATTGAGCTTTTTCACTCAACTATTTCATGGTTTCTCATTGTAGATTTGTAAGCAATAATCATAATTTAATAATGATACGACAATGAAAGCAAATATGACATTATCAGGTAAACTTATGAAAGGAATAGCTATCTTTATTCTTTCAGTGGTGTTTTTACAACATTTAGCAGGACAGGAAAATCAAAAATTCAACCTCAAAGCTCAAAATGACAAGGGGCAGTCTGATGAGATTGTCTTTATCATATACCAGGATTCACTTGCTTTAGAAATGCTATACCCAAAACTTCCACCTGGAGAACTGGAATCCGGATTCTCATTTTATGCACTGAAAAAAGGAAATGAAAGACATGCAATTCCTTTGTCCGGATACGCCCTGGATTCAGATTCAATTATAAGTCTTGGATTGTCATCCGGAGAAAGTGGAGCATATGAAATTGAAATCAAGCCTTCCCGCGAATCAGATAATTATTTTTTCTATCTTATTGATTGCACAGAACAGAAAATAACAGAATTAAATTCTACAGTGAATTATTCTTTTTCCAGTCAGGCAGGTACATATCAAGAGCGATTCAAAATATTAGTCTCAAAAAATACTTACAAAACTGAGGAAATTAGAAAGAAGATTTTTTGTGATACAGTGCCTATACCACAGTCGGAGGAAGTTGGAGATACCGTTGTCAATGTTTCGGATACGAATGTTACTGATGTTTCTGAAAATAATTCCATTCCACGTCCCGAAGAAACAATTTATGATAATGTTCCTGATTTACCACCCGAAGAAGAGAATGATTCCGGCAGGTGCCCTATTCCTCAACCTAAAGAAACGATTACCGGTGAAATGCCTGATTTACCGGCGGGAGAAGCGAGCAATGACAGTGCCTCTTTGGTTAAAAATCCCGGGGAAATCACTGATACAACGTTAACAACTCTCCCAGATACAATGAACAGTACTATATATGAGACCAGAGGAGATTCATTATTATCAGATATACAAAATGATTCCAATACAACACAAAATTCTGATTCAATTGAAGTTCAGCCCTCAATGGGTTTTTCAGAAGAAAATGAATCGGAAACCATTGCAGGAGAAGGAGACATTATCTATCCTGATCTCCCACCACAAGAACATTTTGACACTTTAAATACAACAACTATAGAAAATGAAGAAAGCATGAAGAATGATATTTTACCCGTATCTGTGGATAGCACCGGGTTAAACAGCGGACAGCCTGAAATGGATGAGTATCCGTTAGAAATGACAGAAACTACCGATACGACAACAAATAGTTCCGGTAACCGTGAAGCTGAGACTGGTTCGAACCATCCACCTGAAGACCAAAATGTAAAAGAAAATGATTCTTACAATACTTCAGAAGTACAAACATCTCAAAAAGATGATTCGAAAAATGTCGAAAATACAACATCTGCCGTACATCTGCCGGCAAAAAATACAACAACGATGACATATATTCAACAAGGCAGGACTGTCACTGTTTACCATTTAAATACCCCGGATTATAGCGAAAAATGGATGCTTAGAGTAATTTCAATCACCGGGAAAGTTGTTGGAACATTACCATTCCGGGATAATGAATGCACAGTCAATTTGTTAAACCCAGGTATTTACATTCTTGCAGCTTATTCAGGAAATGAGATGACCACACGGAAGATTGTCGTGGAATAGGTAGGATACTTATAAACCTCCAGGGCGCCCTAAAATTTTGGAGGTGGTTTTTTGGGGTTTTATTCTGAAAAAACGGTGACCCGGGATTCTTTTCCCAACGCTTCAATTCGATGCGCAAGACCATGACCTTTTATTGTCCGCAGAACAAAGGAAGCGTCATGAAACATGAAAACAGGATGGATTACATCCTTTTTCCATGACGCTCTATTTTTAACAACTCTAATATTAATTCTCTAAATTCTTCTGCTATATTGATTGCCCTTTTTAGTTCTTCATGAGTTAAATATATTAATTTGTCCGGGTATCTAATTTCAACGCTAAATCCATTTAAAACTATTGCCTTATCAAATATATCGGAACTAATTTCTTTATTTCTTGATAGTAGTTCTAATAAGTAAAGCAAATCATGTGATCGTTCAAATTCTATATTATAATTGACTAATGCTGCTTTGAGATATTTTTCAACAGCTTGTTGGCAATGAAATGCAATTGTATCGAAATATTCAGGTATGTGCTCAAAAATAACTTTTGCAGAACCCAGATCATGTTCTGCTTTTAAAATCCAGGCTTTAATCAATGGTAGATTAAGGTCGCTCATACAAAACTTTTGATGTTTTTACTGCAGAATTTATAAAAGAAAATTTAATGTTTTTCTCATTATCAAATTCATTTGGGGTATACACAATAATATCCATCGGAATCATGCTGCCAATAAGTGATTTTCGTATCTCATTACTTCTATAATGACGTGGAAGATTGGATTCT
>CAZVTW010000760.1:0-2634 GCA_964629805.1 uncultured Bacteroidales bacterium | reverse complement strand
CCTTGTCTTTATCCACAATATATTTATTCATATTCTGAAATTCGTCAATGAATTGAAGTACCTGTATGTTTTTCATTGAAGCCAGTGTATGTGGAGCTTGTCTGGCTGTATCCCAAATAGCATCGTCATTAACAGATTTCCGGAGTTTTAAAAATGTATTGAGGATGGATTGTATAATTCTGTCTTCATGGAAAATATCTTTTAATTCATCTAAATCCGGTGGATTTTGCAAATATAATTTGTCCCGTGTTAAAAATGCATAATACTGACTCAGGAAGCTTCTTAAATAGTTTTCTGCAAAATCTCTGAAATAGATGTTTTTTTCTTTAATTTCATAAAAAAACGGGACTATGCTGTCATTTTGCGACCATAAAATGTTATACAGCCTTTGCATGATAACAGTTTTTCCCTTTTTACGGCGCGACAGCAAAGCGCGGGATTTACCGATTTCTTTCCGGATATATCCAAGCCATTGGATAAAATTTTCCATGAGAACCTTTCTACCCGTGAATAACTCGGGAGAGCCTACGTTTTCTTTGAGTGTGTATGTTATTTCCATGATTATTTCTTCCATTTATGAGTCCTCTCCTAAAAGTCCATTTATCGCCAAACTCTTCGATGTCTTTACTACGTAGAGACGCCCCCGACATTTTATTTACGATGGCAGGCTTGATCTCGACTGAGTCGAGACGAAAATCTTACTTTTAGCAGATGACTCATTTATTGTATTATGCACAATATAATCTGCGTCACTATGACAAAAATACGTGATTTTTTTTGAAATAGTTCAATATACAATATAGCATTGATAGAAATAGTCTATAGACTGTCAAAAAATCACACACAATGTGTAAAAAATTTAGACACTAACAAATCAATATCATAATTTTAAATACTGAAAATAAACAATTTAATTTGTTTGGTATACTGATTGAATAATTATTTAATTGATGGTTCAGGAGTTCATTTTGTTTTGAAAAAAAACATGAAGTTTAAAAAGGTATAAATAATAGTAATAATTCAAATGATTTGCTATCTAAATATGAATTCAAAATGAATGTTTAAATAATTATTATTTAATAATCTCAACAACACATTAAACATAATAAGATATGAGAAATTTCTGGCGTTTTCATTTTTTAAAGGTACTTCTTATTTTGGTTATTCTCCAGCTTGGTTTTTTTGCCTGGTTGCAGTACCGTAATCACCGACCTAAGGCCCAAACAGATGAAGTGAGTGTTTTTGAGGGACAAACAGTTAAAATCAGACCTTTACGCAATGACAGTGACAAAGATAAACCTAAGTTGAGCGGTTTGAACGAAGTGAAAAAGCGCTTTACTTAGGTATAACCCCGACTTAGAAATTGTTGGTTTTCACCGAATAGGTGAAGGTGAAAACCTTACAATTTGTTTGTCCCCGACACTTCGTGCACGGGGCAGGCAGTGAGCGAAAATCGCTCAATTTGGGATAAAGAAGAAATCTCACTGCAGAAAGTTGCTTCTCCTCAACAGGGAAAACTGACTCAGGACGATGAGTTATTAACATATATGGCAAAGAAAGGGTTCGTTGGTGTAGATAGTTTTACATATACTATCACAGATGGAGATAAGGAATCAAAAGAAGCATTTATTAAAGTAAAAGTGAATGAAAATAAAAAGCCTGTTGTAAAGACTGATTATGTTCAATTATACCCGGGGAAACAGATAACGATAAATGCCCTGGGAAATGATTTTGACCGCGAAAGGGATTCTATTTATATTCATGAGTATTCAAAACCTGCTTTAGGTGAATTAATGAAATCCGGTAACGAATTTGTGTATACATATAAGAAAAGCATTGCCGGTCAGGATAGTTTTCACTATGCTATAAGTGATGGATTTACTATATCTGAAAAAGCAGTGGTAAACATCCTTATCAAGGATAAAAATGATCCGTGCTATCCCTGGTTATCAGCAGATGTTGGTCGTCCGGATACTGCCGGGAGTCTGACATGCCTGAAACGACAATTTGTGGTCAAAGGTTCTGGTAATGACATCTGGAACAATAGTGACAATTTTCATTTTGCACATCAGCAAATAAAAGGTGATTTTGAAATATTTGCAAAAATAGAATCTATAGAAAATACTCATCCCTGGGCTAAAGCCGGAATAATGATACGTGAAACATTACACGGCAATGCAAGAAATACATATATGGCAATATCATCAGAAAATGGCGGGACATACCAGCAACGAGACAGTCCAGGCCAGAACAGCCAGTCATCCGGTAGCGTAGAGGGAATAAAAGCACCATATTGGGTAAAATTGGTAAGAACAGGAAATGATTTTTTTGGCTATACTTCATTCGATGGTAGGAAATGGGATGAAACAGGTACGGCATCTGTCCGGATGTCAAAAAACGTATATGTCGGTATGGCAGTCACAAGTCATCAGGATGGTGTTATTTGTTCCGCTGTTTTTGGGAAATGTGTGGTTAGATAGAGAGGGAAGTCGGGAGACGGAAGACGGAAGACGGAAGTCGGGAGACGGGAGAGAATAGAAAAGAGGTATGAATATCAGTAGATATTCAAAAATCCTTGTAAAGATAAATTGTAAAACAAAAAAAAACAATTAACATGACATTTTTAAAGACAAC
>CAZVTW010000759.1:0-2635 GCA_964629805.1 uncultured Bacteroidales bacterium | reverse complement strand
ACTGCCATAAAATGACCTTAAATCGTCCGCCAGGTCGATTTAAGCGTCATGAAGAGGAAAAAAGAAGCAAAAAGCTAAAGGGTGAAAGCTGAGAGATGAAACATCCATAATAATGGTTTTTTAACATACCGACCTTTGGTCGGGTATCCTCGAAATCGAAGATATCGGGACACACGTCGATGATTAAAAAATTAACTGAAAGTTAATTAATTCGCGTAATTCGCGGACAAAAAAATTATCGCGGACAAAAAATTCCGCGGATAAAATTTAATCATATGAAACAAATCATGAAAATTAAGCGACTTTTACCCATTTTCATTGCAATTTTAACGTTTTTTGTCTTTTTGTTTGGCTTTATTGGTTTCAGCACAGCTTTTCAGACAGAAAAAATTGGTTTTTTTTCGAAATTATATGTCATTCTACAGATGTTTTTGCTGGAAAGTAATGAAACCTTTGTTCAAAATTCATTTATCCTCATTGCACGTTTTATCGCAGCATCAATTATTGGCTATGGCATATTTGTTCTTGTAGTTACCCACATCGAAAATTGGTACCGCCTGTTTGTGGTTAAATATTTCTACAAAAATCATACAATCATTATTGGTCTGGGAGAAATTGGCAGGAGAATGGCCAATGAACTTACAAAGCAGAATGAAAGGATTGTTGTGATAGAAAAAAATCCACAAAATGAATCGATAAATGTTGTAAAAAGAAATGGTGGCAAAGTGATAACAGGAAATGCCCTGGAAAAGGAAACAATTACACTGGCCGGATTCAACAAGGCAAAGCGTTTTTTAATCCTGACCGGTGAAGATGAGCGAAACATCCATATTGCAAATCTCATGTCCGGCCTTTACCGCGAAAAAGGATATACACATCCCGTCAAAGGACTGGTTCATATAGAAAGATGGGACAATAACCAGGTGTTGAAAGATTACCTTGAATTGTTTCATGATACGGCAACTTTCGATATCAATACATTTAACTTATACCAGGAAACAGCCCGTATCATCTATGATTTGTACCCACCAAATGTGACAACGGAAATGAACGGTGAATCCTCACAGCCATTGTCAATCGCAATCGTTGGCTACAATAATACTGCCGAAGCATTTATGACAGAAAATATGATATTGAGTCATTATCCCCACAAAGAGAATATAAAAGTGTATTTGGTGCATCAGGATGTAGAAGAAATAGTAAAAAGCATCTATTTTAAATTCCCGTTTATTGATCGGTTTATACGCTTAATACCCATAAAACAGACTGATAGTTTGTTTTATGATGAAAATTCAACAGGGCACATCGAACAATGCCTTCTGGAAACAGTTATTTATTATGTTTTTGGCGATGATGATGCTGCTGTCATGAATAACTCAAAATATATCAAACAACTTCTTTTTTCAAGATCGAAACAATTGCATGACATACCGGTTATTGCCTGTCTGCATGAACAAACTGAAATTATTGGTCTGTTGAATGTTAAACACTCAGAACGGGCTGGTGAAAATATCTTCTCTGCACTGCAGAATAATTTCAATATCAGGTTTGTAAGGTTATTTTCTGATAGCTGCACAAAGAAAAGACTTATTGACCAAAACGAAAAGGCTGATATCCTGGCCAAGATTGTCAATTATTATTATACCGTTAAGTATGAATTTTATCATATCCTTGAATCATATATTCACGAATCAGGCAGGCAGACACTGCAAAAATGTATCAGTGATGTTGAGAATACATTTGTGGCGTACGAATTCAAGACCAGTAATTTTCTCCGCGAACTTGAATCCTTTGTTTTCCGCTTTATTGTGAACTATCCTGGAATCAAAGATCAATTGACAAACAGTCAAAGAATCATGCTGAAAAAGAAACTGGGCATATTATCATGCTGGTATCCTTTGTCTGACCATAAAAAAGACTCCAATCGATATGTTGTCAGACATTTACCTGTAAAAACCAAGGTACGAACTTTTTTTAGTAAACAATCAGCAGATGAATCAAAACAAATATTGTCAGCACTTGAGCACAAACGCTGGATGGCAGAAAAATATGTATTTGGATTCAGATACGGAGAATTTACAAATGATAAAAGCCTGAACAAAAAGCTAAAAGACCAGCTTAAGGTACATAATCTGCTCGTGGATTTTGAAGAGTTGGATGAAAGCGAAAAAAACAAGGATGATGATATGTTCAGACTCATTCCAATGCTGATGCAGGTTCAGGAAAATTTAATGAAATGAGATAGTCAATTTTTTGGTTAGTGTGGGTTAGGTTAGTAACCTGTGCCTGAAACAGCGTTTCTAAGCTACATTTAAAATCCTTAAAAACAAATATTTACACGTTGTTAATGTATGAGAGTCATTTAAAACCGAAAGATTTGACAGGTGTTATCGGGGATAAGGCGAATGTCTTGAAAGTATTGAACAGAAAATGAGAATTGAATATGCGGATGGTCAAAAATATGCATATCAGGGAGCAGCTATATCACCGGATATTTCACGGTATCGCCAAAATAAATTCCGTTATCTCCCAGTTTTTTTTCGGCATCTTTGGTGAAGCCTTCCATAGCAAAGAAAATGAAGACTGAAGGTTTTTTTTCATCATCGTATTTATTTTTCAGCCTGATGAATTTTTC
>CAZVTW010000758.1:0-2636 GCA_964629805.1 uncultured Bacteroidales bacterium | reverse complement strand
ATAATATCCTTTTGTCTTTTCATCCCTTCTTCTAAAGCAGGAATAAAATGATGTTCCTGAATTTTCTCAAAGGGCGGAACCTCAAAAGGTGTGTCAAAATCCGCAAGCAGAGGATTATTCCCGGTATTATTCTGATTCATTTGCGTGTTGTTTTTACATTGAGTACATAAAAAAATCAATAATAAAAGAGAAAGAAAGATATTGTATTTCATGATTGTAAATTTTTGAGTTATTACTTGGACATCAGTCGTGAAAAATAATAAATTTCAGAGATATTTAATTGGTTGAGGGTATGTTGTATGGAATCATAAACAAATTAATGCTCTCTGTTAAAAAAAGCGGCAACCTGTCTGAATATGTCTTCAAAATAATCATCAACAATTATTGATTTACCAGTATCAGTGTAAGCTGGAAAAGGAGCTACATGTGAATATTGAAAGGGAAAGTCAACAACCTGTACTGTGGAAGTTTTGTATTTTCTGGCTCCAATGAGTGTGTCAATAATTCCTTCCGGTGGAATAATGTGGTCTTTGAGCAGGGAAATAGCAAATATTTGCTTATGAAGGGCAGAAAAAATATCATCCCGAAGTTTTTTGAACCATTCACCCCTGATCATTGCCTGAAATGATGTACCAATGTCTTTTACATGAAGGAGTTCAAGGAAGGGGAGTGGGGATTTTTCCCAATTTTTTTCATTTGAATAGAAATCTTTTAGTTTTTTGCAGGCAACCGAATCAAGTATATATTTAGACATTCCGTTCATTTTTTCAAAAACTGAACCACCACAGAAGAGGAAAAATTTACTTTTTTCGAAGAGGTTTTTCGGGTTTGTCAGCATGAGCATTTGGGTAATGAGTGCTCCAATTGAGTAACCAAAAAAATCCAGGGATGTATGTTTTTTAAATAATGAATGAGTACCCATTTTTATTTGTTCAGCCACATCCACAATGTCCATGATTGTCTGAAAGCCTGAGCAGGCAAAACGTTCCGGTATATTTGTTAGTCGCTCGCTGATAGCAGCATTGACATAACTTGCCTCTTCATCAGGGTGCTCTGATATTCGTTTATTAAAAAGTAATACCATCTTTCGTCTGTCTGCCCACGACTGAGGAGCACGGTTCATATGAAAAGAAATTGGAAACAGGATGACAGGTTTACCTGTGTTGATGACAATATTTTTTGCCCAGCACAGATATTTTATCCATTTGCGCTCGTTCAGGCCATGCAGCAAGATGACAGCATTTTCGTATTGTTTATCCTCGTCCGGAAAAAAAATCCAGTATTTAAATTTTTTATTTTCTGCAATAGTAGAATCAGAATGGTTGGACAATATATCTTTTTCCTTTTGAATCAGGTCTAAACCTCCGGCCAATATATGATTGTTTTCTGATTCGAAATCAAAGGAGCGAATTTTTAGATGATGTTCAGGAAGATGGATGAATTCAGAATGAACATCAAATTTTTTGGCCAGTTCAAAATAATCATTTGTGTAATTCATAGCTTTTTTTCACAAAGAAAATATGAGTTGACGCATACGAACAAATTAATGGTGCTTTGCATCTGAAACAGGGATAAATATACAAAATGTGGGGTGGAATTTTCTATACAGGGGTGAATAGTTTATCATATTTTGAGAGCAGAAAAGGAAGAAACCTTAAAAAATATTGGATAGAATGATTACATTTGTATTTAAATCTGACGATATATTTATTCAATATGCTGATTTGGGAAAAAAATATTCCTGATTTTTTAATTCAAAGAAAAAATATCATAAACACAGTGCTGTTTACTGCAGCTTTTGCATTGGTATTTATTAATTTGTATGCTCCTTTTGGCATTAATTACTGGTTCCATGTTACAAAAATAACCCTGTTTTTTTATTCCAGTCTCATCATACTCACCGGAATGCTGGTCGTTGTCATCAGCAGGATTATTATGTTTTATTATGCAAAAAAAAAGAACAATTAACTATCTTCAGTATTCGGTATGGATATTAGCTGAGATAATGAGTATGGCGCTATTTTATACGGCTTTTGTCATTTTGTTTCTGGATGATCCCCGTGAAAATGATATTGTGCTGAGAGCCTCTGTCAGAAATACAGCGCTAACCCTTTTATTACCATATTCCATCCTTTGGTTATATTTCTCGTGGCGGGAAAAAGATGAAAAACTTAAAGATTACACAGACCTTCAGGAAACAGGCAGAATACATGCGTTAACCATGATCCCTTTTTTTGACGAAAAAGGAACTCTCCGTTTCTCTATCAAGTCCAATGAACTCATCTATCTTGAAGCTTCTGACAATTATGTCACTATCCGATACAAAGGAAATGGGAAGATGTCAAAATACATGTTACGAAACACGCTTAAATCACTGGAGGAAAAACTCAGTCCTTACAAAATTTTTCGCTGTCACAGGTCTTACATGGTAAATTTTGAGTTTGTAAAAATAATCAGAAAGGACAAGGAAGGGCTCCGAATTGAACTTGAGTACCCTGAAAATATTAGCCTGCCTGTGTCAAAAACGTATATTTCACATGTTATTGAATATTTTTCAGAACTTCAGCCAGGTTAAGATGACATTTGATTCAAATCGTAACATATTAATCTTTGTAGATATCTTACATATAATTTGC
>CAZVTW010000757.1:0-2639 GCA_964629805.1 uncultured Bacteroidales bacterium | reverse complement strand
ATGTTCGGATACCAGGATTTGGTGGTGGATTTCAGGGGAATTACAACGATGAGGAATTTTGGATACCCGGTTGTGTTGGATATTACCCATTCTCTCCAGCAGCCAAACCAACCCACAGGTGTTTCAGGTGGTGTGCCACAGATGATTGAGACAATTGCCAGGGCTGGTATTGCCATCGGTGTAGATGGTATATTTATCGAAACTCATCCCGATCCCTCTGTTGCTAAATCGGATGGCGCTAATATGTTGCAGCTTGATAAACTTGATGACCTGCTTTCAAAACTCATTAAAATAAGACAGGCTATAAAAAGTTTTTAAAATGAATAAATATGAAGAATACCTCCATATTTACAAAAGATGGAAATACAATATAATGGATAATAATTGTTCGATTTTTTTGATTAGCAAATCCAAACACGTAAAATTGTGAATTGTTAAAAATGTACCATATTTTCAAATATACATTATTTTTTATTTGCCTGTTATTCTGTGCCGGTAAACATTTGATTGCCCAGGAAGCAGACAGCCTGACAGACAGTCTCATGCAGGATTCTGCAAAAAAAATATTTAACCGGTTCCTGGAAAAATCGGGCTTCAATACCCATACAGAACCTCATACATCAGTTATCAGGGGCAGGGTGCATGAAGAAGATACTGTTTTTCATTTCACCATTTATACATTAAATCAGGCCAAAATAAGACATGAAACATTTTTAGACCAGGATACACTCAAACTTGTGTATGACGGGCAAAAGGCCTGGGGTATCTTCCCCTGGAGGGGAAAAGACACAATTTTTCTGCCAAATGCTATTTCTGATCGTTATGCTTTACAGATAAAGCTTGACACGCTCCTTAAATACACAGACACGCTTCATAATAAAATTCTCTATAGAGGTATTTATGATATTGACACATCAAAAACATATCATATTCTTTTTAAAAATGATTCAATTGATTTTTATGGCAACTTATTTATTGACACATCTTCATACAGGCTTTTGGCTGTCAAACAACCGGCGAGAGTGATGTATGCTGAATCTGATGTTGAATCATTCTTTTACCGTTACAAAACATTTGGTGAAAGACCGGTTTCAACAAAAATAATAACAACTATCAGGGGACAGGAGCAGAGGACCGTGGCAATTGATACTGTTGAATTTGGAGCTGAACTTAATGATTCCCTTTTTAGTATCAGGCGTGATACTTTACTTATTGATAGCCTTAAAGCCAAAACTAAAAACATGAATCCAAATCTAAAAAAATAATATATCAAATGGCCTGGACGAATTATCATACACATACCTTTTATTGTGACGGAAAAGATGAACCGGAAGCATATGTAAAAGAGGCGATAAAACTTGACATGCCTGTACTGGGATTTTCGGGCCATGCCCCTGTTCCCTTCAGGACAGAATGGAATATGCTATATTCTAAGCTGGACGAATACCTGGGAGAGATACAGCGGTTAAAAAATCAGTACCAGGATAAAATTGTCATTTACAGTGGTCTTGAAGCTGATTATGTTGACGGGGTAACAGATACCGGTGTTTTCAGGGATAAAGTAGACTATATCATCGGCGGTATTCATTTTCTTGGGCAATATGATAATGGTAAATATTTTGAAGCAGATCATACACCCGCGTCTTTTGAATGTGGATTAGAGAATATTTTCTCCGGAAATATCAGGAACATGGTGGAATACTACTACCGGCAAGTGAATGCCATGCTCACAACTAATCCGCCTGATGTTGTTGCTCATTTAGACCTGATAAAAAAATTCAACAGGGATAACAAATTTTTCAATCCGGAGGAGAAGTGGCATCAGGAACTTGTGCAGGAAACTATCATTAACATTGCTGCATCGGGGTGCATTGTTGAAGTCAATACCAGGGGAGTATACAAAAAATTGAAGTATGATTTTTATCCTGACAGGAAAACACTTCAAATCTGCCGGGAACAGAACATCCCGGTCACTATTAGCGCTGATGCCCACCGGCCGGCTGAACTTAACAACCATTTTGAACAGGCAGCGAAATTGCTCCTGGATATTGGGTATAAAGAAATCTGCATTTTTAATGATAACCGTTGGAAACCGGTTGATTTTTCACCATGGGGAGTGAAACTTTGAAATCTGCTATCAGACAATCAAAATTGAGTGATTTTTTTAAAATCGAATAGTTGAAACATGACAGGACTACCGTCAGGGATAAAATGCCTCTTTAAGATATTTTTGATATTGTTGTTTGTAAATGAAGCAAATGGACAAGAATCTTTTAAGCACAAGGATAAGAACAGTTTATTTTACGAGTTAGGAGGAACAGGTTATGGTCCAATATCTATTCATTACGAGAGAAAAATGTTCATGGGCGAAAGGATAATATTCGCACCAGGTGTTGGATTATCTTTTACACAAATCCTTCATATCGGAGGGACTAAAAATTTAAATAACTGGCAATTATTTATTCCCTGGCAAACCAATTTTCTCTATGGAAAAGGAAAACATTATTTTGAATTCGGATTTGGTATGCCACTTTCTATTGATGATTATGACTTTAGATTTGTCGGAAATATTTATGTGTTGCGACTTGGATATAGATTTCTATTTCATTCTTTTTTAATCAGAGCGAGTATTAATCCAA
>CAZVTW010000756.1:0-2641 GCA_964629805.1 uncultured Bacteroidales bacterium | reverse complement strand
ATTTTATAGTTATTCTAAGAATGCTTTTTTGGTGTAATTATTGTAATAATTTGATTCGTATATGAAGAAAATAAATAAAATTTGTCAGATTAGTTTTGAAAAGACAAGTAAAAAATATTAATTTTATAACTTCGTCATTTGATGAACCAAAAAATTCGTTGACTTAAAACATTTAAAACATAAAGCATTTAAAAATGAGAGTTAAATTATTGTTGCTTCTGTTACCAATAGGTTTATTTAATATCCACATATTAAAAGGTCAATTGCTGTCCTCCCAGGAATTGGAACTTCAGAAAGAGTATATCTCCCTTGAAGAAGCTTTAATAGAACCGGAGAATGTATATATACTTGATTTGTACGCAAGCGATCTTGCTGAACTTCCCGGCGAAATAAGTGAGTTGAAAAACCTGCAAAGATTATATCTTTATGTCAACAGGCTTAAAACTTTACCCCCGGAAATAGCCGAACTCAAAAACCTGCAGGTTTTGTTTATAGATGAAAACCAAATAGAAGAATTACCTCCGGAGATTGGTGAACTCGAGAACCTACACACCTTGGGCCTTCATAAAAATAAACTTCGGACACTACCAAAAGAAATCGGTAAACTTAAAAATCTGAATAAACTTTACCTTGCAGAAAACCAACTTATTGAAATTCCGAAAGAAATAGGCAAACTTGAAAATCTTGAAGTCCTTGATTTATCATACAACCAACTAACAACAATTCCGGGCGAAATTGGTGAAATAGAAACACTTCGCGACTTATTTCTGGCTCATAATGATATAAAATCACTTCCGTATCAGGTAGGCAGACTCATTAACCTTCGTGAGTTTTATCTTGATGACAATTTGCTTAAAACGATTCCGGATAAAGAAAGTAATCTTCAAAGTCTTTTAAGTCTGGGACTTGCAAATAATCAACTCGTTTCTTTACCGGGAGCTGTAGGAAAAATGTTAAGTTTAAAAGAATTATATCTCAGCAACAACAAACTTACTGAATTGCCCCCGGAAATAGGAAAAATGCAAAGTCTTGTCTTTTTAGACTTGTCTGACAACAAATTAAATTCCATCCCTGAAGAAATAACCCTGCTTAGAAATCTTGAAAATTTAAATTTATGGAATAATAACCTGAACACACTTCCCAGAGATATGGTTAAAATGGCTGAATTAAAAGAACTGGGAATTGGTAATACAAACATTCAGGTTGTTGATCTGAACCTTGGTGAACAGGTTAACATCTATTAGCGAAAAAAAGCTGCATTTTAGAAAAGAGCCCCATCCGGGCCTGCTTTCTTTTCAAAATTAAAATGCCTGGAGAATGAAAAAAAGTATTAAAATAAATAATGAAACCGGGCTCCTCAGAACTGTTGTTTTACATAAACCCGGACGGGAAATTGAAAACATGGTTCCTAAAAATGCACAAAGAGCTTTATATAGTGACATTCTTAATCTATCTGTCGCAAGTGCTGAGTACAATGTATTTGAATCAGTTTTAAAGCATACAACAGATGTGTTTTATATTACAAATCTATTAACAGACATCCTAAGGCAGGAAGAATTAAAGCAAGCATTGCTTCATGAAGTTTGTCAAAATGAAAATGTTCAATACATACCCGATTTATTACGCACACTTGACAATTTAACGCTTGCAAAACTCCTGATTGAAGGTATTCCCCTCAGAAAAGACAATCTGACGAATTACCTGAACCCTGACAAATATATATTAAAACCCCTGAATAATTTTTTCTTTGTTCGCGATACTGCTTTTTGTATAAACAATACACTTTTTGTCTCTAATATGGCTAATAATGTCAGGGAACGAGAAGCAATTCTGGTAAAATATATTTTTCGAAATCACAATATCTTTAAGTCATTTGAAAATAATATTATTACAGGACAGGATTATCTTCCGGGAGCAAATATAGAAGGAGGAGATGTCATTATTGCAAAGGATGATGTTATTTTATTTGGTTTGGGCGCCAGAACTAATGCTCTTGGTATCGATAGTGTTATCAACAAACTAAAAGAAAGAAAACCGGATTTTTTTGCTGTCATACAAGAGCTACCCATAGATATTGAGTCCTTCATTCACCTTGATATGGTCTTTACCATTATAGACAGTCATGTCTGCCTGGTTTATAATCCTTTGTTAACACAAAAAAACAGATTTCAGACTTTTTTGATTCAGGTTAGTAACGGTGAAGTGATAAAAATAGAACAAATGGACAGCTTCCCCAAAGCGTTAAAAAGGGCCGGACTGGATTTTAATTTCATCAGTTGCGGAGGAGATGAACCCACGAATCAGGAAAGAGAACAATGGCACAGTGGGGCAAACTTTTTTTCGATTGGCAAGGGAAAAATAATGGGATATTCCAGAAATAAACATACTCTTGAGGCTCTGAACAAAAAAGGATTTGAAATTATTGATGCAAAAATGGCGGTAGATGATATTAACAAAATCTACACATTTCATTCTAAAGTCGCTATAACTATTGAAGGTTCGGAACTTTCACGTGGTGGGGGCGGATGTCGTTGTATGACATTGCCCTTATTGAGGGACTCATAAATGTTAATAGAGATTATAATGAGAAAAGGTATAATTATTGTATAAATAAATTTCGATTGATTATAAATTATTTAGA
>CAZVTW010000755.1:0-2644 GCA_964629805.1 uncultured Bacteroidales bacterium | reverse complement strand
ATTTGATTCAAATCGTAACATATTAATCTTTGTAGATATCTTACATATAATTTGCCATTTGCAAAAACCGGTACAGTCCAGGAATGTGTTTTTACATCAGGTATGGCATTTTTGAAATCTGAAACAATGCGGAGTTTATCCGAATGAGGATCAACAAGATAGAGGTTTCCTTTTATGTCAAAACAAATAAGATGTCCGTCAACATAAGTGATAGTGCCCCATCCAACTTTATCAGTTGTCCACATTTCTTTTCCTGTATCCAGTTCAACACACTTAAAATCACCCGTATTTCTGCCACTCATGCCCGAATAACCATAGATATAGCCATCAATAATCACAGGGTCGGAATGATGAGAAGCAATAACTTCATTTCGCCAGGATGAATCAACTGATGTTCCCTGATAAGTCAATGCCATGCAACCGTATCCATAATCAGAGGTAATAAAAATCTTATCTCCGTACAGTGCTGGTGTTGTGGCATTAACGCCATGATCAGTCAGCCAGGGCACAGACCAATAGAATTTTCCGTTGTGAGGTTCAATGCCCGAAAGCGCTTCTGCATGGAATATCAGGAGAACTGTATCTTGTTCCTGCTCAAGCAGAGCCGGGGCTGCATAACCTGCATCTCCCTCGCCGGATTTCCAGATCAATTCTCCTGACATTTTATCAAAAGCACATACCAGCGCAGTTCCGCCACCCTGAACAAACACCAGATTTTTGTAAACATAAGGCGATGACGAATGTCCCCAGGTAGGCTCTTCACCGCCTTCATCCTCTACATTTGAATGCCAAAGTATTTTGCCATTGCTCAAATCCCAGCATACCAAATCACCACTCCTTCCAAATGTATAAACCCGGTCATCATCAATCCAGGGTGTAGCCCGTGACCCAGGGCCGTGACTGGTACCTGCTTCTGCTTCATATGAACCTTTCCAAATTAATTCGCCGTTGTTTGCATTCAGACAAAATACCAGGTCATTTTTATCATCGCGACCACAAATGATAAGCTGATTTCCCTGAACAACCGGTGCTGACCAGGTTGCCGAATAACGCCCCTGGCATAAATAATCCACTTCCCACAGTTTTTGTAATCCGTTGCTCCAGTTTTTCTGAATACCGGTGAAATTACTTTTTCCGTTGAAGTTAGGCCCGCGCCAGTAAGGCCAGTCAAATTCGCCTTTTTGTATCTGTCCGGTTTCGCCGGTAGTCGCCGGAATATCTCCAACCTCACCGGTAATTTCTTCATCAGCAAAAGTAGATTTGTAAAAATTATATCCGACTATTCCAATAATAACGATGATTATGGCAAAAATGGACAAGCTGATCCACAATATTTTTTTTGTCTTTTTTTTCATGATTATAGGACTTGAAACGAAATAACCTGAACATTTTAATTCAGTACAGTTTATTTCGCATCAAGCCATTCGTTTATTTCTTTTTCGGATTTCGAATGTCAATATGTGATTTATGAATCCAAATACCACGTTTATAGAAAAGGCCATCATAAGTGCCATCAGGGCCGTAAAATTCATATTTCCCCTCATAAAGGGCGCTTTCAGGCGCTAATAAGTCAAAAATGATTGCTTTTTCACGTTTATCATATCGTAAAGTCATTGATGATGTATTTGAATATTCAAAGATAATGCGTTTTTTGTTGCTATTGCCCATTCTGAAAATTGGCAGGCCGAAATTCATTTTGCCTTCGGGCGAGATTTTCAGTACCTCAATAATTTTTCTTGTGGTGAAATCATCGTTTCCGTCCCAACCGAGTAATATGTAATAATCATCTTTTTTTCTTTTGGGCGTGATAATATCATAGTACAATACGCCGTACCAGTTTTTAGGTGTGAGGGTTTGATATTCGGGATTCTTTACAGACCCGGAATGATCATGTAATTCTAAAACCGAAACACCATTATTATTTATCATCTGAATGAATCCATAGTATTCATAACTGCCGTCATTAAAAGCAACATTCCAGTTATAAATTTTAAATTTTTCATCTGCAGATTTTTGAATAAATACAAAATTAAGGGAATCAAAAGGGTAATGAAAGGATTCCGGTTTATGAAGGATGCTTTCAATTTCAGATAGTATCTTGCCATTAATCTCTTTTCTAACCTGATCATCAGGATATTCGAGAAAAAGATTAAAAAGGCTGTCTAGTATGAATTCAGAACGAATAATCATACTCGTTTCCTGTTTTTGCCCGGAAGAGCATAATGGCTGGAAAAAATAAACAAAAATTAATGCTATCAGGTATATTCTGTGACCCATATTTCAATTCATTCAGTAACTGAATTAATAACTCGTTAATCAGAAATTTATTTTTTTTGCAAAAAAAATTCCTTCAATATGGAATGATTTTTTATATTTGCAGTGAAAAATCGTTGGTGATAAACAAAACGATAAATGAGTCTACTCCTAAAAGGATGATTTTTGTCAAAATCAAGCCTGCCCTCGTAAATAAAATGTCGGGGGCATTTTAAATATTTGAGCCGGAGTTAACTGTCTGTTAATGAGGATTCAAAAATTTAAAATAACGACGAGTTTGGCAACAAATGGACTTTTAGGAGTGGACTCATAAATGGGCATTTAACTCAGTTGGTTTAGAGTGTCACCTTGACAGGGTGGAAGTCACTGG
>CAZVTW010000754.1:0-2649 GCA_964629805.1 uncultured Bacteroidales bacterium | reverse complement strand
ATCATGTTACCATATTTATTCCAAATCCTGATTGTCGCTATGGTAGCCCTGGAACCTGATTCTTTCAGCTTCCGGCGTGGCTCAAGTGGCATCTCCCTGAAATCTTTCGAAAGATATAGAAAATCCCCGATTATTTTTCCGTCAGATGAAGTAAGGTCTGTTGTGGGCAAGTATCCGTACTTGTTCTTTTTGGCCAGAAATTTCACCCAGCCGTCTTTATTTTCAAGAATATAAACAATGTCATCTTCCCTGAGTTTGCCGATTCGTTTTCCGTTTATGTGGGCACGGTCAAATACCCTGACTTTATCCCGGATATAACCTTTAAAGACATCAACATATTTAGCTGCAACATATCCTTTGTCATTGGCAAACTCAATGCAGTACCAGTCATTTTTTTCATCCAGAATGTTAACAATGGTTCCGGCTTTAACCTCTCCGATAATCTCCTTGCCGGGTTTTTTTCTAACCCTGAGTACAGACCGTACATTTACTTTACCTCTTTTGATGATTCGGTCGCCATTGGCGGCACGTTCGGCAGTAAAAAACCGTACTTCATCCCTGAAGGCCGAATCAAAATCAACAAATTTTTTGGCTACATAGGCGATATTGTCCTGGTATATAACTTTTAACCAGTCTGTGTATTCTTCCAGTATGTTTACCCTGTCGCCAAATTTAAAAGCGCCCACAATATCACCAATCCCGGTGCTTGGCCTGTTTCTGACATTCAGTTTGTCAATATTTATCCTGCCCCGTTTTACAGGATCACCACGCTCAAAGACATATTCCTTCATTACATACCTTTTCATGCCTTCATATTCTATCTCGAGCCATTCATCGTTCCTGTCAGTAATCCTGACAACCTCGTTCAGTCCAATCCGGCCTACAATTTTTCCTGCCGGTACTAACCGGACATTCAATATTGGGGTAGCAATTTTGCCTTTCATGATATACGGTGTTTTAACAAAGGATTAATTTACATTTGACTGAACGCATGAAAAGTGATAATATCAACTAATATCAGGTTCTCATACCCCCACAAACGTTGATGACCTGCCCTGTGACGTAGGCAGATAAATCGGAAGCCAGGAATAAGGCAACATTGGCAACGTCCTCAGGCTTTCCGCCCCGGCGTAAAGGAATTTGAGATTCCCAGGCTTTTCGCTGGTCTTCTGATAATTGCTCTGTCATTTTTGTCTGAATATACCCCGGGGCAATGGCGTTACACCTGATATTGCGGGAGCCAAGTTCCTGTGCAACAGATTTTGTAAAGCCAATTATCCCTGCCTTAGAGGCTGAATAGTTTGCCTGCCCCGCATTTCCTGCTACACCAACAACAGAACTCATATTAATAATTGAACCTGAACGCTGTTTTAGCATACTACGCTGTATCGCTTTTGTGAAATTAAAGACTGATTTCAGATTGACTTTTATGACTGCATCCCATTGCTCCTCTGTCATGCGCATCAGTAAAGTATCCTGGGTGATACCGGCATTGTTGACAAGTATATCAACCTGGCCGAATTCTTTGAGAATTTCATTGACAACCTGTTGTGTCTCTTCAAAATTACTCGCATCTGATGCATAGGCTTTTGCTTTAACACCAAGCTCTGAAAGCTGTTTTTCAGTTGCTTGCGCTTCTTCAGTGATTTGTAAATCTGTAAAGGCAATATTTGCTCCTTCTGATGCAAGACAGATTGCAATATGCCTTCCGATTCCTCTTGCTGCGCCTGTAACCAGGGCTGTTTTCCCTTCAAGTAGTTTCATAATAAAAACTGGTTAAATGTAATTTATAATATCATTTGATTATACAAAAATAGAAAAAAATCCATGCTTTTGAATTTTATTGATAAATTTATAAATTGAATTTGCATGACAAGGTAAAGCCATACCATGTCCGAAGCCTTCCTGCCACTGACAGGAAGCTCCCGACCAAGTCTGAAACCTTCCTGTCAGTGACAGGGAGCTCATATTTAACGTTTTATATAAAAATGAAAGTACATTATCCTGGTCGGAATAAAGAGTCTTTTAGGAGCAGACTCATAACATGAATGAGAAAACTGACTAAAAGAATTGGATGAACCGGATAGATTTGTGTATTAAAGGTACTGGCGATAAAAAGGGTTAACAGACAGAATTTATCCGGCGATGATTATATTCATATGTAAATTAGCGGCAAAAAGTACCGCCCGAAAAATTCAATTGTGCCGGATGCAAATTCAGGCACAACTTTTATAGTTGAAGATACTTTTAGTCTGTGAAGGATGAGAGAAATTAGCATGTATATTAGTACACTGTGGTTTATGATTTTTAATCCGTCCCGACCCCGAACTTTCCGGCCAAGACACTTACTTTATGGATGAACACTATTTAAACCTCTCTTAGTAGAAAAATGTTACAATCTCACTTTACTCTATTGCCTTATTTGTCAGGTTATCAATAAGGGAATAAGGTGAAAACAGAACCACAATTTATTTTCTCCTAAGGTTGAAACAGGAAAATACGGTTTATTTTCATAAGTAAAGTGAAAACCGAGAAATAAAAAATGCCAATATTTTTTGTGTTTTTGCTTAGGGCTTGATTCGAAATAAACTGTGCAGAATAAACGAAGTTATTTTGTTCTTTGCCAAGGCGCAAAAACTCTTGCCCCGG
>CAZVTW010000753.1:0-2660 GCA_964629805.1 uncultured Bacteroidales bacterium | reverse complement strand
GGACAAGCTGCTTCATGTGTATATACAATACAAATTTTAGACAATATGAAACATCCATGATTAAGATTTTTAAACACACACGTGGATGATTAAAAAATTAACTGAAAGTTAATTAATTCGTGTAATTCGCGTAATTCGCGGATAAAAAAAATTTCTCGGACAAAATTTAAACAGATGAAAAAAGACTGGAGCAAATGAGAATTAGGCATTACAAGAGACAGCGCGATATTGACAGGTATTACAGAAAAGATGAAAAACAGGAGGACGTTTAAAAGTCGTAAAGTAGAATTACAGAGAAAAATAATAATTTTTATGAACAAATATGTTATTATTGTTGCTGGCGGACAGGGAAAACGTATGCAAAAGGATATCCCGAAACAATTTATTCTCCTCAAGGGCAGGATTATCCTTATGAGAACTATTGAAGTATTTTATCGCTATGATAAGGATTTAAATATCATAGTAGTGCTTCCCGAAAATCAGGTAAATCAATGGAGTATATTGTGCAACCGTTACTCGTTTGCTGTTCCTCATACCATTACTACTGGTGGTGAGACAAGATTTCATTCCGTACAAAATGGTCTTAAGTACATTGATTCGGATTCTTTGACTGCTATACATGATGGTGTTCGTCCGCTAGTAAATATTCAGACAATACATAACTGTTATACAGGCGCCTGGCATAATAAATCTGCTATTCCGGTCATCAGACTTTTTGATTCTGTAAGAATGTTAGACAGGAATAAAAACAGGCAGGTTGACCGCAAAAAACTAAGGATTATTCAGACACCTCAAACCTTCAATAGTTCCATACTCCTTGATTCATTTGACCAGGAATATGAAACATCATTTACTGATGATGCATCAGTCATTGAAAAAAAGGGGTATAATGTTCATCTGGTAGAGGGAAACAGGGAGAATATCAAAATAACTTTACCTGAAGATATAGCGTTTGCTGAGGCGTTGTTAATCAGACAGGAAGGCGGTTATAAAGGATATATCTAAAAAAAACACATATATTTTATTCAGTAAGTTTTAATTTTCTTTTGTATGGGTCATTTTTAAATAATCCATCCTGACTGCCACGAATTTTGAAATGATATGTAATCTCAAAAACCGGAGAGATAAATGGTCTGAATCCGTCAGGATATTCTCCGAAGGTAAATTTATATCCTCCAATAATTCGAAAATTTGAAACAGGATAAATGAGCATGGCTTTATGTTCAATTGCAAATTTTTCGACATCCCAGTCAAGAGATAAAAAATCAGCATCAACACTAAAATCAAAAAAGGCATTGACATGACCTTCAAGGTCCACGCCTGCATACCACAAAATTGTATCCCTAAATCCGGATGTCCTGTGATATAATAAAGGTTCATCTATGACAGGCATATTCGATTCTCCTTTTTTGAATGTTTTGACGAGACCTAATTTCAGGGTTAACAATAAATTTGATGGTTTACAGGAGGATTCTTCCACCAGTAGTTTGCTCAAAAGTATATCATTTGAAAACATTACTATGAAAGGGATTTTAGGCTTAACTTCCCAGCTATATTGTTTCTCCGGAGAATAAACGAGAGGTGGAGGGATATCCGGTTTAAGCATTTCTGTATTCGTGGGGTCTTTCCTGCCAATGTAATTTAAACCTGATGTCGGAAAATATGCAGCATGTCTCGTAGAAACAAGTATTCCCCATTTCTTTATGGTGAACCAGTGAATTTTTCCTCTTACATTTGGACAAAAAACATTGGAAAGAATATATGACCCGATTTCTACCCTTGGAGAGATACCGTACCTGAGGGGGCTAAACAAACCGGTTTCATATTCTTTATAAGCTATTGTTTTGGCTGTACCAAGTGTCCATAGATCATATTGTGCATTCAGTATCTGAACATAAAACAATAAACAAAATGTCCAGAAAACTCTAAAAAAACACTTAGACAACTTTTTCGTAAAGACAATATGTTTAGGCTCAATTTTCAAACTCATTCTTACGTTAAGAATGTAAAGATAATATTTTTAATTTTTTTATCCATTATTAGGTAAAATGCTATGGTTTAAAAACATCTCAGAAAACATGAAAGCATTACCCGTTTAGATTTTTTTTGGTCAAAAAATACAGAAAATTATTTATAGTAACTTATGCTATGTTTAATAATCTTTTTTTATTACTTTCGTATAAAAGAAGATATAAAGATTGTCTATATTTTTTGTGGTTCAATTTTTGTAATACAAAACCAAAAGCGAATGGCAAAAAACATTCCGGTTATGAAAAAAATAGTATTAATTTCAGTGATTATTGCCTTGCATTCGATCCAGTTATTTTCTCAAAAGAAAGAGATAAAAAAAGGAGGCAAAGCTTTTAATAAACAAGAATATACTGAAGCAATAGATTATTATGAATCAGCACTTTCTCAGGGTGGCGAATTAGATTCCGATTCGAAAGAGAATCTTGCAAACAGTTATTTTTATCTTAGTGATTACGGCTCCTCCCGCCAACATTTCTATGAACTGGATGTCAATGATTTATCTCCCGAAGGATGTATGAATTTTGGTACCCTATATCAGAGATCCGGCAATTATGACAGGGCTTTGTTTTTATTTAACAAATCATTAGAGAAGGGTATCAAAGACCCGTCTATTCATCTTTATATCAGTT
>CAZVTW010000752.1:0-2669 GCA_964629805.1 uncultured Bacteroidales bacterium | reverse complement strand
TCGTTTACCCCGTTAAATATCTAAATGAGAGATAATTATTTCACGGGGTTTACCCCGTGAAATAACTTTAACGATTGAAACAATTTCACGGGGTTTACCCCGTGAAATATCTAAATGAGAGATAATTATTTCACGGGGTGAAATTCGCGGTAAAAAAATTTTGCGGTCAAAATTTAAACAGATGAAATAGTGTGGTAAATTATACTACTATATAACAAATTTGCATTAGTCATAAAATCAATTTGTTATCTGTATCGGTGTTTGATGCCAAAAATCATGAGGACTATTTAGTGCTTCTAAGCTATATTTAAATTAAAGAACTATTATGATAGTTTCTAACGAATATCTTCCCAGTAAACTTCCTGACAACCTGAATCTTTCAGAATTTTTCTGGCAAGCACAAACAAATAATCGGATAAACGATTTAAATATTTTATTATCAGGGCAATGTTATTTCCGGGTATCATTATTGAAACAACATTCCTTTCAGCCCTTCTGCATACTGTCCGGGCAACGTGACAAATAGAGGTCTCCCGGTTTCCACCCGGAATAATAAATCTGTTCAGGGGAGCTAAAAAATTATTCATACGGTCAATATGTGATTCAATATCAGAAACATCCTGTTCGGATATTTCAGGAATTTCAAATGGCATATCTTTGTCTTTTGAAAGAAGTGAACCAATAGAAAAAAGTTTGTTTTGTATTACTAAAAGAAAATCATTGACCTCACGGCTCATGTCATATGATCTGAGCAAACCAATATATGAGTTTAATTCATCAATGGTGCCGTAGGCTTCGAGTCTTTCATTATTTTTCAAAACCCTTGCACCTGAAAGCAGCGAGGTTTCACCTGTATCGCCTGTCTTAGTATATATTTTCATGAATTGTCTAAATTTTAATATAAAAAAACAAACAATCATATCATGAACAATGTTCATGATATTTTGATCAATATTTGTGATATCACATCTTTACTATATATCTAATTTATTGGTATTCAATAATAAAAAAATAACATAATAATATTTTTGTGTTAAAAACTTTTTTCATAGACTTAAAATTATATTTTTGTGGTACATTAACCTTCATTTTTCGACCAAATATTTGAAATTTTAATCAAAACCAAAAAACATGTCACAAAAAAAATTCTTAGCTTTTGATTTTGGAGCAGAAAGCGGCAGGGCTATCATTGGAGTCCTTGAAAACGAGAAATTAACCTTAAAAGAAATTCACAGATTTCCAACCGGGATGTTGAAATTGCAGGGACATTTCCACTGGAATATTTTCAGGTTATATGAGGAAACCAAAAAAGCCATGAAAATTTGTGTTGAACAGGAACAGGTTCAGCCGGATGCCATTGCCATAGATACCTGGGGCGTTGATTATGCCTTGTTAGCTGAAGATGGTTCATTCCTCGGTCTTCCCCATGCTTACCGTGATTCACGCACTGATACTGCTAAACAGGAATTTACAGATATTATACCCAGTGAACAAATTTATGACCTGACCGGCATACAATTTATGCAATTCAATACACTTTTTCAGCTCCATGCAGCTGTGAGAGATACAATGCCACAGTTGAAAGTTGCAACTGATCTGCTCTTTGTACCGGATATATTCAATTATTTATTTACAGGCGTCAAAAAAAGCGAATTTTCTTTTGCTACAACCTCACAACTCTATAATCCGAAAACAAATCAGTGGGAGGAAATGTTATTTAAGACACTGGGTATCTCTAAAGATATTATGCAGGATATAGTTGATCCCGGAACAATAATCGGTGAACTGACAGATGATATTTGCAAAGAGACCGGCATGCAAAAAACGCCTGTTGTTGCAGTCGCATCACATGATACCGGCTCTGCCATAGCGGCCATACCGGCAGAAGGAAGCGACTGGGCTTATATAAGTTCCGGAACATGGTCTCTGATGGGAATAGAAACAAAATCGCCATTAATTTCGCAAGAAACACTTAAATTTAATTTAACAAACGAAGGAGGTGTTGAACATACCTTCCGGGTATTGAAAAATATCATGGGGCTCTGGCTTCTGCAACAATGTAAAAAAGCCTGGGAGAAAGAAAATTACACATATCCCCGGCTTATTGAGATGAGCCAGTCAGCTCCGGCATTTAAATCATTTGTCAATCCTGATGACACATCATTTTATAATCCCGAAAATATGCCTGCAGCTATTGATCATTTCTGTGACAGGACAAACCAGGAAAAGCCTGCATCGCATGGTGAATATGTGAGACTCATTATGGAAAGTCTGGCGCTAAAATACCGTTATACACTCGAACAGCTCAGGGAGGTTTCTCCGCATACCATAAAAAAACTATACATCATAGGAGGAGGAACCCAAAACGAACTTTTATGTCAATACACAGCCAATGCCTGCGGTATTCCGGTTGTGACAGGTTCGTCTGAAGGAACTGCCGTGGGAAATCTGATGGTACAGGCTATGGCTTTGGGAGAGGTAAGTTCACTTGATGAAATTCGTGAAGTCATCAGAAATTCCTTTGAATCAAAAATTTATGAACCGCAGGAAAGGAATGCCTGGGAAGAAGCATACCTGAATTTTAAATCTGTTTTGTAAGGATTCTTTTTATTAATATAGTGTCTGTCCATAAAGTCCGATCTCTTCGTTGGATTAAAAACCCTAAATCC
>CAZVTW010000751.1:0-2674 GCA_964629805.1 uncultured Bacteroidales bacterium | reverse complement strand
AAATTTCTCAAAATGGTCATCAGCATATATTTATCCGCGGTTACAAAAGTATCTTTCGGAATATCGGATATTAATTCGATATTTTTTCTCATAACAGAGGTTTCAAAAAAATCAAGGGTATCTTCAACTATTTCATATAGATTGAGCTTTACAGGTGTGTATTGCATGGCGCCTGTCTGCGAACGCGACCATTCAAGTAGATTTTCTAAGAGCTCATAACCCTGCTTGGCTGCATCATTGATTATTCCGGCGTATTTAATCGATTTTTTGATTTCATATTTATGAATGTTATCCTGCAGCAGTGATGAAAAGCCCATTAAAAAGTTAAACGGATTTTTCAGATCATGTGCAATGATAGAAAAAAACTTATCTTTTGTCTGATTGAGTTCCTTGAGTTGAGCTTCCGACTTCTTAAGTGAACTTTCTGCTTTTTTCCGCTCAGTGATATCATGCATCATTGCGCCTATTTGGCCCTCCCTGGGAATATAAGCAAATACTTCAACAATTTTATCAATTTCTTTCAGGCTATATTCGAACCTGACTGGTCTCCCGGAGGTTAATAAAGGTTCAAGTAATTCTAACAGGCTTTTATCAATGGTATTGAAGTATTCAGAGTGAGTTTTTCCGACCAATTCCTGACGTTTGACATTCACCAATTCTTCAAAATACTGATTAACAGCCAGATATTTTGCATCAACAGGTTTTCCTCTATCATCATAGATGAGTTCAAGAAGAGCAAAACCATTTATCATGTTTTCAAAAAGACGCTGATATTGCTCTTCACTCTCTTTGAGCGCTTCCTCGGCTTTTCTCCTTTCGTTAATTTCAATATTGTTAATGATAATATGTGTAACTTTGAGTAAAAAATTCAGCTCATATTCTTTCCATTGACGTATTGATCTATCCTGGCTTACAGTAAGACACCCGAAAATATTCCTGTCTTTCCAAAGCGGAATGTCCAGTCTCAGCGTTTGTTTAATTTGATGGAGATACTCATGAATAAGATTAACTTTTGAAAAATTCCTGGTATGAATAAGCTTGACCAGTAATTTAAATTGATTTGAAACCTTAGTGAGAGGTACTTGCTCACCAGAGGTAAATTCACCGGTTTTTTTATCATAAGCCATTTGACACTGTAAAATTTTAGTCTCCTTGTCAAAAAACCAGATACCGGCGTTATCAATAAGCAGAATGTTACTGACAGATTTTAAAATTTCACGGAAACCCGAAGTCAGATCCTTAGTTTCCTGCTGTAATAGCCTTACAAGGGATTCTTCCTGCTGAATGATCTGCTGGTTTTCTTCTTTAAGCTTTAAATCTGCTTTTTTTTCTGATGTAACATCATAAAATGTACTTAATAAGTAACGTTGTTTTGATATATCGATCACATTACTCTCAATTCTGTAAAATCTGGTAATACCTTCTGTTTCAAAAACAGCATCTTCCGTAATAGTCTGTCTTCCGGTAATGCGGGTTTTAAATGGCTTCTTCTTTGGTAAAAAATCTTTGTGATCCTGGCCAATAATATCTTCACGGTTAAGATTGAAAAGTTTTTCACATGCATCATTAGCTTCTGCGATCTTTCCTGTGGATAAATCCGTACATAAAATTGGTGTAAGAGAATTCCCGAAAAAGGACTTATATTTATTATCATCTATTTTATTAGTAAATTGAGTATCTCTGATAGATGTGTATAATAATGCGGTTCTCTTAATCTTCTTTTTTACATCTTCATCTATATTCACAAAACCAGTAAAAATGTCAAAAGCGCCTGCTTTATATGCAGCTTCTTCTTTGGAATATATTTCTGCAGATGAAAAAATGATAATGGGCAATTGACAGTTTTTCGCCAAAAGTTGTTGCAAAATGCTAATCTCGTCTGTTTCATTAAATCCTTCCTGATAGAGTATAGCATCAAAACTTTTTCCGTTCGCTTCAAGATAATCCACAATGCGCATCTCACCGGGAAATAAAACCGGACTAAATCCATATTCGGTAAGCTTTTTCAGGACAGAATCTTTGTCTGTGCTCTCAAAAAAAATTAATACATCTATTTTTTTCTTTTCATTAGTTGACATAGGTTAATAATAAACGTTTTCAGGTAAGGCTTTTATGTGTTAACACAGAAAGAATTTGTGTTTAACATCACCTCTCAATTAGTTTTGGATAAAATTGAGACTTTTTCATTATAAATCCAAATATGTATGTAAAAATGATAAAAAGAAGTGATGTTTACACATTATGAGTTTGGAATGGTAGGCACTTCAAAACCATAGGGCTTTCAGCAAATAACGACTTTGATGTGGTAAATGTCGTACGATTAACTGGAAGCATCCCAGCCATCTACAAGATACCATTTGCCATCTATTCTTCTGAAATTGAATCCCTGATTTTTGCTATAATCATTATATTCATATCGAAGGAAGATTTCATCGGTTTTATCCAGTTCTTTCTGAAAATTATTGTAGATAATAAAATATTCAGGATGATTAAAATGAGTTTTTTCATAGTTGTCCCTTACAATATTCAGTGTATCTACGGTTTCATTTTCAATATTATGAACATAAAATTGGTAAGGGTATTTTATTCTTTCTTTTTGAAAATCAAAATCGGTAATAAATCTGTAGAAAAAATTCTCAAAATTGGCATCAACCGGCTCCATATGTTCCAGGTC
>CAZVTW010000750.1:0-2676 GCA_964629805.1 uncultured Bacteroidales bacterium | reverse complement strand
GTGAAACGTAAATACAGAGGAACCGGATACGGGAACTAAGCGCAGCGATCTCATGCCTGCCCTCGATTATATCGGGGCCTGCCCTCGATAAAATCGGGGAATACAATTGAAAAAACAATAAAACCACATGAATAATTCTGTACGTCCGGCTCTGCGAGGGGATAGGCGGAGTAATTCGCTATTCTATCTCAATTAGCACCAAAAACAAAAATGAACCTTACAGAAGTATTTGATACAAATAAATGGGAAGTAGCCTCCATTGAGTACATGAAAGAAACTCTTGGTAAAAAAAGAGATGACCTATCTATATACTCCTGAAAAAATACGGATAAAAAGCTATCTCCATTAGATTTATATAAATATTTAAAAGCTCGTTTTGGGATACCATTGGGAGCTATGATGGCAACAAAAAATTTTGGAACAACAAGAAATTTGATTTATTGGCATTATCATTTATTATGCAACGACAATGAAATTCATTTTATTGGCAAAAGTTCAGGAATTGAAATATTGTTAAAATTAAAAAAGAATATCAAATTCTCTAATGAGGATTGGTTAGAATTGATAAGCAGTATAAAGTCATCATATTCTAAATACGGAAAAGAAATGGGAGAAGTTCATAATGCATTTGAACGCTATACACTTTTTATTAATCCATTTACACGACTTAATAAAACACTAGTTGATCTGAAAAATGAACTCGCCAGTCTAAATGTTAATGAAATTGATAATACCGTAAACCCAAATTCTACGGATCAAGAAAGAGAAAAATATTGGAAGGATTATCAAAATTGGATTAATAATATTGAAAGAACTGTAAGTATTGGGTCAACCATCAGAATGCTTTGTCCTGTATTGTGTGAATCATTTATAAACTTAGTAATATTAGTTTTATGCAAGGAGGAGATTAAAAATGATAAAAGACGATATGATAACTACGTTAGACAAGAAATAGATATTAGAGTTAAAGATTTGAGCATAAAGTGTAATGGATTTATAAAATCGATTGATTCTGAAGATCAACGATTTAAGGATTTTCAAACTCTTTTTAATAACAGAAACAATTTTCTACATGGTAATGTAGATTCAAAATCATTAATGTTTGAAGATGTTTATTTTGATATAGACGATATTCCTTTATTTAAGGAGGATAGCGGAATCATTAAGAAAACGATGAAAAACTATTTAAAGAATGTTGAACCAGAAGCAGCGATTAAAAATTTTTTAGTAACTATGAAATTCATTGCTTTTGTACTTGACCATATGGAACCAAAAATTACTGATAGTCTGAGTCAATTAATGATGACGATAATGCCTGCAATTAACAGAAAAAATGAAAAGATTGCGATTTTATTTCCAATGGACTTAGCAGAATAAACAAATACTGGTGCTAACAAGAAAATATAAAATTTGGGCATCACTGCGTTAGCTTGGTGTCAGGGCATTAAATCAATCTCATCTCACCCTGATAACTGATGAGCTTTTAATTTGTCCAACTTTTCATATTTTTGTCGTTACCGCCAAGCTAGCTGATGAAAATTACCAAAAACATTCTGCTATAATAAAAATTCTTATTTTTGTAATATGGCAAAGAAAGATGAAATATTAAAAAAAATAATAGAGATAGCAAATAACAAGTATCCAGATTCGGAGATCTACTTGTACGGTTCACATGCTCGTGGTGATTCAGGTAAACTATCTGATTGGGATTTATTGATTTTACTTAATTCTAAGAATATTTCGTTTGATTCCGAGACCGAGATTATGGATGATTTCTATGAACTTGAACTTGAAACAGGAGAGATTATTTCACCAATGGTATATTCAAAATTTGACTGGAATAACAAGTATTCAGTAACACCATTGTATGAAAAAATTCAAAAAGAAGGGATTAGGATAAAATGACCGGAACAAGAAAGGATTTAATTAAATATCGTTTGTCACGTGCATGGGATACTTTGGACGATGCCAAAATACTTGCAGAGAATGAAAAATGGAATTCAACAATTAACCGACTTTATTATTCAGCTTATTATGCGGTGATTGCCTTATTATTAAATTCAAATCTCAAACCGACCACTCATAATGGTGCAAAATCTAATTTTTCTGAATATTTCATCAAAAAACATCTGATTTCCAAAGAGATGGGAAAAACATATTCTCAATTATTTACATTCAGACAAAAAGGTGATTACGATGACATGTTTGATTTTAATCGGGATAAAGTAATGCCGTACTTTGAACCTGTTAGACAATTGATAACTATAATTGAAGAAATGATAAATGAATGATCGTCAGGCGGCAACAAGGCATATAAGCAATTGATAGCGAGTGGTTTACGTAAAATTTAGCTTTATCCAAAAAATAACGGTAACCTGCCACTGAAACGCTACTCCAAACCGCAACTGCTCAGATGCCGGGAGCGTTGTTGCGACTTGAAGTCGTGTTAATAATTGTCTTACAAGAAAGAAATGAGTTCTTTGATTTACCCTGTGAAATACTTTTTTCGCGAACAACTGTTTATTTCACAGGGTGAACCCTGTGAAATACTTTTGCGCGAAAAACTGTTTATTTCACTGGGTGAACCAGTAGTTTCCCGACCTATCGGTACGGGACAGGCTTTCCTACAGTATTCCCGACCTATAGTCGGGACAGGCTCTACTGTGATATTGGAAA
>CAZVTW010000749.1:0-2691 GCA_964629805.1 uncultured Bacteroidales bacterium | reverse complement strand
AGCAAAATGAGTCGGGGTATCTTTGTTTACGGCTACGGCTCAAATGCTTATCGTTACCTGCAAGGCTAACAAAATGGCGTACAACAAAAAAAATAACAATAATGAAAAAGAAAATTTTACTAGCATTATTTTTAAGTATTAACCTGCAATTATGCTTAAATGCTCAAAACAAAGAAATTAATGGTAAGCCATTTAGTTTTAATCAATTTAATAGCTTAGAATGCTATTCTATCGAAAATGTATCCTTCGACAATTTTACAGTAAAAAAAGAAATTGATTCTGATGTTATAGGAGAATTTCAAGAGGTAAATTTAGATTTCTCCAATTCAGGTGAAATATTTCAAATTGGTGATAGCTTGAAAGGTTGGAGGATAAAACTAAAGTATCCTGAAGCTAAGAAAATATCTTTTTCATGTTCTGAATTTGAAGTAGGCGCAAATACTGTTGCTTATATATTCAATAATAATCACTATGATAGTAAATCTCTGAGTATTTACTATGATAATTTGCATCAAAAAAGGATATTTAATTCAGGTTATCTAAGAGGAGATGAAATAGCAATTGAGATTATTTCACCTATTGAAACTTTTGATAGCAATAAGATTACAATCAACCAAGTACATGCAATATATGAATTAAATCAAACTGAAAGCATGCTTAAATCTGCTGATGCTTGTCATATTGACGTTCTTGCCTCTGGATACGAAGACTATTGTAATGTTAGAAGAGCTACGGTAAAAATATATATAAATTGGTCGGAAGGTGGTGTTGGGTATAAAACATCTTGCTCAGGTGCAATTATTACTAACGCAAAACACGATGGTAGACCATATATCTTAACAGCACATCACTGTTTAGACCGAGACGACCCTAAGGATAGGTCTATTAGTGAAGCGGAAAAAGGTTTTGTGAATGATTATGAAATAGTATTTAATTATCAATCTTCAAGTCCATCTGAGACGGATGTAATGACAGGATGTAGCTATGTTTCAGCTAAATGGGGAAAGAGCCATAGTAGAAAAGTTGATTATGCATTAATTCAATTGAATAATCGACCTTTGAAAGAATACAATGTTTATTATGCCGGTTGGGATAGTGATGATGTTAAATGGAACGAGGGTGTCGTAATACATCATCCTGACGGGGATTTGAAAAAAATATCTGAATGGGAAAGCCACAATGAACTATTTTGGTCATCTTGGACAGGAAAAGTTAAATTAACAGCTGGTGGACTTGAGGGAGGTTCATCCGGTGCACCCTATTTTAAAACAGATAAACGAATATGTGGACAACATAGCTCATCAGAATCTGGTGCATCACCTTGTTCCCAAGATGATTATCGTAGATATGGAAGATTTTCAAAAACCTATTATGATTATATAGGTACTACCTTAAATCCAAATGGAGATTTTAGTGGTTCATATCAGCATTACTATTATGCGAGCGATGGATATGATTTATGTCGTCCTAGCTTTTACTTTTCAAACACAGATGATTTACATACCAGTAGCTTTAATGAAATGACAGAAACGTCAAAAATTGGTCAGCGTATGTATGATGGAATCTACTGGGCATCAGGTCAAATAACCGCAGAAAACAACGTTACTATAAAATCAGGTACTCATGTTGAATTTCATGGAAGTTCCATTAAACTTGGCCCAGGTTTCAAAGTTGAAGCAGGAGCAACATTTATTGCTACTCCAGAGCCGTGTACCTCTGGGTGCAATGACGGTCTAAAGTCTGCATCATTGAATAAATCTAATGAGTATGGAGTATATCTTAATAGCGAAATGGTTAATTCTAATTTAAATTCGGTAGATGTTGACTTAATTAAATCAATAAACATTGAACAAGGTGAAATCATAATTTATCCCAATCCTACAAAAACTGGCATAATAAATATTAAAAATGTTGTTACACCCTC
Source organism: uncultured Bacteroidales bacterium (assembly GCA_964629805.1). Classification (GTDB taxonomy): domain Bacteria; phylum Bacteroidota; class Bacteroidia; order Bacteroidales; family CAZVTW01; genus CAZVTW01. The sequence continues at coordinate 767 of CAZVTW010000749.1, read as the reverse complement.
ATCTATAGTAATTACTAATTCTATGGGAAGAGTTATACATAACCAAAGCTGCGAATCGGAAAATACTATTCAAATTGATTTGTCTAATCAGCCTGCAGGTTTATACATTATAACTTTTGTGTCAGATAAAACATTTGTGTCTAAAAAAATAAACATTATAAAATAGACAGATTATGAAATTTATATATACACTTTTATTTTCACTCGTATTAGTTTCTTGTGATAAAAATGAGCAATGTGATGATTGTGATACAAAACTTGTAAAATACATTATGGTTTTAGACTCAAATAATAATAATTTAATTTTTGGTGAAACGTCCATATACAAAAGTGAAAATCTAAAACTTAAATCTGATAATCAATCAACTGAAAGAATTTGGATAAATGATAAAACTAAGACAATCGACTTTTTGCTCAAAGATGAAATTACAACATATTACTTTTTTCTAAATGAAACAGAAATTGATACTATTTCATTTGACTTAATAGAGAAGAAAGACCCTTCTTGTTGTGGAAACATTACTTTTTCAGAGAAAACCTTTTTAAATGGAGAGGCGATTAGTAATTCAGATACAATAAGAATCATAAAGCCCAGCAGGTAACAATGTATATACAAAATAGGCGTGACAGTAGTAAATTCAAGGGTTATAGCCCACTTCAACTTTGTAACAGTTTGATAAGTTTGAAGCTCGCAATCGCCTACTTTGCATATACTAAACGTTGTGGTGCATGCTAGGAAACCGATTCCATTGATAAATTTCGTATCT
>CAZVTW010000748.1:0-2691 GCA_964629805.1 uncultured Bacteroidales bacterium | reverse complement strand
AAATAATATAATTTATTATGAATATCAATGAAATAAATAGTTTTATTGATTAATATAATCTTATTAATATTTTTAAAAATGAATATTTCTTTCATTATAAATTATTTTTAAATATGTTTATAAACCAATCATTATTGTTGATCAAAAAGTTATATAAATCATCTTCATCAATTATTTCAATGACATCAGAATTATTTTTTAACCTAAAGTTTTCAAATATTTCTAAAACATTCTCATTTTTAAGCAACTCACCACCTTTCCATTTATTCCAAACATTGACAACCCTGCTTTTGTAAAATTTGAGTACTGCAGGATTATCCAAATCAGCAACTTTAGCTTCGTTTAAAAACACTTTGTAATCTTCAATCCTGCTTACATTTGTAAGAGAATTATAACTTTGTGCACAGAAGTTGGATGATTCCGAGAGTGTTTCGAAAAATTGTAAACCTGCTTTTGTTTCTATTTCAACAATATGTTCATCAGGGAATTTCAATCTCACATCAGTAAAAGAACGAATTTCTTTACCATCTATAATTGAAACTACTTCTTTTTCAAAAATGACATCATCGGCCTGGCCGAGTATAGCTTTATTATCAGGATCAAGCAAACGTTTCAGTTGTACTCAGGCATGGCGGCGCGTGTAACTGCCACCGTTATTAAGACCTTTACTGCCAAGGAACTCTGTAATTTTAGTATTGTCTTTGGCAGGTAAAACATCAATTAATTCGGCTACCTTGTCGCATAAGGTCGAGTAAGCCGGTGGAGAGGGTGGAAAGGTGGTTCCCCAGCCGCCTTCTTTTAACATTTTGCCAAGAATATCATCGGTTATACCTAAATCATTTAGTTTTGGTTTGTTTCTCAAATTTTTCAAAGATGTCAAAGCATCTACATTACTTGTTAATGCATTAGTAGCATTTCTTCCTGTACGTTCATACTTGTTGAGTATTTCCCATGCCCCTACAATCCCTTCATCAATCTTATCAAGGTGGCTGCCAATGAGGTTATCTCCTGTTTTAGAAATATCGGCCAGGAAATCAGCCTTATTCTCAAGCTGATTAATTTTTTTGAAAACATTCAGGGTATTGTCAAAATCACTCGTGTTTTTAAGCGTTGTTGCCAGCGCTTCTATGTGTTTAGCATATTGCGGGTATTCATAAATGAGATCAAAAGAAATGAGGTTATGGAATTCAAGGTATTTTGCGAATTCTGTTCCTGGGAATAATTTGCTTATTTCAAATAATGCATCAGCAGCCTCTGCATTATCCAGAAGTTTTAATGAGTTGTAGAACTCGTCAGATAATTTAAATGCTTTCAATCCAAGTTTTGAGGTCTTATATGTCACATCCATGACAACAGGTATCATAGATGCTGCTGACATACCGGCTTCATAATAATTACCCTCAAAAACATACCAGAGTGCATTTATCCCATCAGCCACGAAATCCCCTGCAACAGGTACAATTCCTACAATATCCAGCCCTGTATGTCCATATTCCTGTACTACATGTAAAATAGTTAAAGGTGACAACAACATACGATAAAAATCCACCAGATTCTCTGTTACTACATCATAAGTAGTCCAGTCTGTTCCGTTCCATTTATAGAAATATTCATATCCCTCGCCGTCAACAAAACAGTAAAACCAATTTCCTGCCGGACTTAACTGTAATACTCCATGCCTGCCGTAGTAGTTATATTTTGCCGTGATATATTTACGTCCGTCCCAGTTTTCAGGTACAGGGATATTAAAATCGTCCATTGTGGGGGGTTCACCCAGGAAAGTTGGCTTTTGTCTTATGCGTCCTTTGCCGTAATAAACATCAGCAATATCATCTTCTATGTAAGTGTATCCCCTTACCAGGAAATTTTCGCGTGATTTGATGTAAACCGGGAAAGGAATAGTAATAATATCTTTTGTGTAAGGGTCAATCCTGTAATTTGTTACTTTTGTCGGATATGTGTTTTTGTCCGGAGAAAAGCCGCAAAAGATACCGTGTTTGTTTCCCTCAGCATCTTTCCTGATAAGCACTTTTGAATAGTAGCGTACATCAACTCCGTTTTCTTCAATAATGAAACCAGTCAAAGCATCATCGGGAAAATCCATTTCAATTGGTTCACCGGTAAGACTTTTTCTCCAGTCACCGCCAAATTTTATCTTCTTCAGGTTATCAAGATTTATATCAAAAGTATATGGTTTTGCAGCGAGTGTAAGCAGCGTCACTTTATCCCCGAAATTGCTGTCTACAAAACCGGCATTCTCACCATCCAGAACAAACTGGTTCCAATAATAAACACTAATTTTTTTACATATATCGTAACCGGTTTTATACCTGTTTGATCTGCTAACCGGATTCTGTGCATTTTCAATAATTTCCCGGTTAAGAATATCTTTATCATCTTCTAATATGTTAGCTGTAGCTATTGAAGCAGCATCTAAGGTTTCAAAATCATTTGAGAAATCGATATCTAAATCAATGGTAATCAACATATCAATATCTCCGGCACAGGCAATTACCTGGTCAGCAAAGTCAGACGGTGAGTTTGTTGCGGGTGTAGAAAACAAAAAATAGGCTTTAAATCCAAATTCTTCATTTATTTCACGCAAATACCTGTTCATCTCCCTGTAATACCCATTCTTTGATTTCGACTTTGCCACAACCTGCTGTTCTTCACAGTTGGAGTGGAAGAGGA
>CAZVTW010000747.1:0-2693 GCA_964629805.1 uncultured Bacteroidales bacterium | reverse complement strand
ATTTTATTGATGTTTAAACAAATCAACCTCTAATTAGAATAGAGCCAAAAATTTTAATATATATATATTTAATATTAAGAAGCGTAATATTGTAAAAATGAGGTATCTGTTCTTTGTTACTACAATGGCAAAAAATATCCATTTAGGTGGAGACTCATGAATTAACAATGCATTTTTTTTAAAGGGTTGCCTGATTTTTAATTACCTAAAAAAAACAATACATTTGCCATCACAACAAATTAGAATTACAATCATATAAAAAATTACAATCGTGAATTTATTAGATAAACTTAAACAAAACCTGGGTCCTTTAGGTCAATATCAAAAAGCAGGGGAAGGATATTACTTGTTTCCGGAACTTGAAGGAGAAATTGGTTCCAGGATGCTATTCGGGGGCAAAGAAGTTATTACCTGGAGTGTAAATAATTATCTGGGACTGGCAAATCACCCTGAGGTAAGAAAGACAGATGCAGAAGCATCCAAAGAATGGGGGCTGGCTTATCCGATGGGGGCCAGAATGATGACTGGTCAGACTTCGAAACATGCTGAGCTAGAGCAGCAACTTGCTGAATTTACAGACAAAAAACACGCGTATCTTCTAAATTATGGGTATCAGGGCATGGTCTCAATAATTGACTCCCTCGTTGACCGTAATGATGTGATTGTTTACGATTCGGAAGATCATGCCTGTATTCTTGATGGCATGCGCATGCATTTAGGAAAAAGATTCGTTTTTCCGCATAACAATGTGGAGAAACTTGAATTACAATTGCAACACGCAACAAAAGTGGTTGAAAAGACAAAAGGAGGGATACTGGTAATCACAGAAGGTGTTTATGGTATGGCAGGTGATTTAGCTCCTCTTGATAAAATAGTTAAACTAAAAGAAAAATTCGACTTCACCCTGTTGGTTGACGATGCACACGGATTTGGAACAATGGGTACAAAGGGAGCTGGTACAGGAACGCATTTTGGTGTCCAGGACCAGATAGATATATATTTTTCCACCTTTGCCAAATCCATGGCTGGAATTGGGGCTTTTGTTGCTTCCAATAATGTTGAAGTCATTGATATACTAAAATGCAACATGCGTTCCCAGATTTTTGCCAAATCCTTGCCCATGCCTATGGTTATTGGTGGTCTGAAACGGCTCGAACTACTAAAAACAGAAAAGAGTCTCAGGGAAAATCTGTGGAAAATTGTAAATGCTTTACAAGTTGGACTTAAAAGTCATGGTTTTAATCTTGGAAATACGGAATCCCCGGTAACACCTGTCTTTTTGGAAGGGAATACAGAACAAGGCACCAATGTAGTTTGGGACCTTCGGGAGAACTATAATATATTTTGCTCAGTAGTTGTATATCCAGTTGTTCCTAAAGGAGTTGTGATGTTAAGACTTATCCCGACAGCAGTTCACACAATAGAGGATGTTGAACAAACAATAAAAGCTTTTATTGAGGTAAAACAAAAGCTTGATAATAAGATGTATGACGACAAAAATGTTGGTGTGGGATTAAAAAAATAAACTTAAAATTTTTAATATATGAAAGCATTTGTATTTCCCGGTCAGGGCGCACAATTTGTTGGCATGGGCAAAGACTTGTATGAACAATCTGACACTGCCAGGCAATTGTTTGATGAAGCCAATGAAATTCTTGGATTTAATATAACTTCGTTGATGTTTGAAGGCACAGAAGACGATCTTAAGCAAACAAAAGTCACTCAGCCTGCTATATTTCTTCATTCGGTGATACTTGCCAAAACCATGGGTGATTCATTTACACCTGATATGGTTGCCGGACATTCACTTGGAGAATTTTCAGCCCTTGTTGCGAATAATGCTCTGAGTTTCCCCAACGGACTCAGGCTTGTGTACAAAAGAGCTATGGCCATGCAAAAAGCCTGTGAAAAAGAACCTTCAACTATGGCGGCCATCATCGGATTAAATGATGATATAGTTGAGGAGATTTGTCAGTCAATTGATGAAGTGATTGTTCCTGCAAACTATAATTGCCCTGGACAGGTTGTCATAAGCGGCTCGATAAAAGGGATTGATATAGCATGCGAAAAATTATCAGAAGCAGGAGCAAAGAGAGCTCTCAAACTGAAAGTTGGAGGCGCATTCCATTCTCCCTTGATGGAATCCGCAAGAGAAGAACTTGCCGAAGCAATTAAAACCACAGAATTTGCTCAACCTATATGCCCCGTTTATCAGAATGTGGATGCTAAACCCTCTGCAGAGCCGGTTGTGATACAAAAAAATCTGATAGCACAACTGACTTCTCCTGTGAGATGGACCCAGACTGTCAAAAATATGATAAAAGACGGTGCGGAAAGTTTCACTGAAGTTGGACCCGGTAATGTTTTACAGGGTCTGATAAAAAAAGTAGACAGGAAAATGAATGTACAATCAGCGATAAAATAATGAATAAAAAAAACCTGCCCTCAACTTGAAGGCAGGTTTTTTTTATGATATGAGATAAAATTCTACCCCAGATACGATTTTAATAAATTACTTCTGGATGTATGTCTTAGCCTTTTAAGCGCTTTGTCTTTAATCTGTCTCACTCTCTCCCTGGTAAGACCAAATTTCTCACCGATTTCTTCAAGTGACATTTCCGGCATACCAATACCAAAAGCAAGTTTTAAGATAATTCGTTCACGTTCAGTCAGTGTTGAAAAAGCCCGTTCGA
>CAZVTW010000746.1:0-2701 GCA_964629805.1 uncultured Bacteroidales bacterium | reverse complement strand
CGGTGAGATAGCAGAGATTTGAATTATAAATAAACGACCAGACTAATAATTTTTCAGTTTTTTTGGTATAGCCAATCAGACATTTTTTTAAACCAACCCGAAAAAAGTAAAGCAATCCCCATATTGTCCCGCCAAAAACAGCCCGGTTCCGTTCAACAACGAATATAATTAACCGGTTCAGGCCTGACAGCCTGATTTCCGGCGTATTGGTATGACCGGTTAATCATATTCTAAATGTTGTTAGTAGTGCTATTTTTTATCAATATTTATAAATCAAGTTTATCTCTGACAACTCTTGTCCAATCTGATGTATTCCGTATAATATTTTTTCAGTCTGTTTATCTGATGGTTTTTTATGACCTTGTACATATTGAGATAAAAGAGTCGGGTTCATTCCAATCTTATCAGCCAAGAATTTTGAATTTAAAACCTTATAATATTGAAAGAATTGTTTGAAATCAATCTCAAATTTTAAATTATCATGTTTTATCTCAATGTTGTCATCTTCGAAATACAAATTGGCAGCTTCAAAAGCATTATCAATCAGTTCAGGAATTGTCCGACCAGTTGTAAAAATTGGATAATCATTACTATAAGCTGAAAATCCAGTATCAGTTTTCTCAACAATTATTGAAATCTTTTTCTTTGTTGTTTTCATAATTACCCGTTTTTAATCAATCCTTATTTTAATCCAGCGTCCTTTAATATTTTTTTCTCTAATCCTTTACCGACCTCTTGATTACCATTATTAGGAAATATTATCAATTCAGATTTTGTATCGTGTTTCATCTTAACATAAGAACCTTTCTGTGAAATTGGATACCATCCATCTTTAATCAGAAGTCGGTAAAGTTCAGAACATTTCATTTAATCTAATCGTTTTTTTAACTATTCAAAGGTAAATAATAATTTACTTTTATCAAAATCAGATTAATGTTTGCAGGATGTTTCCTAGCATTACTTACAACGGATTGGTGTCGAGTAGGCAAGGGGAATTTCACCCCAAGCCTCTCACAGGACCGTATCCCGACAGAATAGTCGGGACAGGCTGTGTAAGTTGACTCATTCTAGTATTTATTATTTTCAGAGGTATTCCCCGATAAAATCGAGGGCAGGCCCCGAATATATCGAGGGCAGGTGTGAGACCGCTATCTCTCAGTTCCCGTCATACGGCTCTTGTTATACAAATCTATGCGTTTCAGTGGGAGAATCCAGGTTGCCAATGATAAAACAGGTTCGGAAATTGCTTCCTTACCCTGTCAAGCCATTTGCATGCCTTGGTTAATCTCGTCCTGTAACGTTTGTACCGTTCTTATCGGTACTGACCTGCCTCGCCGTAAGGCAGGTTTTGTTTCATTCCATAAATTCATCCTCGTTTCAAACGAGACAGCAAATTTATAGCCGATGTTCTGCTTCTCGGCACACGTGTGAAACGTAGCGCACTTCGAAGCACTATCGTATCAGTCCATTGCTGACGCTGATTAAATGTTATGTTGCTCAAATATACCACTTTTGGGGCTATATTTTATGACAGCCTGTTAGCACAGGTAATTATTGTCCGAAATTGAGAACATAAATTCCAAAAAGTATTGTAATCATTGCTTCTCCAAGTATGCATGCAGTAAATAATAATCCTTTCTTTAATCCTTTTAAATGTCCGTACCAGTCTCTGTAAATCTTACACCATAATAAAAAGTGCAATGCAAGAATTATCGCAACAACACCAAGAAATTTTAATAAATCCATAATTACTACTATATAACAAATTTGTATTAGTCATAAAATCAATTTGTTATCTGTATCGGTGTTTGATGCCAAAAATCATGAGGACTATTTTTTAAGTTTAAAACGAAGAGCACCTGAAAGAAATATATTATCTGCACCATTTGTGCAATCAAAATCCATTAACTCATAATGATTCTTAAAATTCTGGTTATCTGCCTTAAAATCTGAACTATGTAATTTCAACTCAACAAAATCGTTTTTTTGATAATCAGTAAGTAATTTTTCGAATCCATTCCTTTGCAAATAAATAAACGAATTCGCAACAGAAACTGGTCCACAAAAATATCCACCTCCATCAGGTAAATCCAGACCCTTATCGGTCATGGTCAAATCAGGGAGTAGTTCTAATTTATCCAAATAATAAACAGGATAATCAAATAATTTTTGAGATTGACATTTACTTAATGAAATTATCAAAAATGTTCCAAATAGTGCTAATTTCAATTTTTCTTTATCTGGAGGATTTCCCCAAAACAAATCATCTAATTCCCAATCTTCTACTTGAATTATTTCTTTAGTCAGTTTTTCGGCTTTATCAATGTACTCAGTCTCGTTTTTACAATCACCTGATAATACTCCAAAATGTAAAGTCAAGTCATGTGTTAATTTTTCTGCCTCTATTAAAATTCCTTCGTAAGATTCTATGGATAAATCATCTGTATCCATTTGCACTATCTTTCTTTGCTTGCTGCCAATGGTGACTTGTAAATGCTGTACCAGTTTTCTTTGCCTTCAGATACAGACAAAGATTTAAATATAATAAATCAGTGGTGAATAAGATGTAAACTGGTATGGCTCTTTACAAAATGTTCTGTGCTGTTTTTATTCTTAATCCTAATTTTGTTAAAACTGAAAAATTGTTTTGAGCGTAATTCTTTTGGGTTGAATACTATGCAGCTATATTAGTTGTATAGTA
>CAZVTW010000745.1:0-2703 GCA_964629805.1 uncultured Bacteroidales bacterium | reverse complement strand
TTCTGTACTTTACAGCATCCCAGTTGTTATCAACCCATAATTAGAATAGAGCCTCTTTGATTAAAACAAACAGGTATTTATATCCTGTCATAACCCCAAATCTGGGTTATAAGATAGAGTTTTAGAAACTGATGGATTATATACGAAATTTTTCCCATCCCAGGAATAGCCAAGATATTCATCTTTGATCTTATCATAAATATCAGGAAAATAGTTTTCATATTTTTTTTCCAGGAGAGCAATATATTCCGAAAAATACAATTTTAATTCATCTTCACTTACACCTGTTAATGTAGAATAGCTATCATGAATAGTAATATCTTCCAAATGATTCAGATCAGAAAAAATAGAAATCTTACTACATTTAGATACACCGGTAATAAACAAAAACTGAATGAATTTGTCAACCGACTTGGTAGCTGAGTAAAAATAATTGAGTATATCACGGTTTTCTTCTGCTTGATCTAAGTTGTCAAGGTAATCGATGATTGGTTTATCGTACTCATCTATAAGGATTACAACCTTTTCCTTTTGTGATAATTTTTGGATTAATTCAGCCAATGAATCTTTGAGTGTTTCCTTTTCCAATTCAACATGATAACTTTTTGCTATTTCTTTTATTTTTATATGCAATGCTTCAGAGAGAGACTGCTCCCTGTAGTCCAGTCCGCTAAAATCTATACAAATAACCGGGAATTCTTTCCACTCGATTTTATCATAAATCCACAATCCTTCGAATAAGTCTTTATGACCTGTGAACAGTTCTCTCAATGTACTCACTAATAAAGATTTGCCAAACCTTCCCGGGTGGAAAAAAAGTATTGGAAACCTGTATCTATTCACCTGTAAATATGTTTGGTTTTATCCACATAAATGCAATTATCTTTGACGAGTTCATTAAAATCTTGCCTGCTAAGGGGTAACTTTTTCATATCTAACATTTTAAACCCGTTGATTATCAATTGTATGTAATCCCTCCTGTTGCAAATTTACAAAAGATGCGGTATATTTCACAAATAGATATATTTATTGCAAATTTGTATTCGCTTAATACGAAAATAAAACAATGGAAAGAGAGTTCAACATCACAGGTTCCTGCAATCCCCAAATACACTACATGGCGGACATTTCATCCAAAGTGGATGAAATTTATCAAATGGTCAAAAAAGGAAAATACTTTACCATCAACCGTCCTCATCAGTATGGCAAAACCACCATTCAGTCATTTTTGGCAAAAAAAATCAATGCATCAGATGATGCGATAGCCTTGAAAATAAGTTTTGAAGCCATAGATTACGAGATATACCAATCCAAAACCAGGTTTATTGATGCTTTTTTAAACAGGCTTTCAGAAGGTTTTGAGATAATTGCCTACAATGAAATTGCTGAATATACATCAGGCCATGTAAAATTGATTGATAGTTTCGACATGTTGTCTTCTTTCATTGGTAAACTTGTGAAAAAAGCAAACAAAAAAATTATCCTCATCATTGACGAAGTTGATCGGTCATCAAACAATCAACTGTTCCTGGATTTCCTGGCCATGTTGAGAAGCCGGTTTTTAATGAGGAACGAAAATTTGAGCTATCCAACCTTCCATTCAGTTGTCCTTTCCGGCATTCATGATGTAAAAACACTAAAATACAGGATAGACCCGAAGGCGACTTTAAAATATAACAGTCCCTGGAATATTGCCGTTGATTTCACTATTGATCTGAGTCTGAATACCAGAGAGATAAAATCCATGCTTGATGACTATTGTCTCGAAAAAAATAGCCAGTTCGATACTGATAAAATAGCCGAAAGACTTCATTATTATACATCCGGCCATCCTTTCCTTGTCAGTTACTTGTGTAAAATAACTGATGAAGAACTGATTGTGAACAGAAATAATAAAACCTGGCAAACCGGGGATGTCGATGAAGCTTTTAAAATGATCCTGGAACGACAAAACACCAATTTTGAAAGTCTGATTAAGAATCTTGAAAACAAACCGGATTTATACAAACTTGTTTTCGACATCATTATCAATGGAAATGTTATCACTTTTAATCAACACAATCCCATAATAGAATTTGGGGTGACATATGGTGTCATTAGAAGAGAAAACAACAGGATAAAAGTACATAACCGTATTTATGAGCAATTGTTGTATGATTATATGGTTTCAAAAACCGAAACTTCAATAACTTTTCCGTCTTATGAAGGCACATATGTCAAAGACAATATCTTGGATGTAAGACATTTACTGCTGGGATTCCAAACCTTTATGCAGGAAAACCACAGCGGTAAGAACAAAGGATTTCTTGAAAAACAGGGCACGCTCCTTTTCCTTGCGTTTACAAAACCGGTCATCAATGGCAAAGGGTTTGATTTCAAAGAAGTACAAGTTAGTGAGGAACGCCGGTTAGATGTTGTTTTAACCTTCCTTGACCAAAAATACATCATCGAGCTCAAAATTTGGCGAGGCGAGGAAGCCCACCAGAATGGCTTGAACCAATTGTCAGACTACCTTGACAGGCAAAACCTCAAAACTGGTTACCTGTTGATCTATGATTTCCGCATCAACGAAAAAGAATACAAGCATCAGCAGATAAAGCATAAAGATAAGGACATTTTTGCTGTGTGGGTGTAGGAGAAGTGACAAATCCTAAGGCACATACAAATGAAATAATGTTTGGATTGCTTTTATTCTTTCATCAA
>CAZVTW010000744.1:0-2703 GCA_964629805.1 uncultured Bacteroidales bacterium | reverse complement strand
TCCGTTCAACAACGAATATCATGAACCGGTTCAGGCCTGACAGCCTGATTTCCGGTGTATTCGTATGTGTTCAGATATAATACTATTTATTACATTTTTTACTATAATCTCATTTTTGGAATTTCTCATAAATTGTAAATATTTATGGCTTAGTTCAAAAGCTAAAATTAATTCTCAATTTTCATGAATACGATATTATCAACCTTGGACTCGAAAGGTACACTTATTCCTGTTACATTTCCTTTTGTGTTGGTGATAAACTTATATTTATTATACTCAAATAGCTGGAATGACTGATACGTATTTTCGTTAAAATGAATGAGCGTTGTATCATTAACATAGTTCAATCGAAGATTCCCGTCTTTGATGTAAACACTTAAATCTCCATAGCCGTTGTTTCGATATTTCCCGGTCATTTTATTGGAAGGTATTGTTGGTTCAGTTGTTTGCTCAGGTTTGGACAAAGGTTGCAGATTTTCTACAACACGTTCAATATAACCTTCTTCTTGCGACCAATACTTCTCAACATAGGACATTGGTTCAAAACCTAAAAGACGGTCTAAAATTTCTAACGTGATGATCCAGTAAGCCATTTGAGATCGGAGATTGGCGAAAAGGATCAGTCCGATTTCTTTATCTGGAAGGAAAACGACTTGTGATGTGATGCCCATGTATCCTCCCGGTTTATTATACAGCAAATGGCCCCGATAAGCCATTACATCCCACCCAAGAGCAAATGAATGCATCAGCATAGTATTTCCAAGCTTCCTGGAGATGGGTATATGAGGGGCTAGAAGGGTTCCCATGGCTTCTTGTGATACCATTCGTTTGTTTTTGAATGTTCCTTCATTTATGTTAAATATGAGCCAGTTGCACATGTCGTCAACATTTGAGAAGATTGAACCACTCCCGGATATTTCCCGCATCATGTTTCCCAAAGGGCGAGCAGGCACATAGCTGCCATTTGGTATGTATGCATAGCGGGTGGCAATATTGTTGGAATGAATGTATTCATTACTGCCAGGAAAAGTAGTATTTTTCATATCCAGTGAATCGAGTATCCTTTCTCTTGTAAAATCTTCCCATGATTTACCCGATAGCTTCTCAATAAGCACTGTAGCGACCTGATACATTTGGTTTTGATATTGCGGTACGGTTCGAAATGATTCAGATAAATCCAGGTATTTTATCCGGTCAACTATTCCGTCCCTGCCGTATTGATCACAAATGGCAAATTGCATCATATTATGTGCAGGCAAACCTGTCCTATGGCTTAAAATATCAATAACGGTTGCTTGATCACTCCAAAGACTGTCTTTTAATTCGAATTCAGGAAGATATTTCTTTACACGGTCATCCCATGATAGTTTACCTTCATCCACAAGTATCCCAATTCCGTTAGCTGTAAAAGATTTCGTGGAAGATCCGGTTGAAAACAATGTTTCAGTAGTGACAGGTAATTGAGATTTCAGGTCCCTAAATCCATAGCCCTTTTTGAAAATCACCTCTCCGTTTTTCACAACTCCAATGGCTAATCCGGGAACGTTCCATTTGTTTTTTATGAGCTTAAGAACAGAATCAGCTCCTTGAATAAATGATTCTTTTGAAAATGTGCTTTCCTGACTGTAGCCTTTTGAATTAAAGGCTACAAACAGTAAAATGGTCAGATAAATAAAAATTGTTTTAACATGTTTCATGATTCAATAATTTCAATCTATTCGTAATTGTCTGATTATTTGCACACAACGATAAGTATTTGAGCTGTAGCCGTAAACAAAGATACCCCGACTCATTTTGCTGTTAGGCTGATAAAAGTACAAAAGTTTCATTTAACAACGAATATCATGAACCGGTTCAGGCCTGACAGCTTGATTTCCGGCGTAACCGTATGACCGGTTAATCATATTCTAAATGTTAGGCTTAGTTGTTAATCGACATAACTCTCTTTTATAATACTTTTCACTTCCTTAATCTCTGGTTTTGAAAGTATTCCAAGTGGTTTTATAATTCTCTGCTTATCAATTGTTCTAATTTGGTCAAGTACAACCCAGCTGATTTTATTGTCATGCTTAATCTCTACTCTAGTCGGGTAGTTCTTTGAACTTGTTGTCATTGGCGCAATTACAATCGTCCGTAGATACTTATTCATCTCGTTTGGGGAAATCACAACACATGGTCTGGTCTTTTTAATCTCACTACCAATTGTAGGGTCAAGGTTGACAAGAATAATTTGATACTGATTTATTTCCATTCTTCCAGATTTTCATCGTCAAACACATCATTAAACAGCAATCTGTCATCACCTTGCTCTGACATTTCTTTAAATGCCTCTTCCCATCCTTTTCTTGGTCTAGTCAATGGTTTTATTATTATTTGACCTTTCTCAAGAATCAAATCTACTTTGTCTCGAAGATTATATTTCTCTATTATTACCTTACTAAACCTAATCCCCTTTGAATTCCCTATCTGAACAATTGAAACTTCCATAATCAGTTACTTTATATTTGTAATTACAAAGTTACTACAATAATTCAAAAAATCCTTATTATAATCTGATTTTTAATCTATCTATCTATAGGTTACCGAATTTCTCTGCCCAATTAAGCCACCGGGTAGGTCAGGGGAGGAAAAATTCCCCCCCGTTCCCCTAATGCCATTTCCATAAGCAAATTCAAATTAAATTACTCATAATCAATTGTATAT
>CAZVTW010000743.1:0-2706 GCA_964629805.1 uncultured Bacteroidales bacterium | reverse complement strand
AAAAGGGATTTGCATTTACGAAAGACTCTTACCTGCAATATGAACTCGAGTCTTCCTTTTTGTATGAAGACACACCAGACCAATATAAAGCGACCAATGACGTAAAAAAGGATATGGAGTCTAAAGTCCCAATGGACCGTCTTATATGCGGGGATGTCGGATTTGGAAAAACTGAGATTGCCATAAGGGCTGCTTTTAAAGCAGTTGCTGACAGCAAACAAGTAGCTGTGCTTGTCCCAACAACAATACTGGCCTTACAACATTATAATACATTCAGGGAAAGACTTGCAGATTTTCCCTGCACGACAGAATATATCAGCAGATTAAAAAACCGTCAATCTCAAAAAGAAATAACAAAAAAAATTTCCGAAGGAAAGGTTGACATTCTGATAGGCACACATAGAATAATAAGTAAAGATATTCAATTTAAAGACCTTGGATTACTTATTATTGATGAAGAACAAAAATTTGGGGTCTCTGTAAAAGAAAAACTTAAACAATTGAAAGTCAATGTTGATACACTTACCCTGACTGCAACCCCCATACCACGAACATTACAATTTTCACTCATGGGAGCCAGGGATTTATCCATAATAAACACACCCCCACCAAACCGCTATCCCATTTTTACGGAGCTTCATCCCTTTCATGAAGAAATCATACAGGATGCCATCGAATATGAGATTAAACGTCATGGGCAGGTATTTTTTATTCACAACCGGGTTCAAAATATCTATGAAGTTGAATCACTTATTAACAGGTTATGTCCTGGTGTTAAAACCATTGTTGCCCATGGTCAGATGGAAGGTCCAAAACTGGAAAAAACAATGCTCAGTTTCATCCAGGGTGAATATGATGTACTGGTCGCTACAACCATCATAGAATCAGGTCTTGACATACCAAATGTGAATACCATAATCATCAACAATGCCCATCATTTTGGTCTGAGCGACCTTCACCAGTTAAGGGGCAGGGTTGGCAGGTCAAACAAGAAAGCATTTGCATATTTACTTAGCCCACCACCGCGTGTCCTGAGAAAAGAAGCAAGACAACGGCTTGCAGCAATTGAAAATTTTTCTGAACTGGGAAGCGGTTTTAATATTGCCATGCAGGACCTCGATATCAGGGGCGCAGGCAACTTACTTGGAGGCGAACAAAGTGGTTTTATTGCAGATATAGGTCTGGAAACCTATCAAAGGATACTGGACGAAGCGCTTTTTGAGCTAAAAGAAGAAGAGTTTAAAGATTTGTTTGAAGACCAAAAGGATGATGATAACAGAAATGATCATGCATATGTTCAGGACTGCCAGATAGATACTGATTTTGAACTCTTGTTTCCTGAGGAGTATATTGAAAACATAGCTGAAAGAATCCGATTATACCGTGAACTTGATAATATTCAGGATAATAAACAACTCATAAAATTTAAGACATCACTGGTTGACAGGTTTGGCAAAATACCCCGTCAGACACATGAACTTTTAAATATTGTTGAGTTAAGGTGGATTGCTATACGACTTGGAATAGAAAAAATAATTCTGAAAAAGGACACCATGATTTGCACATTTATTTCAAACCAGGAGTCCCCATTTTATCAATCCAAAAAATGGCAATCTGTTATTTTATACATGCAAAAAAATCCCAAAAAATGCTCGTTAAAAGAAAAAGGTTCTAAACTGACTTTATATATCAGAAATATCAAAGATGTTCAATCAGCTAATAGTACATTGGAAAACATCGAAAGAAATGAAAATATATGAATCCACTCTTAAGAGCCTCTTTATTGCCAAATTCTTCGTTATTTTATTCTACTCAATCGAGACAAATTCAGTTATCCTGTAAATTTTATATTTCATCAAGCCTTTTGTATTAGCTATCCTGATGAGGATTTGATAAAACAGGGCAAAGTATTATTTCTGTAGAGCTTTTGTTCATAAATATTAATCTTGACAATCCAACTTCAAAGGTTTGTGTTAAATCATTTCCGATAAAAAAATTGCTCATTACATTATCGAATTGCAAATTTCGCTGTCCCATCAATTTTATATGCATATCCAAATGATAAAAATCATTGTCCGGCATTAATTTTTTTAGAGGAATCTCAGTAGTTTGATTTTTTTTCAGGCCAAACAAATTTTCTGCTTTTGTATTAAAATATAACACATGCCCATTGGAAACTACAATAACTGCATGATCAGCAGGATTAAATTTTTCAATAATACCTTTTCGTTTTAAAATCTTTTTCTGCTGGTGTCGGGTGATAACGAACTCAAGCGCAGTTTGTAGTGTTTCTTTATCAATAGGTTTCAAAAGAAAACTATAAATCGGGAAAGACATAATTTTTTTGATGGTCTCATCCTGAGAATCACTTGTGACAAAAATCACAGGTATCATGCAATCGTCCTGTATTATTTTGGCAGCATGAATTCCGTCAATTTCACCTTCAATATGAATGTCCATCAGGACAACATCAGTATCAATGACTTTGCATCTTTGTATTGCTTCTTCAGCATTTTGATAAACACCTTCCAGTTGATAACCTAAATTTTTGAGAAACATGACAGAGAGGGTACTTAACATTTTGTCATCTTCAACAATTATGACTTTTTTATACTCCATTTAGCATGTTTTATCATTAAAAAATATTTATATCTCAAAAATAATCACTAAGCTACGAATTATAATTGATTTTTTTATTAATTAGCT
>CAZVTW010000742.1:0-2708 GCA_964629805.1 uncultured Bacteroidales bacterium | reverse complement strand
CATTTTATTTTGTGATTGTTTTTTTTCCTAATTTAAAAATTACTGAGCTCTGAACATAGATGTGGTTGCCGATGAAGAAGCAATGTCTATTTACTATGCGACCAAAACAGATTCAATGATACCTGACAAGAAAAAATATGTAGTGTACCATTAATTTTTTAATAGTTTAATATTCAATGATTTAATTATAATATTTAGCAAGTTGGGTTAAGCGGATCGCGGTCAAATGCCTTGTACTTTGACGTTTCTTAAAACCACATCAAGAAATAAGGTAGTTTTCTTAGAACCACAATTTAAAGTTTAATAGCCGTCTGATTCCTTTTATTTAACCCCTTTGAAAAGCTGGTTTTCCTTTTCGACAGGCCATGTTGGCCCGAGGATCTTGCTATATACCCTCATCTCGTGAAGGTATGCCCCGAATTTAGGATTAATGTTCGATTCAGTTTCAACATAGCGGAGATATCTTCCGGCAATACCATCGGGAAGTATAATGGCCATCATACCATGCCTGTTATTCTTCACTTCCTTGACGACGGTAAAATCCACGCCATCATCGGATATCTCGAAGCGGAATTGTTTGGCCAAGAACCAGTTGCCTTGGACAAGATCGATCTTTTTTATTGGCACAACCTTACCAAAATCGAGCTGCAGCCATTGCGGGTTTTCTGGTGTCGCGGGTTTTTCTCTACCCCAGGCACTCTTGGTGCTCGAGTCAAAAGCCTTGCCTGGTTCCCGGCTGCCCCAGTTGGTTGAGTCCGGGTCATATGAACTTGCAGTAGCCGTGAAACTTCCTGGTCGGGTTAAATGATTATCATCATGCTCTTTCAGGTATTGTTTCAGGCCGTTGGAAGCTTCAAATGCCGGGTAAAAGGGTAAAAAATCGCTATTAGGGTACATGCCAATGACCTCATCACCGCGCCAAATCATAGCGTAACACACCTTGTCAGTTTCCTCGATAAATATATCCAAAGGCAAGTCATATGTAATGTTGATAGTCGCTGGAAGATTGCGTGAATTGATAAACGCGTAATCACCAATATACTCAAGTTTTATCTCTTTTCCGGCGATGGTGGCTTTGACCGTTGCACGGTCAGCCCATCGGGGCACCCGTACCAACAAGTGTTTTGATATCCCGGGGGTTACTTCAAGATAAGCGGACTTATCTCTTTTAGATGTAATGGTTACATGGTCATTTTCATAATTAAAATGAAAATTGACGCGTATCTCGGTAGGAGTGACTGTTACAATATTATTATAAATATCCACCATGGTATGGACATCAGCGGCCGTGACATCAGTAGTCGGGTTTTTTCCGCCATGAGGATCAAAATGGCATCCCCCGTAAGCACCGATGGCTCTCTGTGCAAGGTTCTCAAAATCTTCATCGATAAGGTTTTTGTCACTTCTTTTTTTCTTTAGCGGGGTAAGTGTTGGAGCATTTGTAATCTGGGAAGGGATGATCCTTGCCCGCGTTATTCTTTCAACGTCATCAAGATACTGGGAATAGCTGTGCCGCAACCCAAGCCATAAGGCAATCTGGGCAACATCGCCCGGTGAAGTGGTTTCGGCCATCTTGTCCTCACCAAGGTTATGCGAGATAAAGCCGGAACGCTTGATCAATGGTAAAATGCTTTTTTCAAAAGTTTTTGCTACAGCATCAATATATTCTTTTTGATTGAACATCTCGCCATATAAAATCAAACCACGTAGCGTGCCCAGGTATGAATGTGTATGCTCGGGCATATACGTCATGTTGATGGTGCCATCAGGATAGGTGGAATTTTCCAGGTGCCACACAGCCAGTTTTTCGATCAGTTCGAGTGCCAAAGGATTTTGGGTTTCCTCGTAATACCATATCAATGATTCGATGAGCCGGCCATGGCAACCGGTATGGTTTTCACCTTCAAAGCCAACAACTTTCCATCGTTTTGGATAGTCGACGAGGCCATG
Organism: uncultured Bacteroidales bacterium; assembly: GCA_964629805.1. Classification (GTDB taxonomy): domain Bacteria; phylum Bacteroidota; class Bacteroidia; order Bacteroidales; family CAZVTW01; genus CAZVTW01. The sequence continues at coordinate 758 of CAZVTW010000742.1, read as the reverse complement.
GTTCCATATTTCTTCGGCATCAACGAATTTTAGCAGGGATTGCATGTACAATTTGCCCTTCTGGCGTGCCCAATTGCTGTTTCGGTACTTTATGAGCGCGTACAACGATAATGTCCATTCACGTAGAGAATGCAGTTCGTACCTGGGTGGGTATTTATCTCCCGGAGGCCAACAAAGATGGTCGGGGTTGTCGAAAAACTCGTAAAGGTTTTCCAGCATTCCCGCTTCAGCCAGCGGATCGATGACAAAATCTGTAGCTGCCTCCAGGCCAAGCATGGCTTCCCACCACCGTCCCAGGTTATGTGAAGGCCAAAAAGGTTCGGCATATGAGTTGAATTCACGGTCGATCCATAGCCAAAAAAGGGGTATGTAATTCCTTTCCGGGCTAAGCATACCGGATTGTAAATGTTCACCTGCCAAGATCATCGATTTTTTGATATCGGCCTGCGTTGGCATATCAAGTTTTGTTTCACCAGGCAGGTCAATAAGGTACATACTGGCATCATTTGCCCCGGCCTGTGCCCCTGTTATTTCCTGGGCCAGTCCATTAACTGTTAATCCCAAAAGGAATAAGATGTTAATGAATATTTTTTTTCTATGATTATTGATAATAAATAGGAAAGTCAGTTTTTTCATTTTGGACCCTTTTGATTAATTAATATTTAAGAGTTTTTAATCGCATTGAATGTGCAGGAGATACCCTCTTTGGAACTGTAATAAAATAAACGTTGCAAATTAAGTATAAATTTCTATATTTG
>CAZVTW010000741.1:0-2715 GCA_964629805.1 uncultured Bacteroidales bacterium | reverse complement strand
TTTTTCAAAAAGTTGTTAAAGTAGTTAACACTTTTTTCTCAGTATGATTTTTTTTTGTACGAGATTCCTCCCTACGGTCGGAATGACTGAGGCTTTTTGATTTTGGGATGAAGGATGAGGAAAGCGGAGCTTTCCTCATCCTTCATCCTATAAATTCACCCGATAGTAAGGTCATTCCGACCGTAGGGAGGAATCTATTTATCCTACAGGTATCTGCCATGAGGCAAAAAACTGTCTGGGTTGCTAAGATTCTAAATTATTATCCGGACATTACTTAGTTAATAAAGTGTTAAGTGAGAAATGAAATATCCCGAAATATGGAATAATAAACAAGAATATTTTAGAACTATCCGGTGATGATTTTGGAAAAAGTAATTATAAAAACATAGAAAATGAACATGATGAATATAATATTCCTTTAATTCCTGATACAATAAGTAGCTTTAAAAAATTTATTGATAATAATAACATTGGATTTAAAATTGCTTATTTGCATGATTTTACAACAACAATTAAAACAAAAAAAATAATATTTTAAAGTTGCTGGATTTTAACAAGTTTGAAGAAAATATCGAAGAATATTTTAAGAAAGTTATTACAGAACAGCTTTTTAATGAAAGAAATCTTACTGCAGGACAAATTATAAAATCTGAGATAGAAAACATTAACAATATACTGGAAGGCATTGAAACAATGTCTAAAATTTTGAAAATCTTATTTTATACAGGCCGAAAGACATCGTAAGTGGTGATTTTTATTGGTTTACCATTGTAGAAACACACGGCCGTGCATCTCTACAGGGTAAACCAACAATATTCCTCGCAGTTGACGACTGTACTGGTCATGGTGTACCTGGTGCGTTTATGAGCATGATTGGGAGCAGGTTGTTGAGCGATATTATCATTGAACGTAGAATATATTCGCCAGCTGAGGTCCTTGAAGAACTCAATAAAATGATCAAGATTTCTTTACGGCAGGAAACAACAAACAATCATGATGGAATGGATGTTTGTCTTTGTAGAATTGATACTCTCGATGATGGGCACAATGTTGTTTTTGCCGGGGCAAAAAATCCTTTATATCACTATAATTCAACAGATGAAAATATGAATATCATAAGGGGGGCCAGAAAATCAAATGGGGGCATTGCATCAAGACGCAAAGAAGTCAATTTTGAGGAAAAACAAATAAAATATAAAAAAGGCGATGCATTGTACCTTCCCACTGATGGTTTAATAGATCAATGTAATCCTGAAAAGAAAAAATACACACAAAAAAGGCTCATAAACTTTTTGCAAAGCATTGCCCGGCATTCACTCTCAAAACAGGAAGACCTCGTTAACATTGAACTTGACCAGTTTCAGGGGCACTATCCCCAAAGGGACGATATAACTTTATTGGGGATCAAATTATAGTCTTTTTCTTGATTTTTTGAATACTGGCAACATGACCATATTTGAAATATTGAAAGCAGGAATAATACATTTCTACACTTCATCATTTTTGAAGTGGGATGAAATTTTTATAATTTTATTTTTTTAAGTGCTTTTACAAGTAACAGCAATTATTAAAAAGATTATGAAACGTTCATGTTTAAATAATTATTAAAAAACAGTTCTGCTGAGCTAGAAGAAAGAGGAAATGTTTATTTAAACATGGTAAGTTACACGTGACTAATAAAATTAAAGAGTGAAAAAGGGGGCTATTTTCAGGGCTAAATCTTACTTTATCAGAGAAAAGCTAAAATCTGTGGTACAACAAATTGCTTTTTTCTGGATAATGGCAATAATCCCTTCTATGTTATATGGGCAGACAAAATTTGTAGATTATATAACCTATGACTTTCCCCGGGAATTTGGTAAAATTAAAATATCTGATTGTGTGCAGGATTCTTCAGGCATCATATGGATTGCATCTGATAATGGAATTATATGGTTTGACGGGTATCAATTTAAAAAATTACCTCATAAAGAGAGATATAGCGCGAAAGTATTTAACTGTTTGTATATTAAGGATGAGGATGAATTATGGGCTGGTGCCCGTCATGGTCTGTTTAAAGTCAATCTTCATAACCATGAGATTAGGCAATATATAAATATCCCTTCAGACAGCGCAAGTTTGCTTAACAACCTTGTTTCTGCCATCTCTGCCGATAGCCTTGGAAATCTGTGGATTGGGACTTATGACGGTTTATGCATGTATAATCCTCAGGATGATAACTTTATCAATTATACTTTTCCTTTAGAAAACAACAAAATAGAAAGCTGGATAATTGAAATTATCCCTCAAAGGGATAAATTATGGTTAATTTCCCGGGACGGAAAACTATTTATGTTCAATAACAGGAACGGAAAAACAAAAACATATAACTTGCCAGGCCATGACACCACAAGTATTGTTAAAAATGAAGATACAGATATTACTTTTTTACTTAATAAGAATAAGCAAGAATGGTGGGTTGCTTCCTGGGGCAATGGCTTGTATATTTTCAATACACAAACAAAGCAATTCCGCCTTTTTGCTGATTTGTCAGAACATGGTAAGGAAGTAAATCAAATTAATCAGGTTTTGAATGCTCACCCCGGCTATATCCGCTTGGTGACACAGGGAGGAATAGTGCTTTTAAATACCAAAACCGGAAAACATTATTTGCTGACAGGGAATAATCACATTCGGGCATCAATCTTTGCTTTTCAGGATCATCAGGGGGGGGTA
>CAZVTW010000740.1:0-2716 GCA_964629805.1 uncultured Bacteroidales bacterium | reverse complement strand
CTACTGTTGCATCGGTCATTATCTCAACCATTCCGTTGTTTTCACCTGTTGCAGCCCATTTCTTTTTAAAAGAAAAGGCAACCTGGATAAATATTATAGGCATTGTTTTATCAATAATTGGCGTGATAATGGTTATACTCAAAGATGATTTTGGTCTGATAGTTTCAGTCGAGGGCGTTTTATTACTTTTTGGCGCTGTAATTGCAGCAATCATCTATTCCGTCATAATTTCAAAAGATATTTACAGGGGAAACATTTATTCCCTCATAACTTATCAAAATTCTATCGGCATTTTTTTCTTTCTTCCTGTTTTTTTTGTTTTTGATTACCGGGAATTTTCTTTTGCATACCCGGGAACAAATGTTATAGTTGCCCTGCTTGCCCTTGCAGTTCTTGCATCAACCCTGGCTTTTATTTTTGTTACCTACGGAATTAAAAATGTCGGGATAACAAAATCAAATGCATTTACAAATATTATCCCTGTTTTCACTGCCTTTTTTGCATGGCTCCTCCTGGATGAACACCTGTCACTGATAAATATAGTGGGTATTTTGATTGTTATTGCAGGCCTGTTTCTGGTACAATCAAAAAGGAAAATCAGGAAAATAACAGCTTTCAGGTTCAGACGGGGATGATGTCAGTCCATAGATTCGGTCAATGAGATATTTATCTCTTTTCCCAGTAATCCTTCAAGCGGAAATGAAAATGTTAACTTTTTACCAAATTCAATCGCTTCCCGGGTTGAATAATCATGATATTTTACAAGGTAAGCCATCATAACATATGTCACACGACCGCAATTGGCACAATGGATAAGCGCTTTTCCCCGGCAACCTTCAAGTATTGCACCTATTGTATCCAGATTTTCTGACGTATATCCGCTTTGGCCTCTTATGGGTAAGGAATAATAATGTAAGCCTAAATCTTTTGCAACTGACTGCTCATCATAGGCATATTCAGCATAACGTTTCAGTTCATGTTCCGAACGCAGATTAATGATGGATGTAACACCATTTTTTTTGAGCCATCGTAATGCTTCAAGCGTTGGTTGGCCGGAGAGATAAAAATCACCTGCCTGATACATATTTTTAAATTCATTGATTTGAAATACCGAATCAACACCAGGATATGCCTGATATGTTTTTACTATGCCAAATCCGGAAAAATAAAGCGTAAAAGGCATAAATAACATACAAAAGAGAAAAATGTGTTTCTTTTTCATGATAAATTGATTTATTGGATTAGAATTATCATCAAAAATACCTGAAAAATAACATGCATTATGTTAATGAAAATCCAATAAATGTTAACCGTTCGTTTTTTTTCATTTCATGACACAACATTGTCATTGCTTTAATACTTACATTTTAATACGATCCATGTATTTACATACGTTAATGAATATTAAAGGTAATTATTTAGGTGTATGATTTAATCAAAAGATTCCTCCCTGCGGTCGGAATGACTGTATTATTCATTTTATGTGGTGGGGCCGATGAAATGCGGCCAAGGCATATTTTATCCGCCTCATCTCCAACAGAAATCAATTGATGTCATTCCGACCATAGGGAGGAATCTCATACGATGTTACTAAATTTTATAGACAGTAAACCCTCTGTCATACATTAAAATCTACCACGATGAAAAAAATAATTGTTTTTCTCGCAATTTTTGTAAGTACAACTTCTTACTCACAGTATTATCTTTCAAGAGGCTATCTTGAATTGCTACCACCTGAAAATGTTGACAGCAATTTTACATGTAATGGGCTAAAGTTATTTCCCTTGTTAGCAGGAGAACGTTTTATCAATTCCCATAAGCATTTTGGCCAATATACCACACTCGAACAGGCGCTGAAAGATAATAAAATTGAAATTGTTGAAAAAGGTTTATCTCAGGACAGTGTTCAGTCTGGTGGGGATTTGAACCGTGTTAATCAGTCTGAGCAACAATTTATCCCGGATGTAAGACAGGTTGATGCCAATCAGGCTCTCCTGCAACAAATGATGAATTATTCGGGTGATGAGGTGAACAATTTGCAGGTGAACAATTTGTCAGAAGACACATTATATTTAATGGCCGGCGAAATCATCAAAGGAGGAAAGCAGGACAGAACTTTGGCAGAGGACATGGTTATTCCGCCTGGTGAAAAAGGTGTTGATTTGCCCGTCTTTTGTGTTGAGAAAGGAAGATGGCGCTATAAAGGCGAACAGGAAAAAGTATTTGGCGGGTATTTTTCGGTTTCTTCAAATAAAGTACGCTCTGTGGTGACAAAACAGAAAAACCAAAAAGCTGTCTGGGAGGCTGTGCAGGTTGTTGCAGAGGATTATGATGTGGAATCTGAAACAGGCGCTTATACGGAGCTTGAAAAATCTTCAGAATTTCAGAAAACCAGGGAGGACTTTATACTTTTCTATGAAAATGCCTTTGCTTCAATAGATAATTGTGTCGGATTCATTGGAGTCAATCAACAAAAGATTATCGGGTGTGATATTTTTGCTACCCCTGGTTTGTTTACAAAGCAATTTAAAAATTTACTTCATGCCTATATCACTGAAAGGTCAAAAACCAAAAACAGTTATAAAATTGGTTATGAAGAAGTAAAGGCTTATTTGCATGAATTTTTGAGGCCCGGCGAAGACCAGGAAACCATCATAAGCGAGAGAGGGAGTCATTTTAAAATCGGGAATAGAATTTTGCATGTGAATACGTTTGA
>CAZVTW010000739.1:0-2721 GCA_964629805.1 uncultured Bacteroidales bacterium | reverse complement strand
CTTATGCAACAAGCCGGTAAATATATCATTATTCTTGGTGTCGTCATTGTAATAATAGGGCTGATTGTTTTATTGTTTGGCAACAAACTTTCCTGGTTTGGCAACTTGCCGGGCGATATCAGCATCAAAAAGGAAAATTTTCGTTTTTATTTTCCTGTTACTTCAATGATTATTATTAGTGTTGTACTGAGTTTTTTGTTATGGATTTTTAGTAAAATTAAATTATAAAAAACGTTTGTATGAAAAAAATTATTTTGATTATCAGCAGCCTGCTTATTTTATTATCCTGCAGGCAGGAAGGCCAGCTCAATGTTGAAAAACGTTCGGGCGAACTACGTGAATATAAGGGTAAGCCAACCCTTTTTATCAATGAAACCCCGGTTGATCCAACCATTTATGGATTAACCACTTGTCCGGGTGGCAGGTGGAGCTGGGATGAGATGCCTCAATACAGCATCAGCCGATTTTCAAAGGAAGCCGGTTTTAACCTTTTCCAGGGTGAGCTTTGGATGAGGGATATTTTTCCCAACAATGATCATGAATTAGACCTTGCGTTGGTGAGGCGCCAGATCAGGGGATTCCTGGAAGCAAACCCGGATGCCGCTGTCTTTATTCGCCTGAGGTGTAACGCATCACCCGAATGGAACCTGACTAACAGGGAGGAATGTTGTGCATGGGCAGATACACAAGCCATGTATTTGGAAGAAGATGGCCTGCATCGCTGGGATGACCATGATACGGAAAACCCGTTACGCAATAGCCTGGCATCCAAAAAGTGGCGTGATGATATGGTGGAAAAAATAAAGATATTGTGCCGCGAATTGGCTGATACACCTGAAGGCAATGCTGTGGTTGGGATACAAATGGCAACGGGCATCTACGGAGAAAATCATTATTGGGGTTTTCTGCATTATGAGCCGGATGTAAGTAAACCCATGCAGGAGCATTTCAGGCAATGGCTAAAGAATAAATACAACGACAATGAGGCATTGCAGCAAGCATGGAATGATGAAAACATTACATTTGAAACAGCACGTGTTCCGAACATGAAGGAGCGCTATCCTGATGATATGGATGGTATTTTCAGAAACCCGAATACCAACAGGCAGATGATTGATTATAACCAGTGCCAGCATGAGTTGGTGGTGGACAATGTGCTGCTTTTCTGTAAAACGGCCAAAGAAAAATGGCCAAGGCCATTGATTACAGGCGCATTTTATGGATATACTTTTTATTGTTTTGGCCGCCATGCTGCAGGCGGACACCTTGCTATGGAAAGAATGTTGAAATCTCCGTATATTGATTATTTGAGTGCACCAATGACTTATGGTATTTATGCCAAAGAAATAGGAGGGACAGGGCATGCCAGGGGGATTGTTGAAGCCTGTTCAAACCATGGTAAAATCTGGCTTGATGAGTATGATAACAGCTCTTCGTTACATCCGAAAAACATGAAAGAATACCTGTCTGATTTTACAGATAATTTCGAGGAGGATAAAGCCATGATCAGGAGAAACATGGCATCAACCTATTGCAGGGGTGGTGGACGTTGGTTTTATGACTTCGGGCCCCGCACCATTGGTGGATGGTGGAACGATTCAGTATTATTAGAAGATATAGGAAAGGTAAAAAATGTTTTTGAGCAATACAGCCAAAAGCCTTTTGAACATGAGGCAGATATTTTGGCTGTTTATGATACTGAAGTGTTTTATTACCTTGCCCACAACTGGCTTATTGATGTTATTTCACATACAGGGGTTGAGTGGGCTACTGCTGACCTTTTTAAAAGCGGGGTGTCTTTTGATATGTGTTACCTGTTTGACCTGGATAAAATGGATTTGGACAAGTATAAAGCCATTTTGTTTGTTAACACCTTTATACTTACCGATGAACAAAGGCAATTTATTAAAAACAAGGTGGCAGCTAATGGCCGTACACTTATATGGAACTATATGCCGGGGTATTGTAACGGCGAAGAGTTGCATGGAGATTTTGTGAAAGGGCTGGTCGCAATGGACATTAAAAGGGTTCAATTGGAAAGGAAGCCTCCGCTTATTGAAATGATCAGGGATAAAACACAAAATTTTGGCGTTATTGGGGATTACAAACCATATTTCGATTTTGAAAAGACGCTACCTGCTTATTCGATATGGAATAATGAACCACCTGTATATGTTGTTACTGATCCTGATGCCATCAAGATTGCCCGTTACCGTGATGATAATCATACTGCCATTGCATGGAAAAACAACGATGATTGGAATTCGGTTTTTTGTAGCCTTCCGCTTCAAAAGTCGGGTATTATGCGAGAGATATTCAGAAAAGCTGGTTGCCATGTATATACAGATAGCGGTGATGTATTACATCTTGGAGGAGGAATACTGGTAGTGCATACCAAAGAAGGGGGAGAAAGAACCATATCCCTGCGTAACGGAAAGAAGATAGACGTCACCTTACCGGCAAAGAGTACAATGATAATGGATATTGAAACAGGGGATATTCTTTTATAGGCTTAACAAAAACATATTGGAACATATTATCTGATATCCAAATTTATCAGATTTGTTTTTTACCTTTAAATGGATTAATTTTGTTAAAAACTTGATTTTTACGTTATGGATTATGTTCCTGCGGGATGTTCAAAATGTTTTAACACAACAAAAACTGGCTTAATTATGAACTTACAATATATTACAGACCAAAAAGGCAATACCAATGCCG
>CAZVTW010000738.1:0-2727 GCA_964629805.1 uncultured Bacteroidales bacterium | reverse complement strand
CTTGGCTATAAAATGGATGCTCTTCAAATTCAGGCCGGATACGGATTAGGACTGGCAAATATGAACCCTCCTTACGATGGAGAAGATCCTGAACATACTTATACGAATTCTGTTATACAGTTAACAGTCACATATTTTCTTGGTGAATAGTAAAATGAAACTGATTAAGGAAAAAAATTTTCCCTGTTAGTAATCTAAAAAAAACAGAAAAACTAAAAAAGCCGGCAATTAAAGTAAATTGCCGGCTTTTTTGTGAAGTAGTGTTTATTAATTTAATTCTGTAGCGCAAATTCAAACCATATCAATACCTGTTGCGTTTCCTGTATTTTGTATGTAACAAGTGGTGTGATTTATGCCCGAGAGGTTCTTTCAGGAATTCCTGGTACAATTTTTTAATCTCGACATTTTCATGCGATTTTCTGATTGGCATACCTTCATCTTCGGCATAAATTGCCTCTATCCTTTTCATCCTTATTTCATCATTGGTTGGGATTGGTTGTCCGCCTCCGCCGATACATCCCCCCGGACATGCCATGATTTCTATGAAATGATACGGTGAATTTCCTTCCGCTATCTGGTCCATAATTTTTCGTGCATTAATAAGTCCGTGGGCAACAGCCACTTTTGCTTCAACTCCTTCCAGGAAACTCCATTCAGGGAGACAATTCTCCAGTTTTATTGTCGCTTCTTTCACTCCATTAAGTCCTCTGACAGGCTTAATCGCTAATTTTTGGAACGGGACCTCACGCCCGGTAGTCACTTCATAAACAGTTCTGAGGGCTGCCTCCATAACACCTCCAGTAGCGCCAAAAATAACAGCAGCGCCTGATGATTCTCCCATGAGACTGTCAAAAGGTGTTTCTTCGAGTTCAACAAAATTAAGTCCGGATTCTTTAATCATACGCCCAAGCTCCCGGGTTGTTAATCCAGCGTCAACATCCTGGTGTCCGCTGTCTCTCATTTCCGGGCGATTGGCTTCGTATTTCTTAGCAGCACAGGGCATACCGGCAACACTCACTATATTATCAGGGTCTAAACCCATTTTTTCTGCATAGTATGTTTTTGCCAGAGCGCCAAACATCTGCTGTGGGGATTTACAAGAGGACAGGTTATCAAGGTTATCCGGGTACATGTGCTCAATAAATTTCACCCAGCCCGGTGAACAGGATGTTATCATTGGCAAGGCAACATCTTCGTTATTGAGAAGTTTTCTTTTTAGCCTGTCCAGCAACTCATGTCCCTCTTCAATAATTGTCAGGTCAGCGGTAAAATTGGTATCCAGTACAGAATCGAAACCTATTTTTTTCAGAGCAGTTACCATTTTACCGGTTACTCTTGTACCCACCGGGAAGCCAAGCATTTCACCGATAGCTACCCTTACAGAAGGCGCTGTGTTGATAATGACATGCTTATCCTTGTCGCCTATTGCTTCCCAAATGTCGTCATAGTATCTGCGTTCAGTCAGCGCGCCGGTAGGGCAGTGTGTAATACATTGTCCGCAATTTGTGCAAACAGCTTCATTCATAGGAACATCCAAAAAGGTAACTATCTTCATGTCCTTACCTTTGAATCCTACATCAAGGGCATTTACATGCTGAAGTTCGGAACATGTTCTGACACATCTCTGGCAGCGAATACATTTACTGTCATCGCGTTCAATTGCCCAGGATGATCTATCAACTTCTATCCCTGGTTTAAGTATACTCAGGTAATCAACATTATCAATATTATATTCCCCTGCAAGTTCCTGTAATTCACAGTTGGTGCTTCGGTAGCAGGTCGTACATTGTGTGTTATGTTCTGAGACAAGCAGGGCAATGATATCCTTGCGTGCACGGCGTACCGTAGGAGTCATTGTTTTGACAATCATACCCTCCATAGCTGGTGTTGCACATGACGGGGCCAGGTTTCTCCAGCCTTCGACTTCGACAACACAGACCCTGCAGTTCCCGGCAACGCATAAATCTTCGTGATAACAGAGTGTGGGAATACTGATATTGACTTGTTTTGCTGCATCAAGTATTGATGTGCCTTCATCCACAGTTACATCAATACCATCTATTGTAAGTGATATTTTTTTCTTTGCCATTTTTATCTTTTTTCTTATGAAACATTGGTTTAATAAATCATTTCTTCTTTGAAATTATCAACAATTGAAGAGAAAGAATTTGCCACTGATTGGCCAAGACCACATTTTGCGGTCAATTTCATTGTTGTTGATAAACGTAACAGATTTTTCAGATATTCAGCTGAACGCTCACCCCGTTTGATCGATTCAATTCCTTTGAGTAATTGCTGACAACCGATCCGGCAGGGCGTACACTGTCCGCATGATTCTTCTGAGAAAAAGTCGAGATAATTATGTAGAACATTGTACATTGATCGTGAACTGTTAAAAATCATCATCGAACCGCCTGTCGGCAGTGAAAAACCAGCGAGTCCGCCGGGATAACCAATAGTGGTTTCTTTAAACTTTTTGCGGGGAACACAAAATCCCGATGCGCCACCAACCTGAACAGCTTTTGTATCACCGTCGCCAAACTCGTTAACAAATTCCTGTAACGAAAGCCCGAATTCCAGGTCATATATGCCGGGTTTAGGTGTGTCACCTGATACTGAAAATAATTTTGAACCGCGCGAATCCTGTATACCGAGTTTTTTATATTCTTCAGAGCCCATTTTACAAACCATTAAAGCAGATACAAGCGTCTCAACATTATTCACAAC
>CAZVTW010000737.1:0-2739 GCA_964629805.1 uncultured Bacteroidales bacterium | reverse complement strand
GTGTAAGTTCTAAAACCAACTGCAACCGTTAGGGTTAAAATGTTTTTATGAAATACAACCAGCTAACGGCTGCAGATAGAGGAGCAATACAAGTACTGCTCCATAAAAATTATACACTAACTCAGATAGCAAGGGAGATTGGATTTCACAAAAGCACTGTCAGCCGAGAAATCAAACAGAGGTCCACTCCTAGAGGTTATGTTGCTTGGTCAGCTCAGCTCAATTATGAGGCCAAGAGAAAAAGATGTAAGCAAAAAAAGAAGCTTAATCAACCTAAGACACAAAAATATGTAGTATCAAAACTGCAACTTGGTTGGAGTCCTGAGCAAATAGCAGGCAGGATGAAATTAGAAGGCAGAAAAGATCGAGTTTGTCATGAGACAATTTATGCCTGGCTTTATAAAGATGAGTGGGCTCATGACGAGGAAAAGTTATATCAATACTTAAGATATGGTCAGAAAAAAAGGAAGAAACAAAATGGAAGATCGGTCCATAGATCTAAGATACCTAATCGAGTCAGTATTCATGAAAGACCCGAGGTAGTAAATGATAGAACTGAATATGGACATTGGGAAGGAGATTCTGTTATTTATCCATACAAGATGGCCATCAATACTATCAATGAACTTATGACTGGAAAAGTTAAGTTTACTAAACTAAAAAGAAAAACTGCAAAGTTAACTGCTCAAGCTATGAGCAACCAGCTTAAAGATGAGATCGCTCTAACTATTACCCTAGACAATGGAACTGAGTTTACAAAGCACGAAACGGTCAGTCAAAACACTGGAGCTCAAACTTACTTTTGCGATCCATACTCTAGTTGGCAAAGAGGAGCGAATGAAAATGCAAATATGCTCCTTAGAGGTTATCTGCCCAAAAGAAAAAACATCACAGATTTAACTCAAGATGAACTTGAAGATATTGCCAGCGAGTTAAATAATCGCCCAAGGAAACGCCTTGGGTATAAAACACCAAATGAGGTGTACAATGAATTATTAGTTAACAAGAAAGGATCAAATCAACCCAGCGTTGCACTTGGTTCTAGAATGTAGGCAGAAATGTGATAAAATTATTTTATGAAATTTTATTTATCGTCCTATCAACTAGGTTCAAAAAAGCAGCAGTTACCACAAATGGCACCTAAAAAGAAAATCTTATATATCCCCAATGCTTTAGATTTTTCAACAGCAAATCCTCAAAGAAAAAAAAAGCATATTCAAGCAGATATGAGGTCGTTACAGGAACTTGGATTAGCGTGTGAAGAATTAGATTTACAAAAGTACTTTCATCGCAAACAAGCATTACGACACAAACTTGATGCATATGAAGCTGTTTTTATCAGTGGAGGAAATGTATTTGTGTTGCGCCAAGCTATGAAACTCTGTGGTTTGGATGAGATTTTAAAAGAACTGAAAAAAAATAATTTTCTCTATGCAGGATACAGTGCTGGTGTTTGTGTATTAAGCCCCAGATTAGATGCGTATGCTATTGTTGATGATGCCACAGATATGCCGTATGCTGAACAAAAAGAAGTCATTTGGAATGGATTAAGTTTTCTTGACTACGTATTTTTACCCCACTGGGATTCAGATCATCCTGAGTCTGAAGCTATTAATAAAGGAATTAAGTATTGTCAGAAAAAGGGACTGAAGTATAAAGCGCTGAGAGATGGAGAAGTGTTGATTATTGAAGATTCAAATTCTTTGTAAAGATTTTATTGAAGAAGATTATCATTGGAAGATCATGTTTTATGTTGTAGAATTGGCTTAGAAATAGAAAAGAAAAAATATCCCATGAATATATCCATTCGATTTGCCAAATCAGATGAATTTCAATTAGTCAGAAGGCTTGATCCGCATTCAAAATATATTGATCCAAAGAAGATCCAACATAAGCTTGATGTGAATGAGATTATTATTGCACTAGAGAGTGAAAAACCTATCGGGATACTCAAGTTTTCATATTTCTGGGCTACTCGTCCCTATATGGATCTCATTTGGCTCAAGAAGCACTATCGCGGTCAAGGTATTGGCCAACAATTACTTTCTTTTTTTGAGGAATATCTAATTACAAAAGGATATTTTTATCTCATAACTTCTTCAGAAAAAGATGAATTAGCTCCACAAAGATGGCATCAAAAACAAGGCTTTGTTCCTTGTGGAGAAGTAAGAGGTTTAAATTTACCAGAAAGTGATATAGCAGAGGTTTTTTTTCAAAAGAAGTTACAGAATTATCAACAGGAAAAACTAAAAGAATTTCCAATTATTCAATGATGAAACATTATGTTTCATTTGAATTAATACTAATATTAATAAGTATGAGTAGTATAAAATTAGGCACTTATAAGCACTATAAAGGCAAGCATTACCAGGTAATTGGTATTGCTCGTCATAGTGAGACGTTAGAAGAATTAGTTGTGTACTATGGCTTGTATCAGAATTCGAAAGGTCAATTTTGGGTGAGACCAAAAAAAATGTTCGAAGAGTATGTTGAAATAAATGGACAACGAATTCAAAGATTTGAGTTTGTTAGAACCGATTCTTAAAATTATTCACTGGTTTTTTAGTGAGAATAAATAAATTTTTTATTCTATTTTTTTAATGATATCCTAGTCACACACATTTGAGACTTTTAAGTGTTTCCTTTCTGTAATTGTACTAAATAATTGTTTGGTATCGTATAGTTTAGAGATTAATGAGACCTAACTGTGTTGTAATACATAAGCCAATCGTTAAGTTT
>CAZVTW010000736.1:0-2754 GCA_964629805.1 uncultured Bacteroidales bacterium | reverse complement strand
AAATTTTGCCAAAGGTAATAACTTCTTTGGAAATTATTATTCCACATTCAACAATTCAAGATCAAAAATAAGTGTTGAATATGGCTTTATACGAGGCATGGCTCCTTTTTTGCCATAAGCCAGGTGTGACGGAATGATTAAGCGGGCTTTCCCTCCTTCTTTCATTCTTGCCAGACCTTCTTCCCATCCTCTTATAACATTACCTCTTCCGTAAACAAAAGTAAACGGTTCGTCCCTTTTTAAGGAAGAGTCGAACACCTGTCCATTGATAAGCTGTCCTTCGTAATGTACTGTTATCCTGTCGCCCGGTTCAGGAGACTTACCAGTACCAGCTTCTTTTTCAATATAATACAAGCCGCTCATGAGTGGTTCTTCATCTATACTGTTTTGTTCAAGATAGGATTCAAGCAGAATTGTTTCATCCGCTTTCATTTTTTTGAGTAGTTCTTCCTTTTCCTGTTCTGCTTCTTCCGGTGAGAGCACCTCCCTGAGCCTGACATCAAAAGTGAGTTTTTCTCCCTCGGCGGTCGGAAAATCAACCCGTTTGTTCAGGGTAAAAGAATAAAAACTCCTGAGATCAATTTTAAACCTGGCGCTGTCGCCTTCGTGCATCATGATCAGCGCTTCCTCAATACTTCCTCCGGGGTGTGAGGGCAATTCAAGGCGTATTTTGATATCTCCCTCATAAAGAACAGAATCTTTTTGGTTTTTATAACTGATATCCATCTTTAGAACATCATGCAATTTAGGCTGCTTACCGTTTTTGTTTCTTTCGATAAACTTATACTCAACACCTGATTCTGCCGTTGTCCATTCATTTTCTTTTGAACATGAAAGAATGAAAAAAACACAAGAAAGGCAGATCATTAAAAAAAAATCGGTTTTAAATCTGAAATGTTCCATATATCTATTCGTCTGTTTTAGTTATATTTTCCACATAAACATCATATAAAATGATTGACCGCGGAGGGATTTTTTTTTCATCACCAATCAGGCCATGTGCTAAAAAGGGCGGCATAATAAATCTTGCTTTCTCTCCTTCTCTCAAGAGCAAAACACCTTCCTGTAACCCGGGTTCAACATCACTGTAGCCTGCTTTAAATGTTTTGGGGCCTAAAGAATCTGAATCATAACACAGTGTTCCGTCAAGTAAAGATACTTCGAATTGAATTGTTATGATATCGCCGTTTTCCACCATTTTTTTCTCTGTTTTTTTGTAGATATCATACCATAAACCACTTTCAAGTAAAGTCATATCCCATCCGCGTCTTTTTACATAACTTTCAATGATTTCATGGTCTTTTCTCACCAGCATCCTGTTTGCATTCATCATGGGCTCCTTTCTCTCCAGGAATTTTTGCCGGCGGGATTTGCCTTGCCGTTGATTCTCCCTGTCACAGGATAAAAAGACGGTAATAGATCCTGCAATTATTGAAATGAAAATAATATGTCGTAAACGCGTTCTTATCATCATCATTATTAAAAAATGTAATCTAAATCAGATGCATGTTTATGCAAAAGTTCGATAAATTTTTCGATGGCTTTTTCCATTGAAAGCTCTATGGAGCCTCCTGCAGCATTATTGTGTCCACCTCCGTTGAAATATGACCTGGCAAATGCATTGGCTTTAAATTTTCCTTTAGAGCGAAACGATATTTTAATATGGCCGTCTTTTTCAACAAACAGAGCCGAGAAAACAATACCTGCAATTGAAAGTGGAATATTTACAAATCCTTCCGTATCACCTATTTTGAAATTGTAACGTTGTAATTCTTCTTTTGATATTGAAATAATTGCTGTATGATATTTTTTAAAAACAGTCAGTTTATTATTTAGACAATGACCAAGAAGTCTCATTCGTTCTTCTGAGTAATTATCATAAATAGCGCTGTTAATTTTTTCTTTATTAATATCATACCTGAGCAGGTCAGCCACAACTTTGTATGTTCTTGGTAGTGAGCAATTGTAACTAAACGAACCTGTATCTGTAAGTATCCCGGTAAACAAACAAACGGCAACCTGGTTGTTTATTTTTGTTGCATCTATTTCAATTAAAAATTCGTATAGAAGTTCTGCCGTTGAACTGACAGAAGTGTCAGAAATAATACATTGAGCAAATTTTCCGGGTGAGGGATGATGATCAATCAGATAGGTAGCAGCATTGTTTTGGTTGTAGGCAGTCTCTATGTCTTCCAGTCTGTCAATATCATTAAAATCAAGTGAAAAGATAACATGAGCATTTTGGATTAATGTCCGGCATTTCTTTTTTTCATTTTGAAAAATACAAATTTTTCCGGAAGCAGGTAACCATTTCAGGAAATCGGGGAAACGATTGGGCATGATGATATCTACCTGGTGGCCAAACCGGACAAGATAATGGTATAAACCCAGGGCTGACCCCACGGCGTCACCATCAGGATCAAAATGGCTGAGTATTACAACAGAGCCCGGTTGTGCCAGCATTGAGCGGGTTTTTTCTATAATATTTTTATCTATTGTGATCTGCATTGATAATTGATCAGAAAAAAAATTACTATAATTTGGGCATTTTTCAATAATAGTTTACACTTTCTGATTCATATATGAAAAATGCCACATTTTGCAAATATAAAAGCAAATTTTAAAACTTATGGCAGATTTAGTAATCCATCTATATTTTTTTCTATATTTGAGCAAAATTTAATTGTTTAACATTATGGCTGGAAATTTAACTTTTGCAATGATTAAGCCCGATGCCACTGAAAAAAATTTAAT
>CAZVTW010000735.1:0-2762 GCA_964629805.1 uncultured Bacteroidales bacterium | reverse complement strand
GTTTCCAGGAGTTTATTTAATGAAAGACTAAGCATTCAAATAGGTGGCAATTTAATCGTTGATGAAAATGAAATGGGCGCTGCCAGGGACTATAGCAATTTCCTGGCTGGTGATTTTCTCGTGGAATATAAACTCGATGAGCAGGGCGCTTATCTTTTACAGGGATTTAACAGGATGGGGCGTGATGATATTCTTGTTGATGATATTACAAAAACAGGGATTTCATTCATTTTTAATAAAGATTTCTACACATTTCATGAGTTATTCAGAACACGGACAAAAAAGGAAAAAAACAAGCGTGAAAAATAATATTATATATATCGTTTTATTTGCTCTTTCAATATCCGGATGTACATTGACCAGAACACTGGAGGAGGGACAATACCTGTACAAAAAAACAAGGGTGGAGATAGTTACAGAGGATGTTGAGAACAGTTCTTCACTTGAAAATGACCTTGAAGAGTATACTGTCCCGACGACAAACAGGAAATTTTTGAAATTATTCCCTGTGAAACTCTGGTTTTATAACCTGGCAGGAGACAGTGTGCCCGATAAAGGGCTGAGACACCGGATACGGGATAAATTAGGCGAACCGCCTGTTATTTATAAAGAATATTATATATCATCAAGCAAGCAGGAGTTGCAAAAGACATTACAAAACCGGGGATTTTTTCAACCCAAAATAGAAGTCGAAAAAGAATTCAACAATAAAAAGATAAAGGTAACCTACCGGGTTAAAACCGGGAAACCCTACACGATAAACGAAATTCAATATCCGAAACCTGTTGATTCTCTGACAATTCATATGCAAACATACAAAAAAAAATCCCTTATAAAACCAAAACAGCCGTATAACCTTGACCTGCTGAAAGAAGAAAGGCAAAGAATTGCAGGTGGATTAAAAAATGAAGGATTCTTCTTTTTTATGCCTGATCATTTGATTTTTCATCTGGATTCAAATGCCAGACAGAAGGCAATACATATTTCCCTGAGGGTAAAAAAAAATATTCCTGCACAAGCAAGAAAGATTTTCAGAATTGGGAATATATTTGTTCATCATAATTATACCATGAGCAAAAAGCAAAAATTGAGCGATACCATTACATATAATGGAAAATACTACATCAATTATGATGATACTTTTCAAATAGACAAAGCGCTATTAAACCGGTCTATAACATTACATCAGGGAGAAAAATACAGCGCTGACGAATATCAGAATACGATTGGAAAACTCACCAGTCTTGGGGTATTCAAATTTGTAAATATTCAGTTTGAACAAACAGCTACCGGTGATACGTCCGTTTTGAAAACAAATATATACCTGACGCCCACTGTGCCCAAATCAGTCAGATTTGAATTACAGGCAATAACAAAATCAAATGATTATGCCGGCCCCGGAATAAATGTCAATTACCGGGACAGGAACATTTTTAACGGCGCTGAATTTTTCCTGTTTAATATAGAAACAAATTTCGAAACCCAGATACATGGAAACAACCAGGGAATCAATTCTTATGAAATTGGCGGGGAAGTCCGTCTGGATATTCCCAAACTCATAACACCCTTTTTTGATGCCAATAAATACATATCCAAAAGGTTTACGCCCAAAACACAACTCAGAGCAGGATATAGCCACCTTAACAGAAAAGATATGTTCACGATCAGCGATTTAAACCTGTCATACGGTTACCGCTGGAACGAGACAAAATTTAAAAGTCATGACATAAACCTTGTTTCTGTTGATCTATTTCAGGCTTCGAAAAAGAAGAACATCATAACCCGCTATCATTTGCTCAATAATCGCCTGGAGGAACAGTTTATATTCAGTACCGGATATTCGTATACTATAAACAACCTACTGAAAAAGGGACGGTGGAAAAGCTTTTTCAGGCCTTCTTTAGAATTTGCCGGACTGTTATTTTCACTATATGATCGCACATTCAACACAGGTGAAGATAAATCCGTTCAGCATACAAGGCTTTTTGGCCATGACTATTCCAGGTATATCAGATTACATACTGATTACAGGTTATATTACAATGTGGATGTGAACAATAAGCTGGCAAGCCGTATCATTTTCGGACTTGGTATTCCATATGGCCGCTCACATGTCATTCCTTACAAAAAACAGTTTTATGTTGGCGGGTCAAACTCCCTCAGGGCATTTCCGTCCAGGTCAGTAGGCCCAGGCTCTTATATTATGCCTGACAGCCTGCAGGAAAGTATCATACCGGAGCAGACAGGAGACATTAAAATTGAAATGAATATGGAATACCGATTTGGTATTATTCAGTATTTGCGTGGCGCTTTATTTGTAGATGCCGGCAATATCTGGCTGATAAACAAAGATGCTCAGACGCCGGGGGGTGCTTTTCGTTTATCTTCTTTTTTAAAAGAATTTGCCATAGGAACAGGAGCTGGTCTGAGATTTGACGCTTCGTTTTTTGTCCTGAGGCTGGACATGGCCTTTCCCTTAAGAAAACCATACCGCCAAAGCGGCGACCGGTGGGTTATGCAACAGATTGATTTTTTCAACCCAAACTGGAGAAAAGATAATTTGATTTTGAATATTGCTATTGGATATCCATTTTGATTTGAGTTAATTCATCTGCTCCAACCAGTAATATTTGAATTTTTTATGTGATCCTCATAGGTTTGCAAACAACGATTACTTTGGAAAAATGAATACACAACACCGATCTGTTTTCAAAAATTAATTTATAATTTTAGAGTCAATTCGAAATTTACGATATGTGTAA
>CAZVTW010000734.1:0-2766 GCA_964629805.1 uncultured Bacteroidales bacterium | reverse complement strand
ACCGAAGGTGAAGATAAACCCCTGAAATATCCTGTAATGTTTGAAAAATCACATCTTTGCCTCATTAATAAAACTGATTTGTTGCCGTATGTCGATTTCAATACGCAAAAGTTCAAAGAATATGCACTTCGTATTAATCATCACCTTAGGTTTATAGAAATTTCGGCCACTAAAGGAGATGGCATGAATGAATGGCTTGATTGGATGAAAAACATGTTGAAATAAGAAACCTTATGACTACTTTTGCAGTCTATTTTTGAAATCAATTTTCAACTTAAAAATAGATTGTATGTTACGAAATATTTTGATTCTTGTAGTCGTATTTTTTTGTCTGAATACGATAACGCTATCACAAAATTTTGCCCTGAAAGGTGGCTACCTCAGGTCTGAAATGGAGTTGGAGCATATAGAAGATTTTGATACCTACGACGGATTTCAGGTTGGTTTGAAGGCGGAGATTCCCATTTACAGGTTTTTGTTTGTCCAGACTGGTGTGTATTTTTCAAAAAAAGGTTTTGTCACTAAAAATATTTCAGGCGATCAATCGCTTAACAACCGAATGCTTTATATTGATATGCCCCTGAAAATAAATGGTAAAGTTTACCTGAGTGAACTCATCAAACTTTATGCAGGCGGTGGCATGTATGCCGGTTATGGCGCTGATGGGTATGTCTATGAATATAACCCGGACAAAAATGAATACCAGGAGGAAGTGATACGATGGGGAGATAACCTTTCAGGTGACTATCCTGACCATTTTACAAGGTTTGATTACGGCCTCACCTATGGCGGTGGAATAGAGATATGGAATTTCCAGCTTGGAATTGATTTTTACCATGGCATGGCGAACATCTCACCAGCTCCGGATAATTTCACTATCAAACAAAAAAATGCATTTTCTGTCTACCTGGCCTTCTTTTTTCAAAATGAAGTGCCTGTTTCCAAAAAGAAAATACTGCAGGAGCCTATAGATTAGCAGGGTATTCTAAAAAATATTTTTACCATGTTTGTTTTCATACCAGCCAACAACCCGTGGATGAAACATGGTATACAATGTAAAAATGCCTGAAGTCAGCATCATTTGTTCCGACAGGATTAACAGACGGAACATATGTGGTGAGTCATCAAACAGGCTGCCCCAGTCGAGATTATAGTAGAGAATCCGCTCGAATGGGCCGATGAGTTGGATAACAACAAGTAGTACCAGCAAAATCCTGGCCCAGGATGTATCCGTGAAAAGAAAGTACATGGTAGCCAGAACGCCGGCTGATAATATCACCGGGAAAATCCCGATATAGATATTATAACCTGACATGAATGAGATGTTTGAA
This sequence comes from uncultured Bacteroidales bacterium, assembly GCA_964629805.1. Lineage (GTDB taxonomy): Bacteria > Bacteroidota > Bacteroidia > Bacteroidales > CAZVTW01 > CAZVTW01. The sequence goes on along the minus strand of CAZVTW010000734.1, from coordinate 1,435 downwards.
ACAAGCGAAGCGAAGATTGATAAAGATACCAATGCTGCATTGGTTTTTATATAAAAAGTCATCATCGTATCTGCTGATGTGGTATTTTTATTGAAATTTAAGTACCCTGGTACATCCTGAAAGATTTTTGTTTTTTCAGAATAAAAAGCTAAAAAGACCAGATGGCTTAATAAGCCCAGGTTCACAATTAGGTAGCCAAGACTTGGCATGATAATGTCTAATTTATCCTTCAGATAAGCATATTCTGTCAATTCGCGGTAAAAAATGATCATCGGGCCAAAAAAATTGAGAAATATCAGCGCTGATGAAATAATCAAGATATAAAAAGGCGGAGACTGGTTCTTACGAAAATAGCTATAAGAGAAAAACATGAGAATCAGAACCGGTAAATAGGGAAAGAAGTACAACTCCGGTGGCTCAATAAAAGTCCTGTCTGATATATAAAACAGGCAGGTATAACTAATGAGTATACAGACGAAAAGGCTGATAAATATGTTCCAGGGTTTGTAAAAATAATTGTCAAATTCCATAAATAAGATAATTCAATACTTTTATCACTGAATACGGATTATTTTACCGGGTTTATAATTCGTATGTTCATTTTCGAATATGTAACCCAGTTGATTGCATAGCAGGGTCGTTTGATTTATTTTGATATCAGGGACGTTGCGATGGCTGTGACCATATATCCAATATAAAATTCCGGAGGAGTATTTATCAATCAGCCAATCTAAATCAGTAGCAAAAGCCTCATTTATATTGGATTTTCGGTGTTCTTCTGTGTTACATTGTAAGCTGGGCAGATGATGTGATGCTATAACAGCCGGTGAGTCCAGTTGATTAAGTGTAAGTTTGATAAACTCAACTGATTTTTGATGTATGTCATTAAAGTCTTTTATTTTAAACTGTGACTTGCCCATCCTGATTTGAAAAAAGTCACTGACAGACATGTTAATAACACCGCTAAAGGCCCGGGAAATATTTGAAAACAAAGATGTAAAAACAAGAGGAACATGCTGTTGGTAAAAAAGCACATTGTGAACCAGGCGGACATTTGAAAAAATACGTTCATTCAATGGCGTATTTAAGACAGAAATATCATTATGGTGATAGAATTCATGATTGCCCGGAATATAGTATGTTTCACTGAAATTGTCCGAACAATATTGAAAAAACCATTTGTCCTGGTTGTAAATCCTGTCAATATAGCTGATATCGCCGGCTAACACGAGAATATCGCCAACAGGCTCAATTGGCCGGGAGGATAAAAATGTCCTGTTTTCTTCAAATTCAAGGTGCAGGTCCGAACAATATTGTATTTGAAGCATATGTTTTGTTATTGACGAATTCAAAGTTCATTGAAAAAAGAAAGGATAAATATAACAAGGCCTCAGAAAAAGTAAGAAAAAATCCGGAGAAAATTGCTATGTTTTTT
>CAZVTW010000733.1:0-2771 GCA_964629805.1 uncultured Bacteroidales bacterium | reverse complement strand
ACACCTGTAAAATACAAATATATCTCCCGTATCACCGCGGGGTCAGTATCGCTTAGAGAATAAAGCATTGAGGTTTTAATTTTTTCATAAAAGACCTCCCGGTATGGCTTAAATATAGAATCTGAATGGATTGTTTTGTAGAGGCTGTAAAGCGCCGCAGGCTGAACCTGCTTAGCAGCAAAAAGACTTTCCAGGTAATGACTTACAATCTCACGGGCAAAAACATGCTGTCCGGATTCTTCTAATTTTTGTGAATATAAGGTAAGATTCCCGGGCTCAACTTTTCGTATATTCAGGAGAAATTCTTTTTTTACCTCAGGTATATATTTTTCACTTTCCGGTTTATGCCAGTCCTGCTCAATGAGAATGATATAAAAATGAAATAATTCATCGGTTTTTTCTCTCGCAGCTTCAAAATTTGTCTCTAAATAGCGATTGATAACTGGCTGTTTAAGCGATTCAAAATGATTGTAATTAATGAGTTCAATGAGTTTTCTTACCGTCAGTGCATTCAGGTAATCCGGTGTTTCGACAATATCAGATGTAATTTGCTTTTTAAATTGTTTACTCTCAGGTTTGAGCCAGGAGTTGGATTCCAGTTTGACAAGAAGTTTTATGAGTTTGTCTGTTTCCCTGTTTGTTTTTTCATATTGTGAATGCAGCAGATGATTTTTCAATTCATGGATGTATAAATCAACAATATCAGGATTCAACAGGTCTTTGAGAAAAGACAGTTTATCAGTTAAATCTTCAACCTGATCAATGTCTGTGTAATCAATATCCACATCAACTGCCCTGACAAAGCCGGGGTATTTGCTGCATAGATACCGGAAACTACCAAAATCGGATAATTTATTATGAAGGTAAACCACATCTTCAGTGGCATCAGCTTTACGTAACCAATTTTTCGCTTCTACCAGGTTCAGTTGAATATCATGTGCAGCAGATTCCTGGTGAATATACAGGTTACCAGTCAGTCGCATGGCATCACGATTACCATTATTAGCAGCTTCTTTATACCAATCCAGGGCAGCAGGCCAGTCAACAGCAATACCATGAAGCCCTTTCAGATACAAAGTTCCTGCATCAACCTGTGCCAAATCAAATCCCTGTTCTGCCAGTTCAAAAATCATACGGGTAAATGTTGTATCCTGCCGGGGAACTTCAATTCCTTTCGCATACATGTATGCCAGCCGGTGTTTTGCTTTTTGGCTGCCGGCTTCAGTTCCCTCCTGGTATGATTTATATGCCCTCCTGGTATTCGGTTTGTTCATCTGCCAGCCTAACCTGTACATATCACCAAGGATAGCCAACTCGTCCGGATTATCTTTTGAACGCTTTTTCGTTTCTTTAAAGTCTTCTCCTTTCAGAAAATCCAGGGAAGGAAGACCATACAACTCAAAATTGATGTCTGGGGTTAAATTTACGGGTTGTTCTGTAATTGACTGATTAAGCGGTAAATCATTTCCTGGTATTTGAGCAGGAAGGATTTCTGATAAAAACAAACAGAAATACGATATACAACATATGAAAACATGTTTCCTCATAATCTTATTTCAAATTATTGGTTATTTTATACCACAAATTAAAAATTTCTTCGTAATTTAACGTGTCCACTTGCTTATTACGTTTGGCATATTTTTGGGTTTCTAAATTACATGATAGATTGAAAAAAGAAAAATCAATTCGCAGGTTTTTAGTATATGAATTGTATGAAATAAGTTATACGAATTTTTCACTCAGATAAAAAATATGCCGGTTATTTCATAACAGTTCCAGAGTCAAAATTCTATACAAATTTTATTCAGGGTAATATTTTTTTATCTTTGTATAAAGGAATAAAGAAAATGCTAATGGAAGAATTGTTTATAGAAGAAACAAGACGTACTCCCGGCATTTTGGTGACGCCGAAAGAAGGGAAGTTTTATCTCACAGGACGTTCAATCCCTGATAATGCAATCGAATTTTATAAACCTCTTGTTGATCGCATTCAGGAATATGTTAAAAAACCTTTGAACAAGTCTGAAATTCATCTTAACCTTGATTATGCAAATACCAGTTCTTCCAAAGTTATCATTGATTTTTTAAAATCTTTCAGGTTCCTGGGTAAGAACGACCAGTTAGATATTCATTTATATTTTGATGAAGATGATGATGAGTTATATCCTGAAAATTATTCGTTCCTGCTCAATGACTATAAAAAAATAGCATCCAATTATAAATGCAGCACATATCTCATCATACACACAAAATATTCTGATGATCACGAAGAACTAAAAAAAGTGACTTTAAAATAGACTTTTTCGGAATATTTGCGTGAAAAAGAAGATATGTTTTATATTCACGCCGAAAAAAAGTAGAGAATCATAAATCAATATGGAACCAATTTACATAAAAGATACAAAACGTACACCGGAAGTCAGTTTTGACAATGAAAAGAAAGAATTACAACTCAGGGGCAGGTCAATTCCTGACAATGCGTATGATTTTTACAAACCGCTTTTTGAGTGGATTAAAACATATTCGGCTAATAAGCCTCAGGAAACCAATTTCCACATCAATCTTGAATATTGTAACACAGCTTCATCCAAATGTGTTGTAGAAATGCTTAAATCCTTTAAATATTTAAATTCAAAAAATATCTTAAATCTTCACCTGTATTTTCATGAAGAAGAAGAAGAGGCCCAGTCTGATTTTGAAGATGACCTCATTACCGATTACAAAGATTATACGAAAAGTCTGAAATGTGATGTGAAACTCATCGTTCATGT
>CAZVTW010000732.1:0-2772 GCA_964629805.1 uncultured Bacteroidales bacterium | reverse complement strand
TTTTATATTGTCGCTGATCCATTTGTAGTAATATAATTCTGATTCATCTTTTACCGGCTCTATGACTTCTTTCCAGGTATCTTTTTCATCAGGAGTGTTACTCAGGGTAATTTCTGTTTCTGCCCCCGCTTTCCCGGCAAGAAATTCATATATGTTACTCATGTTTCTTGTGGAATTTCCGTTCAGCTCAATAATAAAATCCCCTTCATCTGCCTGAACACCCACTTCAGTCATTGGATTCCTTCTCTCCTTATTCCAGTTCTGCGAGGGTAATATTTCCTCAATCCGGTAATAACCTGATTCGTCTTTTGATACTTTGGCCCCGAGCAGTCCCTGGTTAATACGCTCGGGCTTTTCAAAATCGCCGCCGGCAACATACGCATGACCAATATTAAGTTCTCCAATCATTTCTCCGATGATGTAAGTTAAATCAGCGCGATGTTTGGCATAGGGTAGTAATGCACCATATTTTTCTTTCATGGCAGGCCAATCAACACCATGCATGTTTTCAACATAAAAAAAGTCCCGCATCTGCCGCCAGGCTTCATCAAAAATGTGCTGCCATTCAGCTTTCAAATCAACTTTTACCTTCATCTCTGACAAATCTGCATATTTGTCTAAATCAATTTTTTTGGTTGGAAGATCAATGACGGCAAACTTTTCTCCTTTTTTAATAACCATCTTCTTTTTATCTGATGAAATCCGGAAATCTGCTTTTTTAATAAGTTCTGTTTCTTTTTTCTTATCCAGATCATACATGTTAATCCCTTTTGAGCCATCTGATTCTTTAACATATCTATAGTACAGGTGATCCTTAATACAATGAAATTTGCCATAATTTCCGGGGTCAACAGGTAAAGCGACAATTCTGTTTTCTATCTCCTCAAAATCTATTTGTACGGTGATTTTATCTTCTTCATCCTTTTTCTTTTTATCTTTTTTCTTATCCCCTTCTTCATCCTTATCCGCCTTTTCAGGAGCCAGAGAAGGATTTTCCGGTTCAAACGGAGATTTTGTCTTGTTTGTCAAAGTCACCAGGTATATCCGTTCCATATCTCTGTAGGCCACATTCCATTCCGTGCGGCTGTAGATGGGATTAAAATCACGGCTTGAAGCAAAAAACAGGTATTTTCCATTATCACTGAAGGCAGGAGAGTTAGCATCATACCACCCCTGGGTAATATCCTTTGCTTCCTCTGTTTCGGTATTATATACACGCACAATTTTCATATCCGAACGGGGAATATACCTCGAAAACGCAATCCATTTGCTGTCCGGCGACCAGTTAAAGTCCCTCAGTTCCCAAACTTTAGACTGGTGGACAAGGGATATCTTTTTTGATTCAATATCTATACACCTTAATCTGAATTCCCTGTCGCTCCAGGCGATTTTTTTACTGTCCGGCGACCATTTAAATTCATAATAGTAGGTGTCAGCATCCTCAGTCAGCTGCACGGCTTTTTTTGATAAGTCAGTAGATTGTATGTAAAGTTCATACTCTCCTGATTTATCAGAAATGTATGCAATGTATTTACCGTCAGGAGAATATCGCACATCCCTTTCATTCACTCCTGATGTTTGCGAAAGATTATATGTGACACCTTTTTCAGCCGGAACAGAGAACAGATCGCCACGCGCCGAGAAGATAAGACGCGAGCCATCGGTTGAAATATCGTAATCAGTAATGAACTTTGATGCGTCTTTCAATATGTCCCTGCCGGACAGGAAATCATCAGATATCCGGATAGCTATTTTTTTATGCTCCTTTGTTTCCGTATCAAAGATGAATAAATGACCGCCTTTTTCAAAGACAATTTTGTCTTTATTAACAGAAGGAAATTTAATGTCATAATCGGTAAATTCCGTCACTTTGGTTGTTTCTTTTGTTTCTCTGTTGTAGCAAAACAGATTCATTGTCCTGTCACGGTCAGACAGATAGTAAATTTCATTGCCTGACCACATGGGTATGATATCCTGGGATTGATTATCTGTGATTTTTGTGATTTCTTTGGTTTCAAAATCAAAAACACGAATCTCATCTGCCATACCACCACGGTAATACTTCCATGTCCTGAATTCCCTGAAAATTTTGTTAAATGCGAGTTTTTTACCATCCGGAGAAAAAGAACAAAAACCACCATCGGTTAATGGAATTTCCTCTGATAAGCCGCCCTCAACAGATACTTTGAATAACTGACCGCGAAAAGAGTTAAAAGAATACCTCCTGGAACGGTATACGATGTATTTACTGTCAGGCGTCCAGGTCATGACAATATTGTCAGGCCCCATTCTGTCAGTAATGTCATCTCTGGAAAGTGTAGCTGTGAAGGTAAGTCTTTTTGGTGTTCCGCCTTCGACAGGCATGACATACACTTCCCGGTTACCGTCATATTCGCCTGTGAAGGCAACATACTTACCATCCGGAGAGATGCGTGGAAAAATCTCATAACCAACATGATTCGTCAATTTCCTGGCTACTCCCCCTGATGCCGGAACTGAATATAAATCACCTGATTTTGAAAAAATAACCACATCCTCATAGATTGCAGGAAAACGTAACAATCCCGCTTCATCCTGGCTGAATGTCATTTGAAATACAAACAGCACGCTAAAAATCAATAATAGTGCTTTTTTCATACTAAAAAAATTTAAAATTAGACTGAATTACATGTAATTAATTACACGACAGAAAATTATAAAGATATTTTCAAAATACAGAAATTGTTTTACATGTTTAATAAAATCCAAACCCGGACAAGCCGGAATAGATTC
>CAZVTW010000731.1:0-2778 GCA_964629805.1 uncultured Bacteroidales bacterium | reverse complement strand
GAAAAACTTTACTGCAAATTTCCCCTCTAACAGTGGAACAAAAGTGTTTCTTATCGATGCTCCGTTTGGGAATTTAGATACATATGAACAAGCATTATTAAAGACCTTCAGGAACAAAGGTCTTGAGTTGACACGAACTGCTACCAGACTGGCAGCGTTTAATTCGGTTACCAATACTTATTTATCTATTTTTTTGGCTCTTGGCGGACTGGGACTTGTGATTGGAACAATAGGTATGGGTATTGTCATTTACAGGAATGTTTCGGAACGTCTTAAAGAGATCGCAATACTTCATGCCATTGGATACAGAAAAAAAAGCATTACAAAAATGTTGTTCATCGAACATGTTGCTTTAATGCTCATATCCATCATGATTGGAATTATTTCAGGCATCGTATCGGTTTTCCCTTCCATCCTGAATGCCCGGGCTGCTATCCCTTATAATTTGATAGTTTTTGTCATTGCTGCTGTTATAATAAGCGGGTTGGTTGCCATTGTACTTTCTCTGAGAACGGGATTAAAAAAGAATCTCAATGATGCCTTACGGAATGAATGAATATACTTTCCCCGCCATGAAAGTATTTTTTCGAATTAAGTATTTTTCAGTAAATTTGCAATAGATGAGATTTGTAACCTGATCATGAAAAAACGTTAGAAAATGGCACATAAAAAAAACGATCTTTCCTGGGATGAGATAAGAGGCATTTTGTCCGAAGTCGCCCAAATGCAAAAGGAGTCTCAACAGTTTCAGAAAGAGGTTCAGCAGATGCAAAAAGAAGCGCAGGAAAGGGCAAAAATAATTGATAAAGAGTTTGAAGAGGTTGCAAGAAGATTTCAGGAAACTGATAAGCAACGCAAAGAAACAGACAGGCAACTTAAAGAAACTGACAGACAACTTAAAGAAACTGGCAAAGGACTTAAAGAAACTGGCAAAGGACTCAGGATAACCGATGAAAAAGTTCGGAATCTCAATGAATTGTTTTCTACCCAATGGGGAAAATTAATAGAGTCTATTGTTAAACCATCCTGTTTCAAGTTATTCCGGGAAAGGAACATTGATATTGAGCGCACTTATACAAATGTTGAGGTATTTAAAAAAAAGGAGAAAATTGCTGAATTTGATATCGTCCTGGCTAATGGAGAAGAGGTTGTAATTGTTGAAGTTAAGACTACCATGACTGTGGAAAAAGTCAATGATTTCCTTAAGGAATTGAAAGACATTCATTCATATTTTCCGGACTATAAAGAAAAAACGATTTACGGAGCTGTTGCCGCTATTCGATATAATGAGGAATCAGATATATATGCCTATAGAAAAGGGTTATTTGTTTTAGTTAATTCTGGTAAAGGGATGATAAAAATAGCAAACAATCTAAAATTCCGGCCAAAAAAATTCTAAAAAACTATACGAACAGGAACAATTTTTATAGCCAAACAAATATAATCAATTATTGAGCTGAAAAAGCCAGTGTAGCAACACTGATTTTTTCTGCACCTGCTTTGGTCAATTCATTAGCACATGCTTCGATAGTCGCTCCTGTTGTCACAATATCATCAACAATCAGAATATGTGAATATGGCAAGTTTTGCTTTTGAGGACATGAGAATATTGACTTCACATTTTCCCAACGTTCTTCCTTGTTCATTTTTGTTTGAGTCGATGAAAATGTATGTCTGATTAGTATATTTTCATCAACAGGAGTATTCAATATTTCGGCCATTCCATAAGCAATTTGGGCACTCTGGTTATATCCGCGTTTTCGTTCTTTTTTCGGATGAAGTGGTACAGGTACAATGGCGTCAACATCTTTTCCCCATCCTGTATCTGTCAGTTGTGAAGCAAAATATTTCCCTAATAAATAACCAATTTTCTTTTTTCCCCGGTATTTAAATTCATGCATCATTTTTTGATATTTTGTTCCTTTGTGAAAGAAAAACAATGACGTTGCACCGGACATATGAATTCTTCCCCAAAACAACTTTGCTACTTCATTGTTTTCATCTTTGTGATAATTTGTAAGCGGCAATTGATACAGACACTTGCTGCATATCATATCTTCCTCTCTTGACAGATACCCGTCACAGGTATAACAAAGATTGGGATACACAAGGGAGATAAGATCATTGAGTACCTGACTGATAAAATTCATGGGAATTATTGAAAAAAATTTCTAATCTTCCTCTAATGTATCTTTTATCTTGGTTTCCGGGATTGGATATCTCTTAAATTCTGCATTCCTGTCGAAAAGGTACCTGTATGTGATAAATGTTTTTGCTTTCGTGGCTCCGTATCTCTGCCACATTTTTCTCATGTGCGGATTAAAATCGCCCACCCAGGATAATTCAACTTCTTTGATTTTCCCTTTTCTTTTCAATGCTTTGTCCATGTAAAGGTATAGTACAGAATCAATCCCGGTTTTCTGGTATTTTGGAATGATCCCGAAAACAAAGCCCCTGATACGTGTAATTTTATTGTTTATTTTCGTGTAATAGAATAATTTGAGCTTGTTTATTAAATTTAATCTGCCGTCAAGATATTTGAGTACCTGGTTGATATCCGGGATGGTGATAAAAAAAGCCACCGGCTCATCCTTAATATACCCGAATGTAATGTATTCTTCCTCTACAAACAACTTTATTTTAAGCCAAAAATCTTTTATTTCATCAGGATGGAGTGGTTCAAAGTCTTTTTTAAATGACGGCCAGGTGTTGTTGTATATATGTGTAAAATCTCTGGAAAATTTGTCAATCTCTTTGTAGCTGAAATATTTTACATCA
>CAZVTW010000730.1:0-2779 GCA_964629805.1 uncultured Bacteroidales bacterium | reverse complement strand
AATTCGAAAGATAAAGGCGCAAGGCATAGATTTCGAAAATTACTGAGTTCAGAAATTAGAACTTGTCCTGAATATTCCCTCAGTCCTCTTTTTGATCATCAAAAAAACAGAGCAGATGATGAAACAGAGACTCATTGGATGTATAAACTGCCTGCTCAAAATATTCCTTCCACATCGTTATACCGTTTGATTGATATTGATCAAAATCAGAGAACTCTCGGCGTATGGCAGAAATTTCAAAAATTTCATAATCTGCTACCTTTTCTCTGAATTGCTGTAATATCGCTTTCTCATCATAAGTAAGTATATCCTTAATCCTATTGACCTTTTCAAATATATCATCTTCTTTTTGAACTATTTTTGTTTTGAATTTCTCAGAAACTGCTTCTTTTTTACATGGAATTGTAAACCAAAAAGTAGCTCCTGTATGCTTGTTATTAATAAAACCAATTTCACCACCATGTGCTTCAACAGCTATTTTTGAAAAAGTGAGTCCTAACCCTGTCGAGCGGATTTTTCCGGACTTACGTTCCAGTACCTGGCCAAATTTAGAAAAAATATGATCAACTTTATCCGGCGGTATACCAGGTCCTTTATCTTCAACATACAATTTGTAAAAACAAAAATGCTTGTTATCTTCAATATTTTTATATCTATTCGATCTGATTGCTTCACCATAAATTATAACAGATTCATTATAAGGTGAATATTTAATTGCATTGGTAAGTAGGTTTATTATAACCCGCTCAATGATTTCCTCATCTGCAACAACCTGCATTTGAATGTTCTTCAAATCAAACCTGATATTTTTATTTTCTGCCAGAAATCTGACAGATTCAATTGATTTATCAATAATACGACCAATATCCTGAGTTTTGAGTGAAAGTTTTAATTCTTCATCCTCATATTTCTGTATATCTAATATATTAAGAACAAGATTAAGCATTTGCTTGCTTCTTTCGTGTATTTTAAAGAGGATTTTCTGTATCTGCTCTCTGCTTCCTAAATTTTGTCCTTTTGAATGCTCAAGTATCAGGCTAAGCGGATTTTTGAGGTCATGAACAATCATAGCAGTCATACCCTGTTTGAAGCGGTCAAGATTTTTTAATTGCTGATAGGCCTGTTCGAGATGTTCAGCCTGCATTTCTAATTCCTCCTTTTGATTTTCTATTTCAGAGGTGCGGCTTTTTACGATTCCTTCAAGGTTCTTGTTAATAAATGTTAATTCTCCGGCAAGTTTTTCACTCAGGGTAAATGATTTAGAAAAGCGAACAGCCAATAAAGCAGATTGTGTAAAAATGAAGATGAACAGCCCAAATGAAATATAATTTCCGGTTTGTAAAATACCGGAATTGTGGAATATATCATTAATAGCAGCAAGAAGCAGGAAAATAAAGCCAATTGACATTGGTAACCAGGATTCTCTTTTTTTGATACCGACTATAACTAATACGTAGATACCATATATGCCGGAAAGAATAATCATGTACTGGAATGGTATAGTGAAGTAAGAGAATATACTCACCGGTGAAAAAATAATCACCAAAATAAATAAGAGACACAAACCGGTAAATACATATACTATCTTTTTATTCATGTCATGAGGAAAAATTGAGTAGACAAAGAGGATTATAAATACTAAAGATAAAAACATTGATATGTATTCAAGATGAATGATGAAAGACCAACTTACAGGGTATAATCTCGAAATATAATATTCACCTGTGGATAAAACTCTAAAACCAATTGAAAAACCTGCTAATGAAAAAAAGAGAGCAGATGTATCATTGGTTCTATAAAAATATAAAATCAAGTGATAAAAAGCCATGATAAAAATGCTGCCCAACAGGAAAAAATCGATCATGGTGTTTCTGGTTTGTCTTTTCTTCAGGGTATGATAGTCTCCCAGCATAATATTTCGCCAAACACCACCTTTCCTGTGATGGAAATTTGATATATGTATGACAATATCAAGTTGTCTGTCTGAGTCAAAACTACCCGAAACCGCAGGGAAATAATAAGGCTCACTTGATGGATAGTTTTTCCCGGGTATACCTGAATGGAGTAAAAGATTACCGTTGACAAAAACTTTGGCCGCTGTGGCAAATGTCAGAATTTTCAACCCCAGATTATCCCTGGGTCTATTAAAAATAATACTGAGGTGCAGGGTGGCAAAACCATGCCCGTTCAATTTTTCATTATCAATGATTATATTGTTCCACAGACCGGGTATAGTGAGGTAGTTATCAGGAACGATAGTAGAATCAGAGGAAAAGAGGGACGGATCAATAAACGTATTCCAGTATAACTCCCATTGTCCTTTAAGAGGTATAGGGCCATTTTGTGAAAAATCCCATTCCCGCAAATCCAGTTGACCTTTTTCAGCCAGAGGAGGTTTTCCCAATGCAAAAAAACATCCGGTAATCAGCAGAAAAACTAATACAACGATTATACATCTGTATGCCTTTCTAAATAAACTCATTACAAATAATCAAATGCATGAATTAGTTTTGAAGGATTTATGAGAAAAGCCATGGTATTTTCCCCATAAAAACAACACTGTTGAAAGGTACAAATAATTACCATAGGTGGCAATTTTTTTTGTTAATTATTGTCTGTCCATAAAGTAAGTGTCTCGGCCAGAAAGTTCGAGGTCGAGGCGGATTAAAAATCATAAACCGCAGTGTACTAATGTACATGAGGATTTAGGGTTTTTAATCCAACGAAGAGATCGGACTTTATGGACAGACACTAATTATTGAAGTTATTTACTAATAAC
>CAZVTW010000729.1:0-2781 GCA_964629805.1 uncultured Bacteroidales bacterium | reverse complement strand
TATTCTACACCCGGGTACAAGACCGTTTCATTAGAGGTGAATGGCGGGGGAGGAATTCAAACCAATACAAAAACAGATTACATCCTGGTATTACCTACGGAAAGTGTGCCATATACTAATGATTTTGAATCTGTTGAAGACAAATTTGCATCAGAAATAATTGATGGAAATATCAATTTCTGGGAAAAGGGAATACCCACCAATACGATTAATAATGCATATTCAGGACAAAATGTCTGGAAAACAGATTTAGATGCTGACATTAGTACTTACGGAGATAATCATGACATAAAATGCGGCCTTTACACCCCATTATTTGATTTCTCTCAGGAAGGCACCTACTATCTCAAAATGAGATACAGAATGGAAGTTGCTTACTTAAATGCACCATTAGCAGTATGGGTCGAATATTCAACCGATAAAGGCGTTAATTGGCAAAGACTGGGACAGGACGGATATCAACATAACTGGTATAATTGCGGACCTGATGTATCTTCGGATACTTATCACTCAACTGCACCTGATGGAATATGTTGGTCTGGCAGTTGGTCAAATTATAAGCTGGCAAGTTATGATCTTTCTTTTTTGGCCGGTCATGATAATATGGCCTTTAGAATTGTTGCTTTTGTCGAAGGAGGATGGTCAGGCTTTGCTTATCTGATTGATGGTTTTTCAGTCGATGATTTTGAAATTGATTATTCAAAACCGGTTTCTCTTCCATATGCTGAAAATTTTGAAAGCGATGACGGTAATTTTATTCCTTACGAACTTCATTCATGGGATAGCGAAGATAGTTGGGAATTAGCCACTACAATATTACCCAAAGATGGATTTCCTTTAATTGACGGAAACGCTTGGGTGACAAATCTTGAATCTTATCATGGAGCAAATTGTGAGTATGTCCTGGAATTGCCTCCATTTACTCTCAAAAATGGAATTGGAGATTATACTTTTTCTTTTGAAAAAAAACAGAATGTACATGAAACAGCAGGGCTTCATGTCCAGTATTCTGTTGACAACGGGCAAACATGGCAAATTTTAGGCGATTTACAGGGAAGTGACATAAATGCAATTGCTGATTGGTATAATAATTCCCAAATTGACGGTCTTAACTCGTATGCCGGATGGACTGGTCTGTATAATCCCTCTCCCTTGTTTAATCCGCAATATGATATAACTTTTCTGAATAGTTACGACAACATTCGGTTTAGATTTGTATTCGGCGCTTCTATTTACAATTATCATGGATTCGTCATTGATAACATTGCCATATCAGGTAAACCGACACAAACCTTCATATCAGTCAGTGACGTGACAGTTACAGAAATGAATACAGGAACAGCCAATGCTGTTTTCACAATGTCTCTCTCAACTCCTGTAACCTCCGAAGTATCTGTTGATTATTCTACCTCTGACAATACAGCCACAGAAGCCGGAAACGATTACTCCGGAATAGCGCTATCAACCCTGACATTTGAAGCATTTGAGACCATAACAACAGTTTCAGTTCCTGTTCATGGGGATGTTATTGATGAAAACGATGAATCCTTTTACCTTGATCTCTCTAATCCGGTAAATGCCGGTCTGGCAGACAGCCGGGGTGAGTGCTTTATACTGGATGATGACGGATTACCTGGCATCTCAAACTCAGATGTTGCAATTTTGGAAGGAAATACTGGCCTGGCTAGTGCTTCATTTACTGTTTCTCTTACCAATCCAAGTTCATTCCCGGTTTCGGTGGATTACAAAACCATGGACAACACAGCACTTGTTTCGGACAATGACTATAATCCGGTCTCAGCAAAAACATTAACATTTGATCCGCACGAACTAAAAAAAATCATACAGATTGAAGTCGTTGGTGATGAAGTTTATGAGGATATTGATGAAGAATTCTTTGTACAGCTTGATAATCCTGTTTTTGCCACAATAGATGACAACCAGGCAATATGTACCATCATTGATGATGATACGGAACCAGTTATTTCAATAGATGATGTTTCAGTGCCTGAAGGCAATACGGGATTAACAAATGCCTATTTTACCGTCACCCTGAGTAATCCGAGCGCTTCCGTTATTTATGTTAATATTGATTCTGAAGACAATACAGCTAAAATATCTGAAAATGATTATAACCAGGTTCTGACTACACAAATGGAGTTTTTGCCAAAACAAACAACGCATACTATTACGGCTGAAATAATAGGAGATAACACTTTTGAGGCGGATGAGCAATTTACAATTAACTTATCAGCTCCTGTTAACGCATCAATCTCACAACACGAAGCTATTTGCACCATTGAAAATGATGACAACCAGCCGGAAATTTTAGTGGATGATATATCTGTCAATGAAGGGAATACCGGGACAGCGCAGGAATTTTTCACCCTGACATTGAGTAATCCGTCAGCTTTTGCAGGAAGTGTTGGCTACAAAACAACCGACAACACGGCCACTGTAATTTCAGGTGATTACGAGCCCCTGACTACAAGCACACTGGATTTTGCTCCATTGGAAGTTCAGAAAAAGATCCAAGTGTCTGTTTTTGGCGATGATATCTATGAACCTGATGAAGACTTTTATCTTGATTTTAGTAATCCGGTTAATCTTTCCACACCGGCATCCAGCCCGAAATGTAACATTCTCAATGATGATTTCCAACCGTTTATTTCTGCAGAAAATATCTCAGTTGTTGAAGGGGATGCAGGCACAGTGGCTGCAAACGTATCACTCACTTTATCAAATCCTTCCGCTTATCCGGTTTCTCTTGATTATTCGACA
>CAZVTW010000728.1:0-2783 GCA_964629805.1 uncultured Bacteroidales bacterium | reverse complement strand
AGGCAATCTGATTATAATCAATACGGGTGTTTTTATCGTTTAAATCAGGGGGATACTTATCATATCGGGCTACATAATCAAAAAAATACAGGGTCATCATCGGGTTATAAAGGTCATCTGTTTGTTTTATAGTCCTGTAGCCATTATAATACTGTTTGACAGTTTCTTTCAGTTGGAATTTATCGATCGTAACATGATAATCCGAATATATAGTATCTATCAGTTCATCCAGTTCATTTTGAGTAATTCCAAGCATATTGGCAAATTCCGGACTAAAGGTTATCCAGGTGGCAATATTATACCCGCTTTTCATATCGGAAATTGTTATGGGCAGCACACCGGTGATATAAATCTGCTGGATTGTTGAAGATGTAGCTGTTTTCAGTTCTTCAAAAAATGTACGGAAAAAACCGCCTTTTTGGAGGATTTTCAGGTACATATTATCTTTTTTATCTGTATATCTGTACCTGATGGCAAGTGCATTTGTTAAAGAATCGTATTCATCAATGCATAGGTATAATCTCTTTCCTGTACCTTCAACCAGTCTTAATACCTCAATTAATCCGGATGTTGCATCATATTGGTAGGTATTGAAATAATCATTCAGGTATGTTTTGTCTATTGACAATATTTCCGAATAGTATGAGAGGAATTTTTTAAACTGTGAAACTACATGCCTGCTGAAGCGCTGCTTTAATTCGGCCTCGCTTCCCACAAACGTATCCATACCCGAAAAATTCAGCATCATAACAAAATAACTGTTTTGATTGCCAGTTGGGTGTTTCCCGATATAAAGCTCCCCGAAAATCTTTTCAAATTTATCTTTGGCTTTGATATCATAATACCATTTCAGCATTTCAGTAAGCAAAGATTTACCAAATCTCTTAGGTCTTAAAAAAATAGGCCAGTTTACGGTTTCTATTTTTTCAATGTACTGTGTTTTGTCAATATAATAGTATTTACCAGAGGTAATCTCTTCAAAATTTGATATGCCGTAAGGGATTCGTCTTTTAAAAGTTTTCATTTCATATTTATATTTGGTTGACAAATTCATGTTGTAACTATAATTTTTCTGTCAAATAATCTTTATTCCCGCGGAAGGCAATCACAATTCCACGCCAGCCTGAATAATCCCCGGTCAGATATTGCTCCATTTCTTTTTTTCCTTCTTCAAATTTGGCCTTCAATTGGGCATCTGTGGCATTTTTCGGCACTTGTTTCACCTCGAAAAGGTCATTAATTTCGCAATCAACATCAGCTCCCGGAAGTGAACGGACCATGATATCAACCCGGCCGTTGGGAAGATTATACTCCGGAAGTATTTCATGAGTATCTTTTTTTAAATTATTGAAAAGAATATGAAATAATAAGCCATGATAAAAACTTTCATTGGCATTGGCAAAAAACTGCCCGGGGAAAACATAAATAACATCATCAAAAAATCCCTGCAGCAAGGTTTTATAATCGCCGTTAATCATATACTGGTAAAGCCATTTATTGACCTGTAAACTGTTTATTTCAAATTCCTGTATCTGTTCAAAATACTGTAGAGCAAAATCATAAGTAACTATATTTGGTATGGTCAGTTGTCCGTGTCTTTTACCATGGGTCAGAATTCCCGAATAAAATAATCCTTCGGTTATATATTTCCCGTCCCGGTAATCACTCATATCAAAAGAGACATCAAGATTAGACAAATGTATAATCTGCTTATTTTCTGTGATGTCTTTAATGATTGAATCCCTTTTATCCTTATTCTGTCCAAACAAGAAGGCAATCTGATTATAATCAATACGGGTGTTTTTATCGTTTAAATCAGGGGGATATTCACCGTGATTGATAGCATAATCTAAAAAATAAAGTGTCATCATCGGATTATAGACCTCATCAGATTTCCTATCAAACCTGTAACCGTTGTAATATTGTTTGATGGTGGTTTTTACCTGTTCTTTATTTAGGAGAATATCATAATCTTTATAAATTCGATCTGTTAAATCATCAAATTCCTGTTCTGTAATCCCCAACATATAAATGAATCGCGGATCAAATGTTAACCAGGTGGCAATATTATACCCGCTTTTCATATCAGAGATTGTTATGGGCAGCACACCGGTGATATAAATCTGCTGGATTGTTGAAGATGTAGCTGTTTTCAGTTCTTCAAAAAATGTACGGAAAAAACCGCCTTTTTGGAGGATTTTCAGGTACATATTATCTTTTTTATCTGTATACCTGTACCTGATGGCAAGTGCATTGGTCAAAGAATCGTATTCGTCTATGCACAGGTATATTTTATTATTTGATTCTTTTACCAAACCAAGAATTTCTGTCAATGCTGCTGTAGCATTATCTTTATATGTATGATAAAATTTATCTATATAAGAATGCTCCAAATGAAGTAATTCTTTATATTCTCTAAGAAAATTTTTAAACTGAGCAACTATATGCTCACTAAATTGTTCTTTCATTTGAATTTCTCCTCCCACAAACGTATCCATACCCGAAAAATTCAGCATCATAACAAAATAACTGTTTTGATTGCCAGTTGGGTGTTTCCCGATATAAAGCTCCCCGAAAATCTTTTCAAATTTATCTTTGGCTTTGATATCATAATACCATTTCAGCATTTCAGTAAGCAAAGATTTACCAAATCTCTTAGGTCTTAAAAAAATAGGCCAGTTTACGGTTTCTATTTTTTCAATGTACTGTGTTTTGTCAATATAATAGTATTTACCAGAGGTAATCTCTTCAAAATTTGATATGCCGTAAGGGATTCGTCTTTT
>CAZVTW010000727.1:0-2783 GCA_964629805.1 uncultured Bacteroidales bacterium | reverse complement strand
TTATTCGCCATGAATAATGATTCGGTCATTCATCAGTTCAGAACAGGCGACGGTCTCTGGGCTGACTATATCACGGCAGTTGATGTGGACAAAAAGAACAACATTTATATTGGCTCCAGCAGAGGGCTTAATGTCTATAACCAGGAAAAAAATAAAATCTGGTCATACAGCGAAAAGGAAGGATTCACAGGAATTGAAGTAAAAAACAATGCGACATTATGTGATAATGAGGGAAATCTTTGGTTCGGCACTATTCATGGTGCTATAAAATATATACCTGAAAGAGATGTTAAAAAAAGACTTGAACCATTAACATATATTACTAATCTCACTGTTAATCTCAAGGCGAGGGAGCTGACTCCGAACCTGGAACTGAATTATTCAGAAAAAAGTGTCTCGTTTGAATATACAAGCATATCAATTTCGAATCCTTCAGCAGTTCGATACAAGGTTATGCTGGAAGGAGCTGATGATAACTGGCGACCCGAAACAGACCAGACTTTTGTTACATACTCTCCCCTTCCACCCGGTAAATATACTTTTAAAGTGAAAGCGAAAAACAATATGGGTATTTGGAATGATGAACCGGCAAGCTTTTCATTTATAATAAACCCGCCCTACTGGCAAACCTGGTGGTTTTATGTACTTGTCGGAATTATTGTTATCACTATCATTGTTGCTTACGTTAAAATACGGGAACGAAAACTAATCGTTGAGAAACGAATCCTGGAAAAAAAAGTCAGGGAGCGAACAGCTGAAGTCGTTCAAAAAAATGATGAGCTTGCCCAAAAGAATAAAGATATTACTGACAGCATTAGGTATGCTCAACGTATACAGGATGCTGTCCTACCCACAACCGGATATGTAAACCAATTGTTACCTGAATGTTTTATCTTATTTAAGCCCAGAGATATTGTCAGTGGAGATTTCTACTGGATTTCCGGAAAAAACGACAGAATTATATTTGCTGCGGCAGATTGCACCGGCCATGGTGTGCCAGGGGCCTTTATGAGCATGCTGGGAATTTCATTCCTGAACGAAATTGTCAACAAAAAAGAATCACTTAAAGCAAATGAAATTCTCAATGAACTCAGGGAATATGTCATCACCTCGATGAAACAGACCGGGAAACGTGGCGAAACACAGGACGGTATGGACTTAGCGCTTTGTATTATTGATAAAAACTCGAATAAACTTCAATATTCGGGCGCTTACAATCCTTTGTATATGGTCCGCAACCAAAAACTAACGGTTATTAAAGCAAACAGGATGCCGGTGGGTTATTATTTTAAAGAAACCAGGGCTTTTAAAAATAACGAACTGGAAATTCAGAAAGGAGATACATTTTATATGTTTTCCGATGGCTATGTTGATCAGTTTGGTGGTGAAGACAATAAAAAATTTAACTCAAAACAATACAAATCCATCATCCTCGAGAATCATATGAAACCGATGCCTGAACAAAAAACTATTCTTGAAAATACGTTTAATAACTGGAAAGGCAACAGAGAACAGTTAGATGATATTTTAGTTGTTGGGTTTAGGATATAACATCACGCTTTCATCCATTCAAATGTTTGATAATGGTCGCCATTCATCCCTATTGATTTGTAGGTTTCAATGGCTTTGGTATTTGACCTGTCTACGTACAACCTGATGCCTTTTAACCCGGCATCCGACAATACCTGTTCTTGTAAATATTGATACATCTTTTTAAAAATACCTTTCTTTCTGAATTCGTTTTCCACAAAAAGCGATTGTATCCAGATGACAGTCCCGTTTCGCCAGTCACTCCATTCATAAGTGGTTAAAAGCATGCCAACCGGTTTTGCACCTGATAGAGCTATCAAATACCGCCCCTTTGTATCATCCTGAATGACAGCTTTAACCCCTTCATACAAAATATTCGTATCTAATTGTAATCCCTCTGTTTCACTGGCCATTCTTTGCTGGAAATCTGCAATATAGTCCAAATCATTTGGATTGGCAAAACGAAGCTTAATCATGTCAGTTGATGAGATAAAAAAAGCTGTCATGTAATTCGACAGCTTTTCCTGATTATAAAATAATATCCTTTACTGCAATTGCTTAATCGTCTTCTGAACTATTCCGGCACATTCATAAATCTGCTCTTGAGTAATCACGAGTGGAGGTGCAAATCTGATAATATGTTGATGAGTGGGTTTTGCAATGAGACCATTGTCACGCAACGCCAGGCAAACATCCCAGGCTTCTTTTCCTTTGGTTGGCTTGATAACCATTGCGTTTAAC
Organism: uncultured Bacteroidales bacterium; assembly: GCA_964629805.1. Classification (GTDB taxonomy): domain Bacteria; phylum Bacteroidota; class Bacteroidia; order Bacteroidales; family CAZVTW01; genus CAZVTW01. The sequence continues at coordinate 512 of CAZVTW010000727.1, read as the reverse complement.
AAACCTTTACCCCTGACAAGTTCAACCATTGGACTGTCAATTTTCCTGAGCTCATTTCTGAAAATTTCTCCCAATTGTGCAGCATTGTCCACCAGGTTTTCATCTTTTATTACCTGCAGAGCTGCAATACCAACTTTTGCGGCAATAGGATTACCACCATAAGTAGAACCGTGCTCTCCCGGTTTGATGCAAAGCATAATGTCATCATCAGCTAGCACTGCGGAGATTGGATAAACACCGCCGGAAAGCGCTTTTCCGAGTATCAGAATGTCCGGTCTGACACATTCATGATCAGAGGCAAGCATGGCTCCGGTACGTGCCAGTCCGGTCTGAATTTCGTCGGCAATAAGAAGCACATTTTTTTCCTGGCAGAGTTCATAAGCTTTTCTCAGGTAACCTTCATCAGGAACCATCACACCTGCTTCGCCTTGGATAGGTTCAACCAGAAGGCCTGCTATATTTTCTTCCTGTAAAGCTTTTTCAAGGGCATTTATATCATTGTAAGGAATTTT
>CAZVTW010000726.1:0-2787 GCA_964629805.1 uncultured Bacteroidales bacterium | reverse complement strand
TAATGACCTCAGCCATCTCGTCTTCAAGATACTTTTGAATTGCTCTTTTTAAAGGCCTTGCACCAAACTTGGTATCATATCCTTTTTCTGCAATAAGGTCTTTTGCTTCCGGCAGCAACTCAATCTCATACCCGAGATCATTGACACGTTTATATAAACCTTTTAATTCTATATCAATAATTTCATGAATATGTTCTCTCTCAAGAGTATTGAACAGGACAACGTCATCAATTCTGTTAAGGAATTCAGGCGCAAAAGCTTTTTTAAGCGCTTTTTCAATGATTCCTTTATTATAATCACTAACACTTTGGTTTGCTCCGGTGGCAAAACCAACTCCTCTGCCAAGTTCATTCAGATCGCGGGTACCAATATTAGAAGTCATGATGATGATTGTATTCCTGAAATCAACTTTACGACCAAGTGAATCTGTCAGTTGTCCTTCATCAAGAACTTGTAAGAGAATATTAAAGACATCAGGATGAGCTTTTTCAATTTCATCCAAAAGAACGACAGCATAAGGTTTTCTTCTGATTTTTTCTGTCAATTGTCCACCCTCTTCATAACCGACATAACCAGGAGGAGCTCCAACAAGACGTGAAACGGAGAATTTTTCCATATATTCGCTCATATCGATCCTGACAAGTGAATCACTTCCTTCAAAGAGGAATTCTGAGAGAATTTTTGCCAGTTGAGTTTTACCTACGCCAGTTGGGCCAAGAAAGATAAAAGAACCAATGGGTTTATTAGGGTCTTTTAATCCTGCTCTGTTCCTTTGTATTGCCTTCACTACTTTGTGAATGGCTTCATCCTGTCCTATAATTTTAGTTTTAAGTTCTTCTTTCATTTTCATCAGGCGTGTACCTTCGGCCTGTGCAATACGCTGAACGGGAATTCCGGTCATCATAGCAACCACTTCTTCCACATTGTCCTCTGTGACAGTTTCTCTGTGTTTCATCAGGTCTTCTTCCCATTTTTTCTTTTCTATTTCCAGGTACTTAATAAGTTCCTGCTCTTTATCCCTGTAACTGGCTGCTAACTCGAAATTCTGACTTTTAACAGCTTTTATTTTATCTGTCCTGGCATGTTCAATCTGCTTTTCGAGTTTATCAATCTTTTCAGGAACTTGAATATTTGAAATATGCACCCTTGAACCTGATTCATCAAGGGCGTCAATGGCTTTATCCGGAAGTAATCTGTCGCTTATATACCTGTTGGTCAGGTGAACGCATGCAGCAATGGCTTCATTCGTATACATCACATTGTGATGATCCTCATATCTGCCTTTGACATTATTGAGAATTTCCATTGTCTCTTCCTGAGAAGTCGGATCAACCATTATCTTCTGAAACCTCCTTTCCAAAGCGCCGTCTTTTTCAATATACTGACGGTATTCATCAAGGGTTGTTGCTCCTATACACTGAATTTCACCGCGTGCAAGGGCGGGTTTAAGCATATTTGCTGCATCCAGTGAACCGCTGGCGCCACCAGCCCCAACGATTGTATGTATTTCGTCGATGAAAAGAATGATTTCATTTGTCCTTGATAATTCATTGAGTATGGATTTCATTCGTTCTTCAAACTGGCCACGGTATTTTGTACCTGCTACAATAGAAGCCAGATCAAGGGTTACAATCCGTTTACCAAATAACACCCTTGAGACTTTTTTACTGATGATACGCATGGCTAGTCCTTCAACAATAGCTGACTTCCCTACTCCGGGTTCGCCGATGAGCACAGGATTATTTTTTTTCCTTCTGCTAAGAATCTGGACGAGTCTTTCAATTTCAATATCCCGTCCAATAATCGGATCAAGCTTACTTTCCTCTGCTGCTTTTGTCAGGTCAATTCCAAAATTATCAAGCACCGGTGTTTCCGATATGGTTTTGCTACCGGCTTGTCCTCCCGGCGCTCTGGAACTTGCAATGCTTGTATCGTCATCATCGTCATCGTCATCGTCATCTGCAGCATCATTCTTTATCTTTAGTTTCGAATGATTAATCTCATATTTTATTGAATCATAATCAACATTATATTCGAAAAGAAGCTGGGTGATAAAACTTGTTTTATCTTTCAAAATGGCAAGCAGGAGATGTTCAGAGTCAACCTCATTATCTTTAAATGATTTTGCTTCAAGCTGAATGAGCTTTAAAACCCTTTGTGTTGATTTATGAAATTTTAAATCATCAACGTCAAGGTCAGCGAGATATTTTTCTGATTTTACCCTGTCTTCAATTGCAAACCGAATCTCACTCAGGTCTAAACCGGCTTCCATTAAAGCTTCAAAAGCAACTCCTTCACCCTCACGTAATATTCCCAGGAAAAGATGTTCGGGACTTACGTTCTCATTTCCAAGCCTGTAGGCCTCTTCTTTGCTGTATGATATGATATCTTTAATTCGTTGCGTGTATTTTAACTCCATGTTCATGATCTGATAATTGTTCTGCTTTTGTAAAAAAATGTATTTTTATAACTAACCTTTAAATTAAAGGTGTTGAAAAGTTGAATATGTATGTTTCCCCAAAAAGTATTTCCAAAATTATCTTTGGTAATAATTAATTGTGAACTCAAAAATAAAATGAATATTGTCTTTTGTTCGAATTTCAGATATTTTTTATGGTAAAACAAATTTAAAAATAATTTGTTTTTAACATTTTTTTAACCTTTTTATACAATCATTCCGGCCGCAACAGTTTCATTGGTAGCCTCATCAATCAATATAACGCTGCCTGTATTGCTGTTCCTCATATAAGTATCGTAATAGATAGGTTTGGTTGTTTTTATGGAAAT
>CAZVTW010000725.1:0-2788 GCA_964629805.1 uncultured Bacteroidales bacterium | reverse complement strand
ACAAGCAGGACATCATATTTATTGGCGGAAGTACATTTCTTGTAGCAGATTTTCTGAAATATACCGGGAAACTGTAATCAATTTAATTGAAAATCTATGAAAGAAATACATTCATCAAAGATAAAATTTCATATATTTGTTTCAAAAATCAAAAACGACTATTATTATGGTGCCTGAGAAGAACAGACAAGAATGGCGGGACCTTGTTACCGGAAATATCGAGTACAAATGTTCCAGTTTTTCATTGCAAATGAAAATAAATTATTTGTATCAAAGTTACAAAAATAATTTTATTTCAATAGATGATGCTGTTAATGATCTTTATACCATGTGCGTCAAATACGAAAAAATATATAAAGAAGACTTAGATTCTATATTCTCAAAAAAACTCTATCAGCATGCCTAACAAACTCTATGATCCTGAAGACGTTAAAAATTTTATTAATCAGGGCAAAACGCTTGTTTTATCCGGAGATGAAAGTATACTGGCCGAGCTGCCAAAAGGAAACTGGATAGGTGGCACAATTCCATATTTTATGGACCCTGAAGGTGGAATCTTTACAAAAGAAAAAATTTTTGTTGAAGACTTTTCGGAAGTTAAAACTGACGGAAAAATTGAGGTATACGACAAAAATTCCATTGAAAATATTGTGAATAACAGTTATGAAAACGGTTTTACTTACCTCCTTCTGCCCGGAATGAGTGAAATACATTCTCATTATGCTCTCATTGCCAATGACATTGACGGAATATTCAACAACCCTGTAACTGGTTGGATTACAGGAATAGACCTGAATGACCTCGGTAACATCAGTCCAAAGGTATTTCATGGTCAGACAGGTTTGAAATCGGACAAGGAAGGGGTTGCATTACATATAAAAATACCGGAACAAAAACGTGCCAACCTTGAGATAATCAACATTTTTAGCCAGGGTGACGGTGATGTTCTGACTTTTAACGAAGAAGGCTTTTCATGTAAAGAATGCAATGTAAATGGGGAACCAACAAATTTTGCCAACTATATTGTACAAAATAACGTTGATACCCGCTTACCAATCGTTGCAGATTATTCCGGCGCTATGATAAACATCAGTTTCCAGAAAGTTGATATTAAAAAAAATGAAATTCTGTTTTATGCCCCTGTCAGAAAAGGAATTGAGTACCGGCTTGCCAAACCGGTTGGTGATTATGTGAAAATATTTAATGAGATGTTACCAACTGACACTTCAAATGTTGTTTCTTCCTGCAATTGTATACTAAATTATCTTTATTCTGAGCTCGAAGGAAAAGAAACCAGGGGTATGTATGGACCAATTACATTTGGCGAAATCGCATATGTTCTTGTTAACCAAATACTTGTGTATTTAAGTGTTGAATAAAAGATTTCACTTCAAAAATTCCATTTTAGAGTTGTACTCATTAATATGATAAAAAAAGAGATTACTAACTAAAACTATTCTAAAATGAATGCCCGGAACTATTTTTCCGGGCTTTTTTTTGTCAGTATATTTACTATTCATGAATAGTTCCGATCAGAAGGCTTCCTGGGCAGTCAGATATATCCCTGAACTTTTTTTTCCAAAGGCAACATCAAATCTGATATTAACTTTTTCGCGCTCATCAGTTGTCAATCTGAGTCCCATACCAATGGAATATTTCAGATTAGAGGCTGTGATATCTAAAGCCCGCGGTGAAACATCACCAATACCGGCAAAAGCAACAGCCCCGATTCTCCAAAAAATATGTTTCCTGTATTCTGCCTGAAACATGCTATAATGTTTATCACGGTAGCGCCCCTTGAAATATCCTCTCATCCGCATATCACCTCCAAGACGGGCCAGTTTATAAAAAGGAACATCACCGGAATTACTTTCATGATAAAACTGCATGGCCAGTACATCTTTTGAAAAAACTGTTATATAATCCCGTAAATTGATATTGATGTACCAATAATCGTAATCGCTGCCGTAAAAGCCAGAATATTGTATCACCTGAAATTCGTAATAATGACCTTCCGAAGCATAAAAAGTATTATCACGTGAATCATTCCTCAATGTTATACCAACTCCTGACAAAATACCACCTGAAACACCTCTTGGACTGGTATCTGAAAGTAAACTTCCACTTTCTGTCTTCAGAATTTCATAATTCATGAATTCATATTGAACTCCTAAAAACAGATGCTGACGGATTTTTTTCATCAACACAGGTTCGAATTTCAAAAATCGAGGCGTGTAAAGGGATTCATTTCTCTTTTTAGTGTCATTTCCAATACCATAAAAAAGCTCAGGGTATTTGTAGTATTCAATATTAAGACGTAGCCAGTAGTTGTTTGAAGGTAAAAATAAAGAAACCGGACTACGTATTATCATCTGTTTGTTTTGTGTATAATAAGCATAAAAGGCAACATTAGACGGGCGTGTTTCGAAATTTTTTTTCGTATAAAAATTGTAAAGACCAACTAATCCTCCACCCCATCGTGTTTCCGGTGTATAAAAGGCGACCGGCAAAGCTATTAAAGAATGTCTGAAATGTTTCTCTTTGAGAACACCGGGATTTGTTGTATCCGGTTCCTGGGCAATTATTGCACTACGAACAAAAAATAAGTGAAATATGATATTACATATGATTATTTTAAGCGTATACCTCACTAAAATCCCTCCTGCTTATTCGTTTTTTTTATAGTAATACAAAGATTTCTATGACGCATTATTTTTATACGTATAATCTTTAACCTAAAATTCTAAAACGAAAATCTACTGCAACACTAAACTGCACATTGCTATTG
>CAZVTW010000724.1:0-2793 GCA_964629805.1 uncultured Bacteroidales bacterium | reverse complement strand
CAATAGCAATGTGCAGTTCAGTGTTGCAGTAGAATTTCGTTTTAGAATTTTAGGTAATAGATAATATCGGAGCTTTATCTGCTACAAATGTTAGTATAACTAACGATAACCTTGCCAAATCCTGGGCACGCCTCCGCGGAAAATCCGACCCAACAGCCACCACCAGCCAGGCCAACGAACTTGCAGCAGCCTCATCCGCTAACAGGTACGCTTGGGCCTTACAAAATATCAACCTCGAAGTAAAACAAGGCGAAGTCCCCGGCATAATAGGCAAAAACGACGCCGGCAAAAGCACTTTAATACAAATATAAATGATCATCGTAAATTCCATTAATAATATTCCTATCCGTGTTTCAGATGAACGAGTATCTCATATATTTGAAAATCATCCTGAAATGAAATCACAACTGGAAAGAATTATTAAAACACTTGAAAAGCCTGAATTAATAACAAAAGGAGATAGTGGGGAAGTATTGGCCATTAAACATTACAATAAATCCCCGGTTACGAATAACAAATACCTCATAGCTGTATATAAAGAGCTATCAATGGATGGCTTTTTAATAACAGCTTATTATACAAGAAAATACAATCTAAACAGGGAAGTATTATGGAAAAGATAACAATATCAGAAAAAAAAGATCAGTTAAAATGGAACTACGATGCTGAAGCTGATGTGCTCTATATTTATTTTGGCACTCCTATTGAGGCCGAAGGGATTGATTTAGGAAATGGTACAATCGCCCGCTTTAATATTGAAACCAATGAAATAGCTGGGTTTACAATAATCAATCCTATTCAAAAAACACTTGCTCAACTCAATCAAAAAGAATAATATCCCCGAGAAGCAATATCGTTTATTAATTTGTTGACATCGGCGTTTCATGGTTTTGTTATCTCGTTATTTGTTGGTTTCGCTGTTTCGTAATAGAGCAATGTCGTTATTTCGTGGTGTAAATAGCCCGGTACAACGACAAAACGAAAAGCAAACAATACCACCTCGGTCAAAAGAATAGTCCATTTATTACATAGATTAACGCGAATTTTTTATAGTCTTAATCAGCAAAAATCCCTGACTACCGTCCAGGTTGGAGCGCAAATTCGTGATAATCCGTGAAAATTCGTGAACAAAACAATATTAATCCACGAATGACACTCATTTGCACTCATTTGCACTAATAAGAAAAAATTAATTCGTGTTAATCCGTGAAATTCGTGGACAAAAAAACATTATTGAAACCTGTGTTTTTTTCGATGCATTATTATTTTTGCCCAATCAAAATACTCAGATGTGACTAAGGGGGCGGAGCTATGTAAAAGCTGAAAGCTATACAAACGACACCTCGACACCTCGACACCTCGACATCACGACATCACGACATCACGATACAACGAAAACCACGACATCACGACAAAAGATAACTATAATAGAATGAGCTATCAATTAAAATGACAAATTATGAATGCAATACGTAAAATTTCAAAAATTGTAGATAAAAAGGTTATTGTAGATATACCTGAAGATTTTTCAGAAGAAAATGTTGAAATCATCATCCTACCTTACACTGAAAAGGAACAAGATTTTTTTGCAGCTGCATCAGGATCATCACTAAAAAATATTTGGGACAATCAAGAAGACGATGTTTATGAAAAATTACTTTAAATTTCAGTCAGTTCTGGTACAATACCCTTTCACCGGTTCCTCATCCTATAAGATCAGGCCTGCAATTATTCTCAATGAAAAACAACCTGATTCAAATGACTATTTTATTGTTCCAATAACAAGTAAAACCAGTAATTTAAAAACTGGTGAGTTTATTTTACATGATTATAAAGAAGCAGGACTCAATGTTATTTCAGCAATAAAAAGAGGAATATTTACAATTAATGGCTCTTTGATAATGAAGAAATTAAATACTTTAGCAAAAGAGGATCAAAAAACTCTTGAATCTTCATTAAAATATTGGTTGCAAATTGATTGATATCAGATATAAAGATTAGGCATGGAAACCTCTGAGAGGCGGAAAAAATTGGTCGAGAAGTTTGATTAGGGCTCTGATAAATAGTTAAAATGAGTATGTGAGATAATATGAAAGTGTGAGTTTGGATGTGAGATATTCATCAGGTTAAAAGCAAAAAGCACCCATTCTCCCTTAAACTATAACAACAACACCTCGAAAAATCGACACAACGACATCACGACACAACGAAAAACACGATACCACGAAACAACGACACAACGAAAATGCAACCAGTTAAAAAAACAGAAAACCTCTACAAACAACTCCCTCAAGAAAATTAGCAGGAGAACAAACCGAATGAAACTGGTTCTATTAGAATAAAGGCAATAAAAAAAAAGTGCCGGATTTACCAAACAGAAACCTAAACAACAAAGAAGAATCTTATGCCATTATAGGCGCCGCAATGACATTTTACCTTGAATTAGGCCCGGAATAACCTGAAGCTGTTTACCACAAAACCATGTTAATTGAAATTGAAAAAAGAAATATTATGTTGATATTATATGTTACGATAAAATAATTATTGAGCTAAAATCTGTAGCAGAATTGAATAATAGTCACCATGTACAGGTATATAACGACTTAAAAGCAACGGGTTATAAACTTGGATTGTTAATAAATTTTTGTGAACCATCACTTGTATATAAACGAATTGTAAAAGAAAAATAGAAAACCGCGAATTGTACTAATTATACGAATTTTTTATATATATTATCTTAATTAGTGTGTATCCATAAAGTCCCGGAAGTAATTAATGAATCCGTAATTGTTA
>CAZVTW010000723.1:0-2798 GCA_964629805.1 uncultured Bacteroidales bacterium | reverse complement strand
ATCTTGATCTGGAAGAACGGATGGGCCTTGCACAAAAAATTTCTTCTATGGTACTTGGTCTGAGGCGAAAAGTATCTCTGAAAGTGAGGCAACCCCTTGAAAAGATTATGATTCCTGCCATAAACAAAGATATGATACGCAAAATTAATGCAGTGAGGGATATCATTTTAACAGAAGTAAATATCAAAACAATAGATTTTATTGAAGACACATCAGGTATCATGATCAAAAAGATTAAACCTGATTTTAAACAACTCGGCCCCAAATATGGGAAACTCATGAAAAAAATAGTTGCTCATCTGAACAATCTTGGCCAACAAGAAATAACAGAATTTGAAAAGAGCGGGCAAATATCTTTTGAGACAGATGGTAGGCAGATTGACATAGACATTGATAATGTTGAAATTATATCCGAAGATATTCCGGGTTGGTTAGTGGCAAATGAAGGCAACCTGACAGTAGCTTTAGACGTAAACGTGACAAATGAACTCAGGGAAGAAGGAATCGCCAGGGAATTTATCAACAGAATTCAAAATCTCAGGAAAGATTCCGGATTTGATGTCACAGATAAAATAAAACTTGAAATACTCAAAAACAAGCATATTGATTCAGCCATTGAAAAACACAAACAATACATTGGTTCTCAAACACTTGCATCATCAATAGAGCTTGTGCAAAAATTGCAGGAAGAAAAAAATGAAGCTAAGTATGTAGAAATTGATGACAATATTCAAACTTACATACGTATTAGCAAAAATTAACGTTACAAACAACAACTAAATAAATCGAATATGGCAAAAAACAGGTACACGGATGAGGAGTTGGCTGAATTCAGGGAGATAATCCTTAAAAAAATTGCAAAAGCGAAACAGGATTATGAAATCCTGAAAAATTCGATCACTCATTCTGATGACAACGACACGCAGGACACAGCACCAACATTTAAAGTGATGGAGGAAGGCGCCTCTGTCTTGTCAAAAGAAGAAGCAGGAAGACTGGCTCAAAGACAATTGCAGTTTATTCAGCATCTCGAAGGCGCACTGGTAAGGATTCAAAACAAAACCTATGGTATTTGCCGCCAAACCGGCGAATTAATTCCTAAAGAGCGCCTCAGGGCTGTTCCGCATGCAACGCTCAGTATCAAAGCGAAACAGTCAAAAAAAGTCTAAATCCTTTTGTGATACTTAGAATATATTTTATTGTGTTTTAATAATTCTAAGAGTAGCAGTTTGTATCATGATGTAATAAACAAAATATATTGCAGGGGATTTTTTCGCCCTTTTTTCCGGTAATGCAGAGCTTTTTTATGTCCTGCGAAACAATTCGGGTTCTTATTTAGTTTATTTAGAAATCAGATAAATATTTTGAAGCCTGTTCTTACTACCAAAATTAACAAATTGCTGAACTTTGAAACAGCCATAGAGCGAAAAAAATCAATATTTCTCAGTATCTATTGTTCTTTAATTCAAATAACAAAACATGTCGAAATTAGCAAAATCAATTATCATAATTTTTACCATCATTGTTCTTGATCAGATTTTTAAATTTTGGATTAAAACCAACATGGCACTTGGCGGGGAATTTAACGTCATTGGAGACTGGTTCAAAATTCATTTTATTGAAAATAACGGGATGGCCTTTGGAATGGAACTGGGTGGCGAATATGGGAAAATGTTTCTGAGTGTTTTCAGGATTGTTGCCGTTATTGCCATTGGCTGGTATATCGTCAAACTTACAAAACGAGATGTATCTTTTGGCCTGATATTTTGCATCTCTCTTATTTTTGCCGGCGCCCTGGGAAATATTATAGACAGCGCCTTCTACGGTATGATATTTTCCGAAAGCTACCACCAGGTGGCTGAACTATTCCCTGAGGGAGGCGGTTATTCGTCATTTTTGCATGGCAGGGTGGTTGATATGCTCTATTTCCCTTTGATTGAAACCCATTATCCTGAATGGTTCCCCTTTAAAGGCGGTCAGGAATTTATTTTTTTCCGGCCCGTGTTTAACATTGCTGATTCTTCCATTACCACTGGCATCATCACAATTTTACTCTTTCAACGTAAATATCTCAAATCCGAACTTTCTGACAAAAAGGAAGAACAGGTTGAGCAAACAGCGGTTGCTGAATAAAATATGTCACATCAACATCAACATACCTATCGTACCGGAAGCGAGAAACGATTGCTGTATGTCACTGTGTTAAATTTTGCCATTACTTTTGTGCAAATAGTTGGTGGGTTGATATCTAACAGCCTTTCTCTAATCTCTGACGCTATTCATAACCTTGGTGATGCAACCTCTATTCTCCTGGCATATATTGCCCAAAAAATAGGCAGAAAAAAATCAAGCCTGAAGAAAACATTTGGATTTAAACGGGCTGAAATATTAACCGCCTTGTTTAATGCCGTTGTTTTAATAGGCATATGTTTGTTCCTGTTGTTTGAGGCTGTGGAAAGATTCAGAAATCCCCAGCCAATCAAAGGTTTGATCATGTTTATAGTTGCCACTTTTGGATTGTTGGCAAATCTTATTTCAGTGCTTATTCTCAAATTTGATAAAAAATCCGGCCTGAATGTCCGGGCTGCCTATCTTCATCTGCTGAGTGACACAATTTCATCTGTTGTTGTCATTCTTGGTGGTGTGACTATATATTTTTTTAGCATTTACTGGATAGACCCGGTCATCACAATTCTAATAAGCCTGTTTATCATAAAACATGCATGGGATATAGTGAAAAAAGCCATTGATATCCTTATGCAATCCAGCCCGGCTGATATTGATATTGACATGATAAA
>CAZVTW010000722.1:0-2804 GCA_964629805.1 uncultured Bacteroidales bacterium | reverse complement strand
CGGTGATCCGCATCTCAGCACAAACGATGCTGAACTTGAATTTGACGGCTGGACAGGACATACCGGTTGTATAATACTCGCTCCGCAGATAACACAACTGAAAAAGAAAGATATCGGACTGCCGAGATGGTATGATGCCACTGAGCTACAACGGAAACAGGGTATGTGCTGGAAAGATGCTGATGAGCTGTATAACAACGGACTACCCTTTAAATTGACATGCAGGGATGAACGTGGTGTTGTGATTACGTTGATTGGAGATAATTATTTTGGATATTCCAAAAAAGAGATAAAAACGCAAATCAGCTATTCTGCTAATTTGTACGGACTGGCTGAAGAAGAACATGCCGGCGGTGCGGTGGCTTTCCCAAGAAAAAATCTCGGGGAAACCTTTCTCGGGGAACTATTCTGCAAAAAACTTGAGAAAAAATATGAATTCACGGAAATAAAGAAAACCCTGGGTGATATTGTTGATGTTCAGCGTGAAGGCTATGGAATAGATAAAAATTATCAAAACATCTTTTATATCCCGGAATTTGCCAACATCAATCTGTACGACGGGACAATAAAATGGCAATACCGTGGAAAAGAGCAAAAATTGTCCCTGAAACCCGATCATTATTATATCCATCCATCAGGATATAAAATACATATGGAGAAACACCCGGGAGCGCCGTCCTGGCGGTTGGTAAGTACTTACCCTGAAGGTGTTTTTTGTCATAAACCATACACGGTTTCCGGCGGTGGGAAATCTGAAATTTCAAAATCCCTGCTGAATGCTATCATCTACGATGCTTTTTATATCAGTGACAAAGAAAAAGATTTTGAATGGGTTGATAAAATATTCAATTATGATTATTCAAACCGCTGGAAAAACCATCAGGAACGAACCAAACCATCCAGGCCTGTATTAAGCCCCTTACGTTCTCTTGGTTCTGTTGTTAAATTGTTAACACCATCTCAGTATAATACAGATGAATACAATGCCTTCCTGGAGTCTATACCAGATCAGGTAAAAGCCCTGGTTTTATTTATCAAACGGTTTTACAGGCCTGAACGTGATGGCAATAGCTGGAGAGAGTATTTCAGTGTCAACCAGATAAACGGAAAACCCGGTCACGTCCTGCGGTATAATGGCCGTAAAATCATAGCAAGCTATTTGCGCGTCGGATTTACCAAAGAAGGTGAGTGGAACCTGCATAAATTGCGCTCTGATTTTCTCCCGGCTGCTAAACTCCAGATGGAAGATGATATTACTGCTTCTGTGGTCTTCCCGGCTGACAGGTTTGAGGGACTGAATCCATTGTTTGAAAATCCGGGCCTGAAAATTACAACGAATTGCGAAAAACAATTTTTTCAGCGTCCGGATGAGGCCATTCACAGGGGATATGACAAAGAAGCTGAAAGTGATTTATCAAGGACAGATATATTCACTACGAATTATGAACCACTTTCCCCGGAAAATGCCAAAGAATTGATAGATAATGCCATAACTTTTGATCAATATACCGATCCGATTAAAAACCTCATCACAGAAGGAGCACAGGCAGAAAAAGGGTCTTATTTCATTTCTCCATCTCACCCGAGAATCGTTGATGGTAAACCAAGTAAAAATCCAAGATACCTTCAAAAAAGGTCTGACTATGAATATCCTGTTGATACATATCTTGCAGAGATTGGCATCCGGTTGCACAGAAAGATCCCTTTTGACAAGCCGGTCTATTTCCCTGTCAATGCTGTCTTACCGGGAAGACGTAACAATCCGCCTGATTATAAAGCGGGAATCAGGCCTTTAAGTGTTTACAATCCTATTCATTATCAGGAGACACCGGAATTGTTCATGGATTTTATCTGCAGCCTGACCGGAAAATCGCCATCAACCACCGGCGCCGGTTCTGAAGGAGCTCTGACAAAAGGGCCTTTTAACATGCTTGTGCCAACATCTGATTTGAATAACACCCTGCTTTCACACATTTTAACCGGATATAAGGGATTTTCAACAGCAGCCGGCCATATAGGACCTGACTACCGGTTTGACCATGACATCAGCATCCTGATACCTGAACTTTGGTCAAGGTTGATGGTTGAAATGCAGCATCCTGACAAACTCATTGAAGAAGGGTCTCTTGAAAAACTTGAAGATTTTGAATACGAAGGCAGAAAAATACTCGCCAGCCGTCTTGGATACAGGATTACCGAAGGTTTCCTGTTCAGATATGCAGGCAGGGTATTTGATGAGCCCCGAGCCATATTCAATGAGGAAATGATAAGACCGGAAAAACAGGATATGTTTGCATTTGCGGACGGAATAGAAAACATTACAGAAGCGCAAAAAAAAGTGGCACTGAATTATTTTAAAGACGGAAGTGTTGAAGCAGCTATTCCGCCACTGAAAATACTCCTGCATATTATGGCTTATGGTCACTATGAAGGTAAAGACATTTCTGATCCTGAGCTCAGGAACATGTTCACACGAGAATATGTCATGCAGAGTGACTGGTATAAAGATCGATTAAAAATGAAACAGGAGAGAGATATTGAGCTGTTGAAACAACAAATAAAATATGCAAAGGAATTTATGAAGGAGTCTGTCAATAGTCAGGTTAGTAAAGACCTGAAGTTAAGGACTAAATTGAAAGATGCCCAGGCGCGCCTAAAATATCTTCGCTCAGATGATTATCTCAAAGAACTGGAAGGGACAATTGGCGCTGATCCTTTGTATAAGGGTGGTGCATCACAGGGATGATAGAAATTCTGAACTCAGTAATTTTCGAAATCTATGCGTTGCAAGGCATCGTTTAACT
>CAZVTW010000721.1:0-2807 GCA_964629805.1 uncultured Bacteroidales bacterium | reverse complement strand
AAATATCCGGACATTATTTGGGTAAAAAAGTGTTAAGTGATAAATGAAAAATGCCCTTTTTTTGACAGAAAAAATATAAATAGCTGTTGTTCATTACTCCATTTACAAAATCTTCAAAGGAAAAAATAACATTTTAATGCGCCGGGAATTTATCAATTCTAATTAGTATTGACCGGATACAATTGAATTGATCAAATAATTTGTGATGAGATTCCTTCCTCGATTAAATCGATCAAGGAATAACAGCAATTTAGGTCTTGCTCAGAAAGTCTATCATAAACACATGAAATGATGAAGTTGATAACAGTAATGAATTATCAACATTTTGTTAAAAGTTATTAACGTTGGCTGTTTACAACTTGCATCTTTTCAACATTCGTTGTATGTTTGTTACTGAGAGTGATAATTAGCAATTTAAATCTGAATGCAATGTTACAAACTCAAAAAAAGATGCGCAGGACTTATCCTCAGACATTTTTGCTTAATGAGCTTGAATTGAAAGCTATAAATAAGTATTGTAACAAATATAAAATCAATAACAGATCAAGATTTATCCGGGAAACTGTCATTTCTGAGATTCTAAAACAATTTGACAAAGACTATCCCAGGCTTTTTAATTTGCCCGAACCAAGAAAGGTACAGCCGGTTCAAAAAACAATTGTTTTTCCGGAATAAATGATCAAACAGGAATTATGTTTTTATTGGTTTTGTTGATCTTGCTCAATAACAGGATCGTTTGTCTCCAACAACAGATTAAAATATTCAAAAGCTATCATTATCAAAGGAATGGCATTTAGAAAGCCGGAAACGAAATAGGTAACTGTATTTAAAAAGAAAGACATATTTTTTTGAAAGCCTGAGAGTTCTTCTACAGGTGCATCAAGTCCAAATGTTTGATTTGCAATCAACTGTGGTAATGATACTAATATGCTCCCAAAATATACAACTGCAAATGAAACAACATAAATAAATAACATTTTCCACCATTCCCTTCTGACAAGCGAAAAACTTTTATGGAAAGCTTCATTAAATCCCAGTTTCTCATTCATTCGAATGATAAAAACAGCAGCTAATGAAACAGCAACCCAAACCCCAGGAATGATAAATAAAAAGAATCCAAAAACGACAAGAATCAATACCAATACCAATGTACTGAAGATTGGTAAAACATCAGTTCTGACACGTGCATACACATCACTTATTCCAAAGTTGTTTTTTCCTTTTTGCATATAAAGAATGATATATCCATAAGTACCACAAAGGAAAAAAGCATGAGACAATAAACCCAAAAGCATACTGATAATGACATCGTGTCGAAAAAAAAGGGATTTGGGACTGAATTTTTCCAAATTTTCAGGATTTCGGAGCATTTCCTGAAGTTCTGGCTGAATAGTTGCATTGAGGATGGAAGCGATAAGCATAAACGGGCCGGCAATGTATAGAAGGGTTTTCAGTAGTTGCCTGTAATCCTGTTTGAGAAAGAAAAACGTATCCTGAATAATATCATTTAAAGTGCGTTTTTTAAGGAATGATGTTGTCAATTTTTCCATACTGAGATAAAGATTATCGGATAACAAGTTTAAATAAACGGCTAAAATATGTATTTTCGAAGTTTTAAAAAAATAGAATTATTATGAGAGTTGTCATTCAACGTGTAAAAGAAGCTTCAGTCACAATTGAAGGAAAAATGAAATCATCAATAGGGAAAGGATTATTAATTCTTGTCGGAATAGAAAATGAGGATAATAGTGGGGACATTGAATGGATTGCGAAAAAAGTCTGTCAGTTACGTGTATTTGATGATAATGACGGTGTAATGAATCTGTCTGTGCTTGATGTAAAAGGAGATATTCTGGCTGTCAGTCAGTTTACACTCCAGGCAAAAACAAAAAAAGGCAATCGTCCTTCATACATCAAAGCTGCTCAACCTGAGATATCTGTTCCGATATATGAAGAATTTATTAAAAAACTTGAAGAAATTCTTCAGAAACCCGTTGGTACTGGGGAGTTTGGCGCTCAAATGGATGTTGCACTGATTAATGAAGGGCCGGTGACAATCCTGATAGATTCCAAAAATAAGGATATGTAATCATGACTTTGCAGAAAGCCCAAGAAACGGTTGACCAATGGATTAAGACCTATGGTGTCAGATATTTCAGTGAACTGACCAATATGGCTATTCTGACTGAGGAAGTCGGTGAGCTTGCCCGCATCATGGCAAGAACATACGGTGATCAGTCGTTTAAAAAATCGGACCTTGATAAAAATCTTGCCGATGAAATGGCTGATGTCCTCTGGGTGCTTATTTGCCTGGCAAATCAAACAGGGATTAACCTCACTGAAGCGTTCGAAAAAAACCTGGAAAAGAAAGTATCAAGAGATAAGAACAGGCATAAAAACAATGATACACTATAATCAGGAATGAATAATACCCTTTCCAAACAACATATTGATTCAATTGTCAGGCAAATAATTGAAACAGATGAAAACATCGGCCGGTCAACTGGTGGTAGTGGTCATTCTTCATTCATATCTTATTCACTTGATAAACTCGACATACAGAATTCAGACGATACAATTCATATTGAATTTGTGTATACCATGTGCGTTGAAACTGAATTTACATATTATCCGGACAATCCCCCTCAATGTTATACTTACAAAAAAGGAATCGTTATAACTAAAAAAGGTGAAATCATATCCGAATCTAAAAAAAAGATAGTCAATGGAACAGGAAACAACAGCGAGATGGAAAAAATGCCAGGAGATTATTAATTTCACCAGTCCGTGATACAATTTATATCTTT
>CAZVTW010000720.1:0-2818 GCA_964629805.1 uncultured Bacteroidales bacterium | reverse complement strand
TTTTTTCGGAACACAAAGATAGGTAAGTTTGTAGTTTATCATGAGTTTTATTTAAGTTTTTTATATTTTTCATTACTTTTGTTGGTTTTTATCAGCCTTTAAGGCATAAATGAGTCCTTTCCTAAAAGGATGATTTTTGCCAAAATTGAGACAAACAACAAAGAGTTTGGCAATAAAAGGACTTTTAGGGGTTGACTCAAAAACAGAAAATAGAACGGATAGTAATCTGTCCGGTCAGATAAAGAATTAATAAATCTAAAAAACATGAAGATTTCTTACAATTGGCTCAAAGCCTATGTTGATTTTGATTTGCCTTATGAAGAGGTCTCCGTAATTTTTACCAACACAGGCCTGGAAGTTGAAGGTATTGAAAAGTATGAATCTGTTAAGGGTGCCCTGGAAGGTTTAGTCATTGGAGAAGTGTTGACCAAATCGAAACACCCTCAAGCAGACAGGCTTAGCCTGACAACAGTAAACACAGGAGAAGAAACACCCCTTTCTATCGTCTGTGGCGCTCCCAATGTAGAAGCCGGTCAACGGGTTGTCGTTGCAACAGTGGGGACCACCATGTATAAAGGTTCGGAAGAATTTACCCTCAAAAGGTCCAAAATCAGGGGTGAACTTTCCGAAGGAATGATTTGTGCCGAAGATGAGATTGGTTTGGGTGATTCTCATGACGGAATTATTGTTCTCGAAGATAATCCTCCTATTGGGATGCCGGCAAAGGATTATTTTAATATTTCAACAGATATTGTCTTTGAGATAGGCTTAACTCCAAACAGAATAGACGGCGCTTCTCATATTGGCGCTGCAAGAGACCTGGCTGCCTATCTTGGACAAACAAAACCTGTTTCGCTCAAAAAACCTGATTTGTCTCATTTTTCTGTTGACTCAAATGATAATCCAATTGACATAAAAATTGAAAATAAACAGGCATGCCAGAGATATTCCGGGATATCACTTTCTGATGTTAAAGTCGGGGAATCACCGGAATGGCTTAAAAACAGATTGAAAGCAATTGGGATGAAACCGATTAATAATGTTGTTGACATTACTAACTTTGTTCTGCATGAAACCGGGCAACCTTTGCATGCTTTTGACATGCGTGAAATCAAAGGGAATAAAATAGTTGTCAGGACAATGCCTGAAGGGACAAGTTTCAAGACTCTTGACGAAGAAGAGCGAAAACTTTCGGCAGATGATCTGATGATTTGCAATGCAGAAGAAGGCATGTGTATAGCCGGTGTACTTGGCGGAATTGGTTCGGGAGTTAAAGAAGGTACCACTGAAGTATTTCTTGAGAGCGCCTGCTTTGACCCGGTTTATATCAGGAAAACATCCAAAAGACACACCATCAATACTGATGCATCATTCAGGTTTGAACGTGGAACAGACCCAAATGGAACATTGTTCGCTTTGAAACGTGC
Source organism: uncultured Bacteroidales bacterium (assembly GCA_964629805.1). GTDB lineage: Bacteria > Bacteroidota > Bacteroidia > Bacteroidales > CAZVTW01 > CAZVTW01. The sequence continues at coordinate 1,391 of CAZVTW010000720.1, read as the reverse complement.
TGCTATGCTTATTAAAGAAATAGCAGGCGCAAAAATATCTTCTGAAATTGTAGATGTATACCCTGAGCAAAAACCGGAAAGGGAATTAAGATTTCAGTTCACAACTTTAAACACACTTGTTGGCCAGGTCATTGAACCGGCAAAAGTAAAAAACATACTCCAGGCCCTCGATATAAAAATTGTTTCGGAGGACAATGATGGCCTTAACCTGCAAATTCCGCTTTACAGGGTTGATGTAACAAGGGAAGCTGATGTAGTGGAAGAAGTATTGCGAATTTACGGATACAACAATGTTTTTGTCCCGGAAAAAGTGAATTCTACCCTGGCTTATGCCCCGGAACCGGATAATAAACGTCTGACAAACCTGGTATCTGATTTTCTCAGCTCGAACGGATTTAATGAAATGATGTCAAATTCACTGACCCGTTCATCGTATTACGAAGAAACAGGTACATATAAAAAGAACGATTGTGTGTTATTATTCAATCCGTTGAGCGCCGATCTCGATTCGATGAGACAGACACTTCTGTTCGGAGGACTTGAAGCAATCAATTATAACCGGAACAGGCAGAATCCGGATGTCAAACTTTATGAATTCGGCACCTGTTATTATAAAAATAGTGAACAAAAAAAACATTCGGATTCGCTAAAGGCAAGTCCCCCAGGTGAGTATTTTGAACAGGATAAACTGGCGCTTTTTATTTCCGGGAACAAACAAAAAATAAGCTGGAATACCGGTGACAAAAAATCAGATTTTTTTCACCTCAAAGGTTTTGTTGATGCTGTTTTACAACGACTTGGTTTTTTAAAAAGTGAAATGAAAATTCAGGATTTTGAAAACGACATTCTGTCTTATGGGCTTCGGTATGAACTCAAAAACAAAGAACTTGTCAGCTACGGTGCCGTTTCAAAAGCATTGCTGACTAAATTTGACATAGAAGGAGATGTTTTTTATGCCGAATTTAGCTGGAATCTCATACTCAGAAATCAGAATAATGTTATCACGTTTTCGCCACTGCCAAAATTCCCCGAGGTGAGTCGCGATTTGGCATTGCTTGTTGATAAAAATACCAGATTCTCTCAAATTGTTGACATTGCTTATAAAACAGAGAAGAAAGTATTGCGCGATGTGTCGATTTTTGACGTATACCAGGGTGAAGAGTTGGGGAACAATAAAAAATCATACGCTGTGAATTTTATTCTTCGGGATGATAAAAAGACCCTTGAAGATAAGCAGATTGATAAAATCATGTCAAAACTGATCAATAATTTTGAAAAAGAGCTTGGAGCTAAATTAAGATAGATTTTCCGGCTATTGTAACTTAAATAATTTATGTGATTCTTTATTTATTCAGCAAAAAGTTATATTTTTATTTCATGAAATATTGCGA
>CAZVTW010000719.1:0-2825 GCA_964629805.1 uncultured Bacteroidales bacterium | reverse complement strand
AAATGTTTTAATTTGCCAAAATCTTTAATAAAATTTTTGGGACAGGGTACTAGTCCTCGCTGGTAATAAATCTTAATATCAGCATAATCTCCTGGCTGTTAAAATTTCTTGTTGTTGATGAAGTGCTGATGTTATAGGCGTACCCAAGGAGCACCGAGTTAAAATCAGCGCCCATAAGGAAAGAAAACTCTTCCTGAGTCGAATATAGAGCGCCGGCCCAGAGATTTTCAAATAAATAAACGTTCAGATTTACATCAACCTCTGTATTTTCCTCACTAAATCTGACCAAAAATGATGGTTGTGCCTCTATCCTGGGTTTTACCCGGAATCTGTAACCCCCTGTAAAATGAAAAGACCGTCTGAGATTCGAATCAAAATCTTCATATTCTGATTCTAACATATTGACAACTGACGCTCCCCAAAAAATCTTTTCATTCTGGAAATATGCTCCTGCATCAATATTGTAGAATGTCTCATTAACATCGCTATAAACACCAGTGACCAAATCAATGCGTTTTTTAATGAGTGATGGCGCTACACCTAACTGAAATACGCCTTTGTCGAGATACATTTTATATGCATAGGCAGCTTTGAAAGAGAGTGTGTTTTCCACATCAAAGCGGTCATACATAAAATAGGCGCCTACTGCGCCATGTAGAGGGTATGACGGAATTTCAACAGTACTGAAAACTGTCTGTGGGCTTCCTTCAAATCCTTCCCAAAGCGTCCGGTATATTCCGGTGAAACGTACAAACCTCTCAGCGCCAACAGCTCCGGCATTTGAAATAAATTTATTAACAAAAAACTGTTTGGAATATGGCACTTCCTGTGCAAGAAGAAAGATAGTATGTATAAAACAAATGATGAAAATACTTGTTCTTTTCATAGGACTTAAATATATTTGAAACACGAAGATAAAAATCAATTTTGGTTAATCCATGAAACTGCGCCAAAATCTATCTTTTTCTCATATTTTTGGTTGTGTGTATTGATATTTAGATATTTGCGGGATATTAAATAATATGGATAAACCCGTGTTGCATGGAGCAATTTGTGGTACGGATTCAATTACAATGCATTAAAAATGAAAAGATCAACAACATTATTGATAATTATAAGCTTTTTCCTTGTTGTTTCCCAGTATGGATGCGAGGATGATAACGGGAGCGATAAAACTACCGAAGAACTTCTGATTGAATCGCAATGGAGGGTGGTTGCAACCATTTTTAATCCGCCGGTCAGTGTACTGGGGGAACCATTGTCTGAAGCGACCATGGATTGTCTGAAAGATGATACTTATAGTTTTATCTCAAACGGAACAATTGCAGTGGAAAAAGGTGAAAACGACTGCGATTTTGAAGGAAATATATTACCTCCAGGTTCGCAATGGTTTGTTAACGAAACAGATGATACACTATCATTACATACCTCCTCTGATACCATCTATTTTGAGGTGATAGAAATTTCACCAACAACCCTCAAACTGGTAACCAGGCTTACGAAAAGTGATTTTGTTAAATATTCCGGTGTTGACACAACAGATATTCAGGACCTTATCATCATAGATCCGAATACCAAACTTGTTACCACTTTCAGAGGATCATAATAATAATCAGTTCTTTTTCTTTGACAAAAACAACAGTCCCGAGAACATTAACAATCCGTTAAGAATAATGACCTCAAATCCGAATTCATAACCGAATAATAATTGTTCGGAATATATGTCAATGAAGATTGTAAGCAGCGGGGAAGCAATAGCTGATATCCAGACATACTTATCCCTGACCATTTTTTTTGAAATCAGGCCAAATGCAAAGAGACCCAATAAAGGTCCGTAAGTGTACCCTGCAACTCTGAAAATGGCATTTACAACGCTTTCATCATTAATAACCCTGAAAATAACAATAATGAAAAGCAATAGAACTGAAAAGGCGATATGTACACTTCGTTTTGTTCTTCTTTGTTTTGGTTTGTTTTTATGAATATCCACACCCAGAAAATCAATACAAAAAGCAGTTGTCAGGGCAGTCAGGGCTGAGTCGGCACTTGAAAAAGCAGCTGCAATAATCCCAAGAAGAAATATTATACCGGCGCCCAGTCCAAAATATTTCAGGGCCAGTAGAGGGAAAAGTCCGTCGGATGATTCGGGCATATGAATATTGAGTGTTTGTGCATAATCATACAAAAAAACACCAAGTGACATAAAAAGCAAATTTACCGGCAGAAGCGCTATACTGAACCACAGCATATTTTTTTGTGATTCTTTGATATTCCGGCAGGTCAGGTTTTTTTGCATCATATCCTGGTCAAGCCCTGTCATAACAACGGCAATGAAAGCGCCTGCAAAAAATTGTTTGAAAAAATTCCGGCCCGATTGCCAGTCCCAGTTAAATATTTGACTATATTCATGTTGATGAATATATGAGAAAATATTTTCAGTTTGAATATCTAACTTATTTACAATGATGTATACACTAATGATGACAGAAACTAACATAAACAGGGTTTGAAGACTATCTGTCCAGACAATTGTTTTTATGCCGGATTTAAAAGTATATACCCAGATGAGAATTAATGTTACCAAAACAGTCACAACAAAAGGAATGTCATAAAACGAAAAAATGCCGATATGCAGGACATTTGCAACAAGAAACAACCTGAATGCTGCACCAATAGCTTTTGAAACAATAAAAAAAGCTGAACCGGTTTTGTATGAAATAATTCCAAATCTGTCTTTTAAATACGTATAAATTGAAACCAGTTTCAGACGGTAATACATGGGCAGAAGAACAGTTGCAATAAACAGGTAGCCCGGAATGTAACCC
>CAZVTW010000718.1:0-2828 GCA_964629805.1 uncultured Bacteroidales bacterium | reverse complement strand
GCCGGCCTGGCTATTGCGCTCAAAGATTTACTTATCAACATGGCCGGCTGGGTTTTTATTGTCTGGCGAAAACCTTTTACCATGGGCGACCGGATTCAAATCGGAGATACGTCCGGGGATGTGATAGATATCAGGATATTTCAGTTCACCCTCATTGAAATCGGAAACTGGGTGGATGCGGACCAAAGCACAGGAAGGCTCGTTCATGTGCCAAATGCCAGAATATTTAATGTTCCGCAGGCAAATTTCACCACGGGCTTTCCTTACATCTGGGAAGAAATACCTGTACTGATTACCTTTGAAAGCAACTGGAAAAAAGCTAAATCGATTTTACTGGACATCGTATCCAAAGATGCTGAAGAAACTGTCAGAATGGCTGAACGGGAAATCCATCAGGCATCAAAAAAATATCCTATTGTTTATAAAACACTGACACCAACAGTCTATACCAGTGTTAAAGATAGCGGTGTTATGCTGACCATGAGATTTTTATGTGGCTACAGAAACAGGCGGGGAAGTATACAACACATCTGGGAACAGGTGCTTGAAGCTTTCAGTAAACACACTGATATTGATTTTGCTTATCCAACCCAAAGATTTTATAATAATGTAACCGAAGGGAAACAGTCTGGAGATAAGCTTTAAACCGGTGGTAAAATGTTCAGGTTATTTCGTTTAAAACCCTTATACCAAATCACCCTCTTGATAGCGTTTTGATATTAATACCACTTATATATTTTCAGGCCGACAACAAATGAGATAAATCCTGTGGCAAACAGGATAAAAACATCTCCGGCAACAGCTTCAAATCCCAGCCCTTCATTAAAAACACCCCTGATTCCGTCTGCAAGCATGGTCAAAGGGAGTTTTTCAATAAAAGGTTTGGCCCAGTCAGGAAAATTATGATAACTAAAAAAGATACCCGATAAAATCATCATGGGTGTTACGACGACATTGATTAAACCATTGCCGATTTCGGTTTTGGAGGTTCTTGAGGAAACAAGTATCGCTATACCTGAAAAAACAAAATTTCCGGCAATATAGATCAACAAAAGGGCCGGGAGACTTCCCTGTATAATACTGCCAAAATAGAAATAAGCAAATATGTATAGAATGGTTGATTCGGTGATATTCAATCCCAGTCGTGCCACAAACATGGACAACAAAAAGTTTGAGCGTTTCATGGGTGTTGCAACCATACGGCGCAGCAATTTTTTCGACCGTTTTTCGACCATTGAATAGCTGATACCCCACATGCATGACATCATGACGCCCATAGCAATAAGGCCGGGAATTAAAAAATCAATGTAACGTGTGCCTTTCAGCGTCATTGGTTTGATACTCCCTGTATTTTCCAGTGGTTCCTTTTCGCTGAATAACCGGGTAAGTTGTGTATGAATAAGCTGTCCCTCCGGATTAAAAGGGTCAAAATGATATTGCACGGAATCATTGACTTCCTTAAGGATCATCGTTATTGAACCACGTTTTAACATCACTACAGCAGAATCCCAGTTTGTGCTGATAAAACGGAATGTTGTGTTTCCAAGTTTATCATTTTTGATTGTGTACTCAAATCCGGACTGTTCGTTTTGTAATTTCCTGACATCATTCTTTTCTGTAAATTTTTCCACATGACCATCTTCCTTTAACTCACCTACAATTGCCAGATTACGGATAGTGGAGGGTTTTTTGGTAAAAGCGATTCCAAGTCCCCAGGCCATTAAAACAGGAAATAAGATTCCCCAGAAAATAATGCCGGGCGCGCGTAAGAATTCTTTAAACTGGATGATGATAAGTTGTAAAAGCTGATTATTCATTTTTTTTTCTGTTATTACATTGATTTATTATTCAGGTCCTTCAAGCCGTCTTCCTGTCATAGAGAGGAACAGATCATCCAGGGTCATCTTGCGGCATTCAAAAGATGATAGTTCGATGTTGTGCTCTTTTACAAAATCAAAGAACAGGGCCAGTTCACTCACAATTTTGTCGACAAGTATGCGTCCTTTGGTCCCTGAGTTATCCCAGGTAATGTTTTCAAGCGGCAATTTCGAAAAATGGACTTTATCAGCAGATGAAGAAATGGCAAAATCAATTATTTCCTTGGACGAATTTTTGTACAGCAGTTCTTCCAGGGTTCCCTGCGCCAGGATATTTCCCTGGTTGAGGATAACAATCGTATCACACAGGTATTCGGCTTCCTCCATGTAATGGGTTGTTAAGATGAGGGTGGTTTGATGTTTTTCTTTGAGGTGAAATAAAATGTCCCAGATTTCTCGTCTGGCAGCAGGATCAAGTCCTGTGGTGGGTTCATCGAGCAACAGAATTTCCGGTGAATTCAGCAGAGATATGCCAAGCGCCAGTCGTTGCCGTTGCCCCCCGGATAAATTCACGACATATGATTTGCGTTTTTCTGTCAGGTTTACAAGCTCAAGAATTTCTTCCGAACTGGTTTTTTTCAAACCATAGAAACTACCAAACAGGCGGAGGGTTTCATAGGCAGTGAGTTTGTCAAAAAAACGGGTTTCTTGCAAAGAAATACCCAACAGCCGGTGCAGCTTACAGCGATGACCATTCCATTTATATCCTTTGATGGAAATTTCACCTTCATCAGGTTCTTGTATACCTTCGATCATTTCTACCAGGGTAGTCTTGCCCGCACCATTTGGTCCCAGAAGGGCAATAAATTCACCTTTATTGACTCTCAGTGAAATGCCGCGTACTGCCTTCACTTTTTTAAAGCGCTTACGTACGTTTTTGACTTCGATGATGGGCCTTCTGTCTGATATATCTGCTTTCATCTGTTTTTATTTTGACCGCGAATGTTTTTG
>CAZVTW010000717.1:0-2838 GCA_964629805.1 uncultured Bacteroidales bacterium | reverse complement strand
TGGCTGGGATGATATTGATGTACCTTCAAACTGGCAGTTAAAAGGCTACGGTACACCCATCTATACAAATGTTAAATTTCCCTATCCTGCAGAGCCTCCTTACATAAAACGGGATAACCCTGTTGGTTCCTACCGGAAGGAATTTGAAATCCCCAAAAACTGGAAAAAGAAACAAATTTTCCTGCACTTTGACGGTGTACAATCTGCTTTCTATGTCTGGGTAAACGGCAAAAAAGTTGGATACAGCCAGGGAAGTATGACCCCTGCTGAATTTAACATCACCGAATATGTTGATCATGGCAGAAATGTCATTGCGGTCAAAGTATTTCGCTGGTCAGATGGCAGCTATCTTGAAGACCAGGATTTCTGGAGGCTTAGCGGAATTTACAGGGATGTTTATCTTTTAGCCCGTGATGATGTCAACATCAGGGATTTTTTTGTTAAAACAGACCTGGATACTGATTATAAAGATGCAACTTTAACTGTTGAATATAAAGTTAAAAACTATACAGATAAAAGGCAACGACAGGTACACATAGACATGGAGCTTTATGACCGGGCAGGAAATCTTGTTTTGTCGGACAAATTGAGTTCACCTAAGAGATTTGAATCCCGGCAGGAAATAGTACTAAAATCAATACAGGAGGTTGAAAATCCTGATAAGTGGAGCGCCGAATATCCAAATCTTTATAGGTTGGACATAAAATTACTGGATAAAAGAGACCGAATCATTGAAGTTATCAGTACAAAAATTGGTTTCAGAAAAGTTGAAATAAAAAGTGGTCAACTCTTAGTCAATGGTGTTGCCATTGATTTCAGGGGCACAAACCGGCATGAAATTGATCCTGATAAGGGGCGTGTTGTTTCAAAAGAACTAATGATTGAAGATATTCGGTTGATGAAACAACATAATATCAATGCGGTCAGGACTTCTCATTATCCGAATTCACCTCTCTGGTATAAGTTATGCGACCAGTATGGCATTTATTTGTGGGACGAAGCCAACATTGAATGCCATCAATTGAGGAACTCAGGGATTATAGCCGATAATGCGGACTGGAAAAAAGCGCATATTGAACGTGGTATGCGTATGGTTCATCGTGATAAAAATCATCCCTCAGTTATCGTCTGGTCAATGGGTAATGAATCAGGCTACGGACAAAACTTTGTCGCCCTGGAAGATGAAATACGAAAAGCAGACCCCACAAGACTTGTTCATTACGAAGATTCCAAATTATCACGGAAATATACAAAAACCAATACACCTGCCTCTGCCTGTGATATTATTTCGAATATGTATTCTTCACCCGAACAACTCATCAAATTCCATGAAGCCTATTTTGACCGGCCTGTAATCCTCTGTGAATATTCTCACGCAATGGGCAACAACGGCGGAATCAGTGATTACTGGGAGGTGATTCATAAATATCCCAGGTTACAGGGAGGTTTTATCTGGGACTGGGTTGATCAGGGACTTCGAAAAAAGAATGAACAGGGAGAGGAATTTTTTGCCTATGGCGGGGATTTTGATGATGAGCCAAATTCCGGGAATTTTTGCCTTAACGGATTGGTTTATCCCGACAGAAGAGTATCGCCGGCTCTGATAGAAGCTAAAAAAGTCTATCAACCGGTACTTTTCAAAGCCAGGGAAATACAAAACGGACTCATTAATGTTTTGAATAATCATCATTTTACAAACCTCAGGTATTTTGACATTACCTGGAAAATAACAAGTTCAGGTGAAGTTCTATATCAGGGTGTATTGACAGGGCTTGATATTGAACCACGAACAGAGAATCTGATAAAAATTCCTTTTACTACACCAAAACCGGAACCCGGGAAAGAATATTTTATTGAAATTATTGTTGCATTGCCTGAAAACACGCCATGGGCTGAAAAAGGCCATATAATTGCCTGGGAACAATTTAAAATTCCGGTTGAAGTTCCTGAAAAAAAAGAGTTTAAACCTGAAGAAACAGGAACTTTAAATATCAGCGAAAAATTATTTGATGTTATCATTAAAGGCAATGATTTTCAGGTTAAATTTGACAGAAAAATCGGTCGTCTCATCTCTGTCAATTATGACGGCCTTGAATATTTCATCAGCGCACCGGAATTGAACTTTTGGAGGCCGCCAACCGACAATGATGAAAAGGATATCAATGGTTTGAGGAAATGGAAAAAACAGGAACTTGATAAACTTCAGCACGGACTTTATAGTTTTGATTACAAAAAAATAAATGACAATGCTGTACAGGTCAATGTCAGGGAAAATATAGTTGTTAACCGGACAGAACTCAAAATAGATGCATTGTACAGCTATACAATTCTGGGGAACGGTGAAATAGCGCTGTATGTTCACATCAATCCTGTACCTGAACTGGAACTATTTCCAAAAGTTGGCCTGCAAATGAAATTCCTGGATAATTTTAACCGGTTTAAATGGTATGGTCGTGGGCCACACGAAACTTATCCTGACCGAAAAGCCAGCGGAAAAATAGATGTTTATGAAATGAAAGTGGAAGATTTGTTCGAACCGTATATTGTGCCACAGGAAAATGGAAACAGGACTGATGTAAGATGGGCCGTCATTAGCGCCGATGATGGCAGGGGGCTTTACATTGACGGAAACGAATTGTTACATATGAGCGCTTCTTACTATGAAGATAAAAACATTGAGGAAGCTCAACATTTATATGAACTGGAGAAGTCGAATTATACCATTCTGGATGTTGACTACAAAATGGCTGGTCTTGGTACTGCTGCATGCGGCCCGGGTTGCAGACCACAATACATTGTTCCTGCAAAAGAAATGGATTTCACTGTCAGGTTTATTCC
>CAZVTW010000716.1:0-2844 GCA_964629805.1 uncultured Bacteroidales bacterium | reverse complement strand
ATTTAGGGTTTTTAATCCAACGAAGAGATCGGACTTTATGGACAGACACGAATTATTGTAACAGAATTATTCACAACTTTGTCGACAAGCCGGTCTTTGGGGGTTATCTCCCTTGACCAATAACCGGAGAGATTATGTTTCAGGGGTTCTGGTTTTCCGGTACCCTTATAAGGGGTATTAGAGTTTTCGTTAATCAGGCGGTTAATCTTTTGAAAAACCTTCATATTTGTAGCTGCCCATTCTGCATATTGTTTCAATGCTTTTTGATGAAAACTTATGGTCATTTTCCAGTTGCCAATTTATCGCTATATGCTTTAAATTCATCCATTGTAAATTCCACAACGTTTTCACCTTTTTCAACATCCCGGGCTGCATCAATTAATTCAACTGAATACGATGGTTTTTCTGTAAGATTAGTTACAGATATCTCAATCTCATTGTCCCTGTACAATTTTCTTAAGGCAACAATAAAATCAATTGCTTGTCCACAATAGGCAAGTGAGAAATTTGAATGCAACTTAAATTATTTAGATTTCTCACTTCGTTCGAAATGACAAACAGTTATTTAGCTGTAGGATGGAGGGTTGGAAGTCGGCTTCGCCGACTTCCAACCCTCCAACATCCCATATCTATCTATAAACGTGTCATTCTGAATGAAACGAAGAATCTACAAGGAAGAATTAAACAATAACTGCGATATTTATTTTTCTCTTTTAAATTTGTTTACTTGCTTATTGTGGACAAGCAGTTAAAATCATTATTGAGCTCATTGGCTTTTAACCTAAACGTTGTTGTCATAAATTAAAACAATCGAAAAACATACATATTAAATTGCCCTTTGGCACTGGCAATACATACAATTGTAACAAAAATACAAAAAAATACAAACAATCTGATATGATGAAGAAACATATAATTATCACCCTGATTTGCCTTTCAACTGCAGCAAACTTGTTTTCCAAGTCAATTATGAGTCAACTGGTCGAAATAATCCCTGAAGGGTTTATGAGTCTCGTCTAAAAAGGTCTGCGAAAAACATTTGATTGGGCTAAAGCCCTTATTCACAACAACATCAATAGCCCCGACCTTAAGGTCGGGGCTATTGAATACCAGCGAGTTAGCTGGCTTTAGCCAAAAACCAATAGTTTTTAGACAGGACTCTTTTATAATTTTAACGAAGGTTTTTTTTTAGTAGCGGACATTGAGCAAAAAATAAACTTCCACTGTGTTTGAAAATAAAGGGATTGAGGGAAAATGGAGATATATAAGTGTTTTGAATATTATACTGGTGTTTTTTTTCACTACATACGGAGAATATCAAAACTTGGATAAGCCAAAACATTAATTTGGAATATAAACTTACAGATGGACCCTTTTTGGTTTTGGCTTGTCCAAGTTAGGTTCTTCACTTTGCTCCTTATGACAAATCTACATTAGAGCAGGAATGACAACTTTTTTCTGATACAGACAATTAACCCAAATCTTATCATTGATGACAAAAAATTAGTATATTTGTTTACTCAAAAACAAAGATTTGGGCGGATGAATACTCAAAAAATATCTATTGATTTACCTTCTGATATCTTACTGGCTTTGAATGAGAACGAAAATGAGCTGAAGAAAGATATCAAAATTTCATTGGCAATTCGTTTTTATGGACTTCAAAAATTAACTCTTGGCAAGGCTGCTCAGATTGCAGGATTATCGCGCTATAGTTTTGAAACATTGCTGGCAGAAAACGAGATTTCGATATCAAACCTTGATTTGGATGACATAATCCAGGATTCTCAAAAACTGAGATGACATGAAAAACGGGCTTGTGATTGCTGATTCTGGATCGATTTTCTCCTTGGCTGTTATTGATAAACTTGATATTCTTAGCTCGCTATTCGATGAAATAAAAAGAGAACTTGGGAAGGACAAATTTTACAGAAACAGTTATGACAAGCAATTATCAGATGTTAGGTTAGAAATGAGCAACGCTACATTGTTTTAGTTTTCTAATGCAATCTTTGGAGTTGAAAATGACACTTTTATATGCAGAAAGTTGACAAAAATGTTTCAACCTTCATACATAAAAGTCTAAATGGACATGTGATTTTTCAATTTTGATAGCTAAACAATCAAATCATCTTGGTGATATATAGCTCTTTAATAACTTCGCAAATTCAGGTTTATTAATAACTTCTAAATGTTTTAAGTGTGATCTTGAATAACCTATAATATCAAATTTTTCATTTTTAATGATCAACGAGCCACAATCATTTTCCCACTTGTATTCATATTCATCGGGTGTATAAAATTCTTTGAGCATATCAAAGCTGTATTTGCCTTCTGCAATTATTAATTTTGGTTTTATAATTTGAATTAATTCACCAATGAATTCAAATGATTTCTTGATGAATTCATTGTATTTTCCTATATAGCTTAAGCATTCTTTTATTGTTGATAGGTTTTTTGTAATAATGAAATGAAAATTAGTTTTAATTGTCTTTTCATTTAGAAAATTTTTTAGTCTATTATTCTCAAATCCAACTGATTGAAATAATTCAACAGTATCCCTTGCCAGGGTATATGAATCATTTTCACCGTTCAGGTACTCCAAATAGGACATTTGGTATTCTGGCTCAAATTTCATAGATTTATTGTTTTTAGGATTGCCATCACCTGGGTTGATACCTATAAACATAACTTCTGGATTAATAATCAACTTACTATCCCATAAATAAAAACCATTATACAAATTTTGGGACTTTTCATTTGAATCAATAATAACTTTAAGTTCATTCAAATATTTCACTACATTTGACATCCATTTTTCATATCTTTCTGTACTCATATTTG
>CAZVTW010000715.1:0-2844 GCA_964629805.1 uncultured Bacteroidales bacterium | reverse complement strand
ATATTCTGGCAACAGATTGCCAGAAAAAAGCTGAGAATGAACCTTTAAATTCTTTCAATACGTCATACGTTGTGTCTCCTGTTTCCCTGTCAACCAGCTTTATCAATATACGTCCCTGAAGAATGGTCAGGTGGATAAGCTCGTCTTCGAATTTGTCACGGAGTTCTTTTTCTTTTTCTTTGATGTACTTTTTCTGCTCTTTCCCGGTTGGAATGGTGTCCAGCGCTGACTGTATCTCAAAATATGTTTGCCTGATAAGTACAGCATAGGGATAAACTTTTTTTACATATCTGACCAGCCTGCTATATCTGCGGCGTTGTCTGTCACTCTTAAACTCAAACGGCGGAAGTACAGTAATCTGGCGAAGATTAATATGCAATACAGTATCACCATCACGAATGTAACCAGGAATAATACGGCTTTCAAGAGGAGTAAGTTTTTCCATTTCTGTTGTATCCTCCTGGGCTTGGGTATGATCAACTTCACATAAAAAGATGATAAAAAATAACAGGATGATTTTCCTAAAAAACCTGCTGTTATACACTATTAGTTTATCCCTATTTACAACTGCTAATTTCAAAATTCTATAGATATTATTTTCAATATCCACAACGAAAAATCCTTATCCTTAATTATACGAAAACATACTTCAAAGGATATCTTTTTACATATTCCTAAATTTAAGTTTATCCATTCAATAAAATACTTAAAAAAATGATACAACGTTCAAATAGATTTAATAGCTTTACATGTCATATTATTTATTAAAGTTTGTTTCATTCAATATGCAATTTTTTTTAGAATGAATGAATACTTCGTTGTAACTTAGGGCTTGAAACGAAATAACCTTTACATTTAAACTCGTTCTTTTGCCCTTTGCCTGTGTTGCAAAAAGCTTTAAATAGTCATTGCTATTCGCAGTTTTTGCGCCTTGGCAAAGAGCAAAATAACTTCGTTTTTTCTGTACAGTTTATTTCGCATCAAGCCCTTAATAAAACAAGCACAATTATTATTTGTTATAAGATTAAGATATCAACTACATGATTAAAAGGTATATATCATTACTATCAATAATTTTTTTTCTTATCGGCGTTGATACATCTATTGCCCAGTTCTACAATGGTCATCAGATGACATTTGGGAAAAACCGTGTTCAGTACAGAGATTTTTACTGGAGATATTATCGCTTTGACCGCTTCGATGCATATTTTCATGATAATTCAGAAAATTTAGCTGCTTATACCTCAAAAACTGCTATGAAAACCATTCTTGAGGTAGAAAGTTTTTTCGGATACTCATTCCAAAAACGGATCATTCTCATTATCTACGACAGAATGTCTGACTACAAACAAAGTAACATCGGACTTGAAACAGAACGTGATGAATACAACACCGGTGGTATGATGAAAATCATTGATAATAAAGTATTTTTATATTATGAGGGTGACCATAACGACTATAAACAACAACTTAAATCAGCTATAACAGAAATATTGTTAACCGAGATGATATATGGAGGTAATGTAAGAGAAAAACTGACATCCTCTACACTTCTTAACATGCCAGAGTGGTATATTAAAGGACTCATTTCATATGTCTCCAACAACTGGGACTTTAAGATCGATGATAACGTAAGAGATGGTATTTTAAGCGGACGTTATGAAAAATTTAACCGGCTTACCGGTAAAGACGCTGTTTATGCCGGTCAATCCATTTGGCATTATATTGCTAAAACTTACGGGAAGGAGGTTATTCCCAATATTGTTTACATGGCTAAAGTCAATAAAAACGCGGCCAGCGGATTTTTATTTGTTCTGGGACGATCACTGAAAGACCTGACTCCTGAGTGGATGGATTATTATAAAACACGTTATGAGAATGATGTAGAAGGAAAACACTTTCCGGATTCTGTCAAAATTCTAAAAAAAACCAGGAAAAAAAGAGTCTACCAAAACATATGCATGAGCCCTGATGGAAAACATGTTGCATACACAACAAATAATCATGGCAAATATAAAATATGGATACATAATCTTGTAACCGGCAAGAAGAGAAAAATCTATAAAAGAGGATATAAGCTTAATCAGGTTACTGACTACTCCTACCCGGTATTGGCATGGCATCCATCCGGAGATATTTTGTCCTTTGTCACTGAAGAAAAAGGCAGATTATTTTTGACCTCCTATCAAACAGAGAAAAAGGAGTATAATAAAAGACTCATGTTAAATTACAGCAAAATTCTTGATATATCGTATTCCCACGATGGACTGAAACTGGTAATTTCAGGTGTTCAGGAAAATTTAATAGATATCTATGTATTTACATTCGTCTCAGGAGTGAGTGAGAGATTAACCCATGATCTTGCAGACGATATGCATCCCAGGTTTATAGAAAATTCAGGCAAAATACTTTTCAGTTCCAACAGGAAAACTGACACACTGAAAGTTGAAGAAGGATATCATTACCAGGAGACCGGAAGGACGTATGATTTGTATGTGTATGATTATAAGAACCGTTCACGTGTAGTCACCAAAATTACAGAAACACCTTTTAAAAACGAAATAAGACCTGTTGAATTGACAAGTGATATCTACACATATTTGAGTGACGATAACGGCATATATAACAGACACATAGCAAAATATGACAGCGCTATTAGTTTTATTGATACCACAACTCATTACAGGTATTTTTCCAAATCGTACCCATTAACCAATTATTCACGGAACATAAATAGTCACGATGTGATACTCCGGAAAAAAAAATTCTCTGAAATTCTTTTCAGAGATGGAAAATTTTATTTGTTTTTTAATACTTTAGATACCAAAAGAGGTTCATACGAAG
>CAZVTW010000714.1:0-2859 GCA_964629805.1 uncultured Bacteroidales bacterium | reverse complement strand
TTCCTCCCCCGCCATTCACCTCTAATGAAACGGTCTTGTACCCGGGTGTAGAATAAGAAACCAGGTGAGGACCCTGAGTATTGGCATTTACAGGACTGGCCCCTGCTCCAAAATCCCATGACCATGAAGAGGGATTAAGAGAATTGTCAGAAAATGTAATTTCCTGCCCGGTATAGGCAACCGTATAATTTGCCATAAAATCAGCTTTAGCAGATGGTTCAGCGCCGGAAAGAATCAGTGAAAAATCCTGTGGATTAGTCAAAGTACTTTTATGGGATATTGAAATAGTATAGTCACCCGCATCCGGATTAGCAATGTAAACCTGTTCCACATTGTCCCTGAAATTGTCTCCAATTGTTGCCGGTGTAGATGGTGACAAGGGATTAAGAACATACGGCTGATATTCATTTCCATTGTCAAGCCTGAGATCAAGGTCATTGATAAGCATCAGGTCTGAGGGGTCTAATTCAATAGAAGGTGAATTGCCCTGCGGATCGGTCCAGCAGATAGTGACACGCAGTGTTGAAATCCCGTCAGAAGAGATTCGTATTACTTTGGTTTCGCCATTCTGCAATGTATATTCTTTAATTTGGGCATCATTATTATTAGAGGCATCGATTATCAAATTTGCGGCACGTTTAGCATTTAACACACCCCAGCCATAAGAGTAATCCGGGCCTGTCCGTCCAACGTCGTCTGTGGTGTGAATCGCTAATCCTTTCAAGGTGGAAGATAACATATAATGGCCATTTTCTCTTTGGTAGAGCTCCTGGAGCAATAATAATGAGCCGGCAACATTTGGAGATGCCATAGAGGTTCCGCTCATTAAAGTATAGCTTGTGTTGTGGCTATCGTTTGCTGAATACAAGTTGACGCCCACGCCACAAATATCCGGTTTAATCCTGCCATCGTCTGTCGGCCCCCAACAACTGAAAGAACTCATATCCCTGTCATCCTCCACAGCGCCGACTGTCAGGATATTTTTTGCTGTTGCTTTCGGGCCAATGCAATCATATGGTCCGTCAGGTTTTCGATAATCAGTGAATGTACCGGGTAGCCCTGAAACTTTGTGTTCGGTTCCTGCTGGTTGACTATCATTCCTGTCATTCCCCGCTGATTTAACGATGAGATAATAAGGGGCATCATGTGCTATTTCGTCCCACCATTCAGCCTGATAATCGTAGAATCCAAACTGATAATCTTCTTCCGGATCAACGTCCGGATCGCCATACCAATAAGGATAGCTGAACGTGTCATACCAACCGCAAATTGTTCCATACGAATGGTTAGAGATAAGCAAACCATTCAAGGCCTCATCGATCATTTCAAATTCATCGGAATTCCAGTCATTGGCATACAGAGATGCTTCATAAGCCATTCCATGTGCATTATATTCTACGCCTGATGCTATTAAAGTCCCGGCAACGTGGGTGGCATGTTCATGAGTTGTACTTGCTCCATCTCTCTGAATAACGCGTGAGCCAAACTCCTGGTGTGTGGATAAGACAGCGCCTGCGTCCCATTCTCCAATAATCATCCCATTTCCTGAAAGATTATAAGGACCTGACCATAAGTCGTGTGTATATACAGTGGTAGCGGCCGAAATATTATGAGTCATATAAAATACAGGATGTCCGTTATCCCGGATGTCTACCAATTCGATGACAGAACCGTCGGGTAATTCCTGGCGCACAGGGATGTCGTTCTTTTCGGTATAGCGATCTATAAGAAATTGCTTTTTCCTGTTACGCTCTTGTATTTTTTTTCGTAATTCGAGTAGTCTTTCTTTTTTTATTTTTTGACGAAATAATAATTTTTGTGGATAAACAAATGAAGGCGAGATAAAAAAAATAGCCCAAAGAAAACGAACTGCGATAAAATGTTTTAACAGTTTCATGATAGACAATGGTAATAAATGATTTTTAAGATGATAGCTGATATTAATATTGAATAACTATATAGGAGCATGGTATGAGATTCCTCCATACGGTCGGAATGACATCTGTCAATAATTGTTGGTGTGGGAGAGATTAAATGCGGCTTCGCCTAATTTAACCTCTCACTCTATAACAATTTAGACTGTCATTCCGACCGTAGGGAGGAATCTTTCCGAAAAACTGTGCTCTTAAAAAGTTGTAATATTGCAAACAGACAATGTTTTAATATTTCATAAGTTCTCTCTTTTATTAAACATAGGAAAAACTATCCCAGGAAAATATAAAAATCAATAAGTAATTGCTTTTATTTATCCGAGATATATGTTATTAGACAGTAAAGATAAGTAAAATGTGTAATTTTAAAAATTTTTTTTACACTTAAGCTCAAAAAATATTTGTTATTGCCCCAGGTAAATAAGTTTACCAACAAAACCACCGTATGGTTTCATCGTGAAACTTATTTCTTCATTAAATTTGTATTCATCTGTTTTAAAAGAAAAGGACCTGTCTTTATCTCCGTCATTGATCATAATTATGGCATATTTGCCAAATAAGATAAAAGGAAATCTTGCTGAAACTTTTCTTTCGATATTTTCACCATTTATGCCGGCAAAATACCAGTTTTTACCTTTGCGCCTAACCATGAACGCATAAGAGCCGGGAATGCCATCAATTAATTTGGTGTCATCCCAGGCAGCCGGAACATCAGCTAAATATTTTTTTACAAAGTCCGGTGTCTCTAAATATGATTCAGCGCTGCCTGCCATATGGATAATGCCTGATTCAAAAACAACAGAAAGAGCCAATTCATGTCCATTGGTTGTGATATGTGGGTATTTCTGATCAGAGAAGGTTACCGGTGTATAATCCATCGGACCAATAACATTGCGGGTAAACGGTAAAATGGTGTTGTGCCAGGTCG
>CAZVTW010000713.1:0-2860 GCA_964629805.1 uncultured Bacteroidales bacterium | reverse complement strand
ACCAGACCTGCCAATGTTTAGCAGCCTGGAACACAGTAAATATTTTTGTGTCTCAACCGGCATATTGTTTCTAGCGCCACCTATAAATAATACTTTTTAAAAAAAATTATTATACCTTTGTGAATAACATAAATAATCAACAATGCAAACACTAACAATTGAAATTGATGACAGGAATATTCACTTTTTTCTTGAATTACTTCAAAAACTTAATATACAAGTAAAAGTGAAATCAACATCCAAAAATAATATATCCCTCTCAAAGGATAAATCACCTATCCATCTGCCAGTAGGTGAACCGGCAATTGATGATTTTGCCGGTATTTGGTCTGATAATCCTAAAACTTTAGATTCAATTCGCGAAAAAGCATGGAAAAAGAAATAATTTTATTTGATACGAATATTTTCATTCATTGGTTCAATAATCATATTCCAACAATAGAAAAAATTGAAGAAACAGGGGTTAATAAAATAGCTTTATCTGTTGTTACGTATATGGAATTGATAGAAGGAACGGATAATAAACAACAATTAAGGCAATTAAAGAGAAAGATAAAAAAGTATTATCTTGTTGATTTTTCAAAAGAAATATCAATGAAAGCTACTGAATTCATTGAAGACTACTATTTAAGTCATGGATTACTTATTCCAGATGCTATTATTGCAGCAACAGCAATTGAAACTGACTTATCACTATTTACTTATAACACAAAAGATTTCAAATATCTACCTGGCATAAATCTTTTAGATTCGTAAATACTCACTTTTCTGCTCAGACCTCAACTGCCGCAAGTCTGCGACTTGTGGCCTGTGTGCTTGTGTGCAACCTGTGCCCTGCAGGCTTTCCAGCCTGCAGGGCATTGCCACGCAGGCTGGAAAGCCTGCGGCACAGGATTATGCCACAACTTGTCCCGACACGGTCGGGAGGCTTTCCGGCCTGTGAGGCAAAAACGAGCCACTTCTCCATGATGCTTAAACCATCCTGGCGGACTATTTACAACGCTGCCGGGTGCAAGCACGCCGGCAGGTTGAGCGCTCTTGTTAGCGTGTGTTTGTACCTTAATTCCGCATGCTAATATGTTTAACCGCAAATTTACATTCACCCAAAGGATGAAAACAATTCGTTTATCCCGTGAAATATCTAAATGAGAGATAATTATTTCACGGGGTTTACCCCGTTAAATCGGGTTTTGCTTTGTTAACTACTTGGTATTGTGAAAAATAAGCTAAAAAAAGTACTTTTCGTAGCAACGAATTTTTTCCATAATTTTAATTTTCTTATTTTGCAAATAATTCATTTTCAAAATGATAAAAGTAGTAACGAAACCAAAAAAAATAAAAACCTAAAATCCTTAGAATCAACCAAGACCTTCTGTAAAATGCGTTAAATATCTAAATGAGAGATAATTATTTCATGGGGTGAAATTCGCACAATTAGTGGTTAAAATAAAAATAGACCTGTGGTTTTTAGTCTGTAACGCGTGCTTACCGCTGCGCAATAGTTTCATGGTGCACATCTGACATGCGTTTCAAATAATGAAATACGACATTGCAAAAGCCACAAAAAATAAGGTTATCGACTTAACAATATTGTAATTATTGTAAAATATGAATATAATACTTAACTTTGAATGTTAATTAAACACCAATATTGCAAGATGATTATAGAAATTGAAAAAGAAACTGATGGCAGATGGATTGCTGAAATCCCTGAAATACCCGGAGTGTTGGTATATGCAACATCAAAACAAGCAGCCATAGCAAAGGCAGAATCATTGGCCCTTCGAATTATTGCAGAACGAATTGAACAAGGAGATGCAATC
This sequence comes from uncultured Bacteroidales bacterium, assembly GCA_964629805.1. Classification (GTDB taxonomy): domain Bacteria; phylum Bacteroidota; class Bacteroidia; order Bacteroidales; family CAZVTW01; genus CAZVTW01. The sequence goes on along the minus strand of CAZVTW010000713.1, from coordinate 1,037 downwards.
CCTGATTTGAACGGATTATTTAAAGTTGCTGTATGAAAGGTTGGAAATCAATCAAATCTAAAGAATTATTAAAAGCTTTATTAAAAATTGGTTGGACAATAAAAAGAGAATCAAAAGGTTCACATATAATCCTATCCAAAATTGGTTATCCTGATTTTGTTTATGCATTTCATGATAAGGATGAAATTGGTCCAAAAATGCTTGCGAGAATCTCAAAAAAAACAGGTTTAAAACCTTATGATATATGATATACCCTGTTTTCGATCGTTTGCAAAGCTTGCTTACAGTCCGTTTTCGAGACCATCTATAAAGAATAACCGAAATCAACATACATACCGGCCAAAATAAAAGATTTCAGTCGCGCGTTACAAACGCACGCCAACAGTGACACACCATTTCTCCCACTACCGCATTAGATTTGCAATCCCCTGCGCATCTGAAAGGGATTTAAATTGCCGTTTTCAAACCTGTGCCGCAGGCTGGAATACCTACGACAAAAGGGGGTGCCACAACTTGTCACGACACGGTCGGGAGGCTTTCCGGCCTGTGAGGCAAAAACGAGCCGCTTCTCCATGACGCTTAAACCGTCCTGGCGTCCGGTTTAATGTCGCTGTGTTGGTTGGTTGCATCGGATTTGCAACTACTGCTCCATTAGATTTGCAATCCAATGCACATCTGAAAGCGATTTAAAATCCCGTTTTCAAACCTGGCCACGCAGGCTGGAAATTCTGCGGCAAAAGGGGGTGCCACAACTTGTCACGACACGGTCGGGAGGCTTTCCGGCCTGTGAGGCAAAAACGAGCCACTTCTACATGATGCTTAAACCATCCTGGCGGACTATTTACAACGCTGCCGGGTGCAAGCACGCCGGCAGGTTGAGCCCTCCTGTTAGTGTATGTTTGTACCTTAATTCTGCCTGTTAATATTTTTAACCGCAAACTTACATTCAACCAAAGTATGAATACAATTCGTGTATCCCGTGAAATATCTAAATGAGAGATGATTATTTCACGGGGTGAAATTCGCACAATTAGTGG
>CAZVTW010000712.1:0-2870 GCA_964629805.1 uncultured Bacteroidales bacterium | reverse complement strand
TCCCAATTAAATCGCTGATATCTCGTATCTCGCCATCAATTTCACCTTTTAACGTCACTTCAATCACATGCATTTCATTTTTAAGAATTTCATTATCAGCTATTTCTCCGGCATAAGGCAGGTCAAACATATTATATTTCCCTTCACCGGGTACTGCTGGCTGTAATAAATGAATGGCCTGCACAAGATTATCCCCGTTGTTCCTGATTTCATAAATATCAAGCCTGTCATTTAGTTCATGTCCTGTTTTGTTGTCGCCATATTTTATTTCAAGATTGTATTTTTCGCCAGCCCTGTTGAGTTTCATTTCCAGTATATCAATCACATTTTGGCTAATTATATACAGGCATTCATCATAAGTATCTGTTTTAGTGACCTGATAAGTGACAACTCCACCACTTGGGGACAAGGATACTGGATGGTCAGGATCAGTTACCGGAATATCAGTTCTTTTCGGGCTAACCACAATTATTTCAGTATATTCAAGAGGATAATTCTCAATTTTTATATTCATATTAATTTTTACGGGAAGGTACATCCCGGTAGTATTTATAAAAGTGTGGGTGATTGTTCTCACATCATCATCAATATCAAAATCTGACATTGTATTGATGTTTTTCCTGTCAGATATTACAACACTTGTTATTGTTGAATTTTCAGGGGTACACCTAAATCTGACTGTTGTCTCTGACTTAACCACGGCAGGAGCGTTGTATTCAATAATTGACTCATTTTGCCCATACATACATTTGCAAAAAAATAACAACCATAAACCCAAAACCGGTAAAACCAGCTTAAGTATATTGTTTTTTGGTCGATGATATTTTTTATCCATATTACAGATATTAATGTTTTTCTCAGTATCCATGATTGTCAAATTATGTGTTCTTTAATTTCAGTTATGTTTTGATGCGACAATTCAATGAGCGAATAATTGTCGGCCACCTTATAAATGTCCTGTTTTTCCGGGCCGGGGTTATCCTTGCAGTACCCGGCCATGTATTGCAATATGTAGAGGATGCCTTGTTGTTTTACAGGCTGAACGAAATGGGGCAGATCATTTTTATAGCCATTTGTGCGGTTAGCATTGTAATCAGATAATTCCATTTCAACTTCAACCCGGGTTTTTGCCGTGTATAATGTTGAGGAAAAAAATATTGTTGTTGATATACCCTGTACATCATTTTCATGTTCTTCTGAAAGAATTTCTACGTTAAATTCAAGTTCCCAGGTATTTCTTTTATTCGTTTGTCCTGTATAAGGATATATTTGTATAATTTTTGACTGAACCTTCAGTTGTTTTGTGAATGTCACAGGCAGGAAACCGGACATTTGTTTTTCCTGCGAAATGTTCACATACAGGGTCGGGGTATGAATAATCCTGTCAAGGCTTTCGCTGAAACTAAAAATAAAATTTTCTATTCTCTTACCGACCGGGTGCAGAGAGTGGCCAGGATGATCGATGTTGATGTAATACACATCCGGCCAAATGGTTTTCGTATTGTCATCAAAAACATAAAACATGTAACCAAACGCATCGCCTATAACACTTTTGGCAAAGGGAAGGGCAGTGACCGGGTAATTGTCGAAATATATATTGTCTTCAATGATTTCGGAAAGATTGATGATATCTTCCAAATCATTTTCTATTTGTTTGGCGCCAAAAGGCAGGAACCTGAACTGTTCGTGTATGGCCCTGAAAAGCGCTGTTTTGTTTACAGGGTCAATCTTTTCAATAAATTGTTTTAAACCAGGGGGATAAAAAGCCCTCAGTTGACTTTCAATATCATGTATGTTTTTATATTGTGGTATATACATTACTTTTTCAGGGTGTTTTATAGTTTTTTACATTATTTATCTTTCATGACTGCAACTTTTCTAATCTCTTACACAACGAACAGACAATGCAGTGTTTGGGTCTATATGTAAGGCAAATATTTCATGCCTGTTATAATATAGATACCGTCCTAGAGGAGCATATTTTTTATCGGGATTTACTGCCCACCATGCGCCTTCTTTTCCAACATCTTCATCAAATGAGCCCCTGGAGAAACGAGCGCTTCCGGGCAGTGCGCAAAATTTGCTCAAATTGGTACCATATCCGTTTCCAAACCATCCACTTGTGCTTTTCAATTTTGTGCCAACCCCTTGTCCTCTTGAACCTGTTCCATCAATATCATGTGTGTCCATTCCAAGATAGAGTTCAAGCTCCAGCCATTCATCATTTGTCGGAACATGCCAGCCGGATGGACATAATTTTCCGGTTTCTACAGTATAATAATTGTATAATGCTCCATACTTTTGTTTATATCTTTCTTCATTATTCATATACCAACAATAAGCGGAAGTTTCAGTACTTTTCCAATCAGTAGAATTAGTAACATTTGGTATATTGCTTCCGTCACTGAACTTAGTTGATCTCAGGTTTTCGGCCATCCAGATTTGTTCGCCAATTTTGACCCATTTATATGTATTACCTTCGATGGTTTCAGTAAATCTGCCGGTTGTGATATTAGCTGTTTTAAATTCCAACTGTGGGCTGTAAAAAGTGCCTTGTTGGTTTGTTGCCCAAACACGTACATAATACCTGGTATTCATTTCCAATCCGGAAATCCATTCAGTAAAACTTTCTGATTTTGACATAACAATTGTAATGTTGTCTTTGACTTCAGGATTTTTAATTTTTGAAACACAAACACCTCTTTCCCATATTTGATAAAGTCCTTCATGAATAAGTGTGACTTTGCACTTTGCTGCATCCAGGGTAATATCAAAAATGGAATCTATTGAATATTCAGGTTTCGGATGATTGATGTGTTGATTAACATGCCTGCTATTTTCGCAGGCATAACAAAAAAATAAAACAAGTG
>CAZVTW010000711.1:0-2873 GCA_964629805.1 uncultured Bacteroidales bacterium | reverse complement strand
AAATATCGCTAAAAATTCCTGCCGGTACTGATAGTGGAAAAAAATTCAGGGTGAAGGGTAAAGGGCTGCCTTTGTATGACAATAATAATATTTATGGTGATTTATTTGTTTCGATACGCATTACGACACCAAAACAGTTATCTGACAAGGACCTGAAAACCCTGAAAGAGCTTAAACAAAAGTACGGGCAATATACCGGTGAACCTATTCATGAATGAGTCCTCTCATAAAAGTCCATTTATCGCCAAATTCTGCGTTGTTGTGTCTCGACTCATTCGGGACAATCCGCATCTCGACCGTGTCTCTCTAATAAGGAGAGAAGGTTAATCAGGACTCAGTAAAGATTCAACGCCCCCGACATTTTATACATGGGGCATGCTTGAACCCGACCGAGTCGGGAAGAAAATTTTACTGCCAAGGAAACAGAATTCTGTTTCGTCAACTTGTCGAAATAATCTCCGAAGGAGTTATAGCTTTTCTTAGGAGTGGACTCATGAATACTAACCTACATTTCTCCAGTTCACCCTTTCTTTCTTCATATTAGAGAGTTGTTTTTTTATGACAGTATTTTGCGGGTGTTGAAGATGAGGATCACGGGCAATAATGTCACGTGCAATATGACGTGCATGCTGTAAAATTTCTCCGTCGGTAGCCAGGTTTGCAAGCCTGAAATATGCAGGCAGACCACTTTGTTGTGTGCCTTCAACATCTCCCGGCCCGCGAAGTTTGAGGTCTTCCTCTGCAATTTTAAAACCATCGCCCGTTTCAACCATTGTGTTGATGCGTTTTTTTGCTTCTTTTGTTAATTTGAACGAGGTCATTAGAACGCAGTACGACTGGTCAGCGCCCCGTCCCACACGACCCCTGAGCTGATGTAGCTGGGACAGGCCGAATCTCTCAGCGCTTTCTATGACCATCACACTGGCATTAGGCACATCAACGCCAACTTCAATAACCGTTGTTGCGACCAGAATATGGGCCTGCCCGCTTACAAATAGTTGCATGGAACATTCTTTTTTATCAGGTGTCATTTGCCCGTGGACGATTGAAACAAGATATTCAGGTGGCGGGAATGCTTTTGAAATGCTTTGATACCCATCTTCCAGGTCTTTATAATCCATACTTTCACTTTCATATATCAACGGATAAACAACATACACCTGACGTCCTGCTGCTATTTGTTCCCTGAGGAACTGAAAAATTTTCAGCCTGTTGGAATCATAGGCATGAAAAGTCTTAACAGGTTTCCGACCGGGAGGTAATTCATCTATGACAGAAACATGTAAATCGCCATAGAGTGTCATCTGTAAAGTTCGCGGAATTGGTGTAGCGGTCATGACAAGCACATGTGGTGGTATTTTATTTTTTTTTCTTAAACCTGCTCTTTGTATAACGCCAAACCTGTGCTGTTCATCAATAATGGCCAATCCGAGATTAGAAAAAAGAACCTCATCCTCAATCAAAGCATGAGTACCTGTTATTATTTGTAAAGAACCATCTCTCAGGCCTTCATGGATTTTATTACGTTCCTTCTTTTTGGTTGAGCCTGTTAACAGGCCAATTGTGATATCCAACTGACGGCAATATTGAGACAGTGTAAAGAAATGTTGTTGTGCCAGTATTTCGGTCGGAGCCATCAAACAAGCCTGGTAACCATTGTCCAGGGCAAGCAGTATGCTCATAAAAGCCACCAGGGTTTTTCCGCTTCCCACATCACCCTGAAGAAGCCTGTTCATCTGTTTTCCGCTACCCATATCTTTCCTGATTTCCTTCATCACCTTTTTTTGAGCGTTTGTTAATTCAAATGTCAGGACATGATGATAGAATGTATGAAAATGATCCCCCACTGCTTTAAAAACATGCCCTGATAATTTTTCTGTCCGCTCCTGCCTCTGCATGAATAAATTAATCTGGAAATACAGGAATTCCTCGAACTTGATCCTGTAATTTGCCTTTTTCAGCATCGACGGGGTAATTGGAAAATGAATATTTAACAACGCTTCCCAAAGCGGTGGAAGTTTTAGCTCGCGTAAAACATACTCGGGAAGGGTTTCAGGAATTTGATCGCCCAGTATTGTCAATGCATTGCGCTGTAGCTTGTGAATGACCTTGGATGAGATATATCCCCTCTTTAATTTTTCTGTGGTGACATAATGAGCTTCAAGAGAAGAATTAACGCCATCTTCGTTTTCAGTAAATTCTTCTATTTCAGGATGAGCGATGCTAAAGCCACCCCTGAAAGAGGTTGGTTTACCGTAAACGATATATTCCACTCCGGGGCGAATACTTGTTAGAATCCATTTTATACCCTGAAACCAAACAAGCTGAATGGTACCTGTACCGTCAGAGAATATACCTGTCAGTCTTTCTTTCCTGCCTTGTCCTTCTTTACTTAATTCAAGAATTTTTCCCTTTAGCTGAATATAAGGCAATTCTTCACGAATATCACGAATTGAATAAAATTTTGTTTTATCAACATATTTATATGGGAAATAGTATAATAAATCTTCTACACATGACACAGACAGTTCTTTTTTTAACAAGTTGGCTTTTTTTTCACCTACACCTTTTAAAAATTTAATGTCTGTATTGAGGTCTAACATGAATTATAACTGAATAGAAGAAATATATAGAATTAATTACGGTCTTAGCGCTATTTTGCACCTGGCCGGCCATGACAGTTTTTATATTTTTTACCGCTTCCGCATGGACACGGTTCATTTCTGCCGATTTTTTTCTCAACTCTCACCGGCTGAAGTTTATCTTCTTTTTTCTCTCTTTGTCCTGGCTGGGCTTGTGCTCCTCCTCTGCCAACAGCAGAATCAACTTCTTCTTTTTTGGTGCTGTATTTACTCATGTCCTGTTTGCGTCTT
>CAZVTW010000710.1:0-2873 GCA_964629805.1 uncultured Bacteroidales bacterium | reverse complement strand
TCCAAACCACCACCATAAAATTTCCCGAAATAAAGCTCACTGCCAGGGATGCGCATAAGCTGCGCGGGTATTTTGGAAACCTGTTCAGTGATTATTCACACCTGTTGCATAACCACACCCCTGACGGTAAATTGCGGTATGCTTACCCCCTGGTGCAATATAAAGTTGTGAAAGGTATGCCTGTGTTAGTGGGCATTGGCGAAGGCGCTGAATTGCTTGTTTCGCTTTTCCTGAAAATAAAAGAAATAGATATTGAAGGCAGAAAATATCCCGTCCTTGACAAAAACATTGAAGCAAAGCTAAACGAAATAACGGTAAACAGCGGGTTGTTCCAATACAATTTTACCACCCTGTGGATGGCCCTTAACCAGCACAATTTTGAGAAATATTGCAGCTTTGACGTCAATGCAAAAAAAACATTTATGAACACGCAAATCAGGAATAATATACTGAGTTTCCTGAAAGGAACCGGCATATGGGTGAAAGAAGAAATCCTGGCAACAGCAGATGTAACCGAAAAACAAACAAAATTTAAAAACCGGCACATGCTGGCATTTTCAGGCACTTTTACTGCAAATGTGACCCTGCCGGATTATATTGGACTGGGAAAAGCCGTTTCACGAGGATTCGGAACAATAGTCAGAAAATCATAAAACACATCAATTATGCAACTTATCATCAACACATATGGCACTTATGTCCATGTCAAAGACCAGATGTTTGAGGTCAAAAAACGCAGGGACAAAGAAATTGAAAAACATCTTTATTCAGCCCAAAAAGTATCAAATATCATCCTTTCGCTTGGGACAGCATTGAGTTCTGATGCTGTGAAACTGGCAATGGAGCACAATGTTGATATTTTGTTTGTTGAAAACCATGGCTATCCCATAGGCAGGGTGTGGCACAGCAAACACGGCAGCACATCAAAAATCCGCAAAGCCCAACTGCAGGCATCCATTGATAAAAAAGGGCTGAACATCATTAAAGAGTGGATTGGCAGGAAAATGGAAAACCAGGAGAAATTTTTGCGGGAACTAAAAAAGCACCGTCCGGCGCTGAGTGATTTCCTGAATGAAAAGATTGCATCTGTCAAAAAACTCAGGGAATCGGTCAGCCTGCTTGAAGGCAAAGCCATTTCAGATGTTGATGAGGTTATCAGGGGACTTGAGGGAACTGCAGGACGGTTGTATTTCGAAGCGTTAAGCGGTTCATTACCTGATGAATACCGCTTTGACGGCAGAAGCAGCAGGCCTGCACAAGACCCTTTCAATGCTTTTCTGAATTATGCCTATGGAATCCTCTATGGAAAAATCGAGAAAGCCCTGATCATTGCCGGACTCGACCCGTATCTCGGGTATTTACACAGGGACGATTATAACCACCTGAGTTTTGTGTTTGATTTTATTGAACCATACCGGATTTTTGCAGAAAAACCAGTATTCAGGCTGTTTTCAGGTAAAAAAACAGCACAAAAACATACTGATGAACTCACAAACGGTTATTCACTCAATGAATTTGGAAAACCTTTGCTTATTGAGGCTTTTACAAAACATAACGAAGAAGAAAAAATCAATTATAAGGGTAGGCGGCTTACCAGAACCCACATTATACAGCTTGATGCTCATGAATATGCAAATTCACTGATAAAATAGCTGAAAAGGATGATTATTTGGGTTATGTATGACATACAAAAAGACAAACCGCGTAACAAAGTGGCAAAAGCTTGTCTCAGGGCCGGATTGTACAGGGTGCAGTATTCTGTTTTTCTCGGTACCTTGAAAGAAACAGAAAAGGATGCTCTCAGCCTTGAAATTGAAGACCTGATTGATGAAGATAATGACAGTGTGTATATGTTTCCCATGAACAAAAAGGAGCTGAAAGAAACAACACTCATGGGACAGGCATTTGACAAAAAGCTTGTGACAGATGAAGTAAAATCTATGTTCCACTAAGTGTACCACAGGCTTTACAGCCTGTAGGTCCTCGTAGATCTGGCATCCTCAAAAGCCTGCCTTATAAGCATAAGAACCTTAGCAGACTGTACAATTCCAAATCTACCAGTTAATGGATGTTGGAAAACAGTTACAACGTATTACAATAAAAAAACAATTAACCCAATCCTTTATTTCAGGGGTTTTTAAAAAAAAAATTGATGTAATGACACTCACACCATCACATATCATAGAATACCTGTTTTGCCCCAGGTTCACATATTTTGAATATGTCCTGAGGATACCACAACATGAAGAGAAATTTTACAAGGTCATGAAAGGCAGGGATATGCATAAAAGACGGGCATCTGAAAATGTTGATTATCTGAGAGTAAAGCCCGGTGTAAAAAAGAAGCTTATTAACCGGTATTTGTCAAACGGATATCTCAGGGGCGAAGTAGATGAAGTCCTGGAACTGTCTGATGGTTCAATGGCACCACTTGACTATAAGTTTGCGCAGTATAAAGACAAGATATATGACACCTATAAAACCCAAATGTATTGTTACTCATGGCTTATCATGCATAACTATAACAAGGATGTCAATAAAGCGTTTCTTGTATACACCCGGAGCAGGAACAAGCTGGTTGAAGTACCTGTTGATGATGAATCAATAGAGCGGGTAAAAAAAGCAGCAGAAAATGTATTCACAATCATCGGTAAAAATATGTGGCCCAGGGCTACCAAATACAAAAAAAGATGTGTAACTTGCACCTATAAAAATATTTGTATCAGGTGATTATGTTTAAAAAAAATACTGAAAGGAAGGATTATTATAATAGAAAAAAATTTAGCTTATATATGACCTAAAATTCTAAAACGAAATTTACTGCAACACTGAACTGCACATTGCTATTGAGAATGCTCTCTGCAAAATATCTC
>CAZVTW010000709.1:1191-2873 GCA_964629805.1 uncultured Bacteroidales bacterium | reverse complement strand
GCAAAACAATTAAAAGAAGAATTACAGAAAAAAGAAGAATCATTAAAAAACAAAGATGACCTTCTTAATAAATATAGTAAAAATTTAAACCCTCTGGAACACTTTCCAGATGAATCAGCATATAAAGCTGCACAGATTGCAAAACAAAATCCAGGACTTAATCAAAATGCTCTGAATCGCATTGTCCATTCTGATGTAAATGCTTTATCTGATGAAGATGCTATTGTCTTAAATGAATTATTAGATATTTCAGATGGTAGTATTGGTGAATCCTCTCTAAGGAAACGAGTAAGGTCACAATTCAAAATAGATAAGGATACATCTGAAATGGATGAAAGTGAAAGACAAGAAGTTGAGTTTGGTCAAATTGATTTAAAAAGAGAAGCCAATAAGGCAAAAAGTCGTTTAGCCACACTTACAAGTAGTGTTGAAATTCCCCAACAAAAAAGTATTGAGGAAATTGAACGTGAAAACAAAGTCAAAAATGAGCAGTTTGTTAAGGAGTTACAGAACAAATGGGTTCAGCCTCTTAACAAAATTGAAAAAGGATTGGATAAAGTAGAGATTCCTGTAAATGATGGGTCTGTAGAATTTGTGATAGATGACAAAATGCGTAATGAAGTAAGTCAGATGATATGGAAAAACGTATCAGCACAAGGCATGGAGCCTGATGAACAACTTACCAATACTTTAATTCAAGCTGGGAAAGATGAATTAAAAAACAAGTATTTTGATTCTATTATAAAAAAAGTTGTGGAACATGTGGAAACAAAGTTGAAGGATCAACATTATCAAGCCACAAATGGAACACCGCCAAATACTGCGGAAGCATCAGAACAGAACGCTAATGAAGAAGGAGTAGAGCTTGCTGATTTTGCAGAAGGTAAAGGATGGTAATTATTAATTTATAAACTTAAAATTATGGCTGTTATACTAAATTCAACTGATATAACTCCAAAGACCGTAGCGGCTTGGAGATCAGAAAATTCGTCATCCATACATAGTATGGACAAACCCTATGTTGTACAGAAACTTTATCAGAAGTATGGATATAGGTGGAAATTTATGGTTAATTTACTTCGTATAATGTCTGGTGAGCAACCCATTGCTGCTGATCAGATTACTGCATACGAACAAGGTAAATTGCTTCGTACAATCACAATTGAAGGTACACCCTCTGGTGGTGCTACCGCTGGTGCTGCTGTTCAGTTTTATTTGGACAGGGATGACATCAATAGTGATGGTGATTGTTTCTTGCGTGAAGGTGATTCTATTTATCAGCAACTTGCTAATGGTAGTGTCAAAGACCTTCGGGTACAATCAATCAGTGATGCTTCAACATCAGATTCACAAAGTGAATATTCTACCAAATTGGTAACTGCTAAACCTAAAGATGGTACTCATACCATTATGGATGGAACAAATGATTTGGCTGATGGTGATGAACTGACTGTTGGTGGTAACTCATTTGCACATGGTGTTGGTTATCCTGATCCTACTGTTGGTGGATACTACGAAAGGACATTCAAAAACGTTATTCAGAAAGAGAAGAAAGCAATGGATACTGCTGAACTTGCATCTGAAAAATGGATTAAGAGTGAAAACCGTGTGTACCCATTAGCATTAATGGAATTGGATTGGTTGTTAGATTGGAGAGAAGAAATGAACTTCATGGTAGGTGA
>CAZVTW010000709.1:0-1091 GCA_964629805.1 uncultured Bacteroidales bacterium | reverse complement strand
GGTTTGAAACTTGAAAAAGGTGGTATCAATTGGGTAACCAGTAACTCTGGTGGAACTGATTGGACAACTGCTGCTTCAAGGGCATTCGGTAATGATGATGAAGCTAAGAAACGTGCATTGTCTGTTGGCTTTAGCACTTTCTTTAAAAACAATGTTGCAATTAACTGGCATACGTTAGACCTCTGGTCTGCACCTGATATGCTTGGAAATAGCACATATAATTTCAAGAACTCAGGTTTCATGGTTCCACATGGAGAAAGCACTAAGTTAGTGTCCTCTAACGGAAACACAATGAGGTTGAATAATCTTGGAATTTATTACCGTAAAGGTGATAATGTAAATCGTAGAAGGGTGATTAATTCATTGGTAGGTGCAGGAGGTTCTAATTTAGGACAACCGGTACACGAAGATGATAACATCAAAATGCTTGCAATGAGTGAAAAATTATTCTCCATTTGCGAAGTTGAAAAAATGATTTACGTAAGACCGTTATAGGCTCATTTCTAATAGGTTCTGAATAATTAAAGTCCTTATCACTATGTTGGTAAGGGCTTTTTTTATATGCTTTATTTTCTTTTTATTATATTTGTCATCACTATATTATATGAATGTAAAACTTAAAACTTAAAAATCATGGCATTATTTGTAGATGGGCAATTACTCAATGTAAACAATCCAGAGGTTGCACCTCATTTAAAACCTTACGTGGATGAATTTCTTAATTTTAAACAGTATGCAAAGAAACTGGGTACTTTAAAATTTAAACGATTAAACTTATATCAGGAGAAAGATAATCGTGGTAGTATAGAAGAATTGGCTGCTCCTGTATTGTTAAAGTATCATCAAACTGTTTATGATCCACACACTGAAACCAATGTTGAATGGAGATGGACATCATCAGTACCCTCAAAAAACAGGGATGGTGACTTTGATTTTACCGGACATGATGCCAGTGAATGGATAAGAAATAAAACATTTGTAGTAACCGATGTACAGCAAGCCTTTTTCTTATTTGCCAAATCCAACATAGTGAACAAGTATAAAGAACTTGAATTAATGGATAGTGAAAAAGATGCTGATACTTATGTTGC
>CAZVTW010000708.1:0-2876 GCA_964629805.1 uncultured Bacteroidales bacterium | reverse complement strand
ATGAGAAATAGCAGATATTCCGGTCTTCCATAACCTGAAAGACAAACAATGTTGATGTGATGCTGCCTGAGAATATGCAGATATTTTTTTAATCTTCTCACAATATCCGGTTTTTCAACCGGCTTTTCAGAAAGTTTACGATGAAGCATATTGTTATCAAGGCGTTTCCATTTATATATATTGTCACCGGCTCCCAGGTCAGCAGTGATAATTAATGAAGAACTGAGCAGGTTACGAAGCGCTGTGACCCTTGCCCTGTGATAATCCCCAAGATTATCCCATATGATGAGGATACGATGCTTTTTGGCTAATTGGATATTTTTCTCCTCTCTTTTTATCATACATATTTAATTTTCTGAATCTGTAATATCCGAACATAAAAAGAAAAACCGGCCAAAAACTCATGCCTACAAAAGCAATAATACCAGGCAAATCCCCGCCCCTGAGCAAAGGTATTGCTGAAGCGAAAACAATTCCTTTTATAACAAACCGCATATCTGACCGGAAATAAGAAGCTTTTTTAAATAACCAGGTAAATAACCAGGCGTAAATAATTGATAGTAGGATAATACCCCCAATACCCCCTTCGCCATAAAATGTTCCGTATATTGACTGAGAGATACCAACGGTGATACCCTTGGGCATGTTTTCGTTGAGCCCAAGTTTGTTAGCATATCCGCCTACCGGTTTTTCAGGCCACCAGGCACGTGGAACCGGTCTGTAAAGGATTTCAAGGTGTTCGTTTCCATATCCGAAATCCAGGTACTCGGGATACACCTGCAAAACCATCATGAAGCCGTCCAGCATATTTTGGTCCTCTCCCTTTTCAATTCTTGTCCAGGCAAGTTCAATCTTATCATCAAAATCAAGCTGATTGACAAAAGAATGCCTCGCATTGCCGGCGTAGGCAAAGAAAATGATAATTATAACACCCCCAACAGTGTAAAGCACAGATTTTTTTATGACATCCATATCACGGATGATTAAAAAGGCCAGCGCCACCATCCAGGACATAAACTGAAAGCGTGTTCCGGGATTATATGACATAAAGGCTGCAATGATAAGTAAAGCGAGATAAAGGAGCTTTAGTTTTTTATTTTGAAGATTCCTGTATGCCAGAAACATGAGAATGGCAAAACCGCCAATGGCCAGTTTGAAGAGGAAAAAATAACTTAAACCATATGCAAACGATTCATATGTATTTAATAAAACCCTGAAGTAACTGTTAATTACAAGGAAAATGATAAAAAGTGTCAGGATGTATGGTTGCCATCGGCTTAAGAAGCGATTAAATAATTCCTTTGAATCTTTTGTATAATAAATGATACCATTTTTAGAGCGAAAAAACATATATGCAACGGAAAAAATGACTGTTCCCAGGAAAAACAATCTGAGAGACCTGATTGCAAGTTCATCAGACATATGAAAAATAGGGAAGGCATAGGCTACCTTAACCCAGCCTGAGAGACCATTCTGAACAGCATGAAAGCGCATTAAACCCGTTGCAATAAAAAAAACAATTAGCAGAGCCGGGAATTCGTCGTTCGAAACAAAAAAATATAATATTGCAATAAAGCTAATAAGTATTGTGAGTGTTTCTATGAGCTCAACAGTCATTATGATACTATATTTTACTATTCACCTGTTGCCAGGGAATGGCTTTTTTCAGATTTTTTTAACTGCGAATTCAACATTCCTGCTTTAACACGCCTGATATAACCATTATAGAGGAAGATAAACAAAAACACCGGCCAGTAACTCATCCCAATAAATGCAACAATTCCCGGTAAATCACCTCCCCGCAGCAACGGAACAGCAGATGCAAAAATGATGCCTTTCAGAACATACCGCATATCAGAACCATATCTGTTGGCAAATTGAAACAAACGCGAGAAAACAAACCCATATAAAACAGATAAAATAATAATACCAGCTGTTCCGCCTTCACCGTAAAAAGTGCCGTAAATTGATTGTGAAATACCCACTGTTGTCCCTTTTGGCATATATTTATTCAACCCGAGTTTATTGGCATATCCACCAACAGGTTTTTCGGGCCATAAGGCACGGGGTATTGGCCTGAGTAAAATTTCGAAATGCTCGCTGCCATATCCGTAATCAAGATGTTGGGGGTAAACCTGGAGGACCATCATAAAACCATCAAGCATATTTTGGTCTTCTGCAACTTCAAGCCTGTACATGGCATATTGCACCTGGGTTTTAAAGTCTGCCTTGCGGATAAAATTATGCCTCAGATTGCCTGCATAGGCAAAAGCCAGCAAAACAAATGCGCCACCAATGCTGTATATCCAAATTTTTTTGAAGGGATGTGTGTTCTTCATGAGAATCAGACCTATTGCCATCATCCATGATAAAAACTGGAACCTGGTACGGGGGTTGTACGAGACATAAGCAGCAATTATCAGGAGAAGCAGGTAAATCATTTTTTGCAAGGTCTCACCCGGGGGAATACTCCTGTATAGCAGAAAAACCAGCAGAACCAGTCCTCCTATGGCCAGTTTAAACAAAAACAGGTAACTGAGTCCATAAGCAGCAGATTCAAAACCACTGAGCACGACTCTAAAGTAGCTGTTCAGCAGGAAAAAAAATCCGAAAAGCAACAAAATGCTCAATTTATTGCGTTGTAAAAAGATGTTTAGCATCTTAGAATTATCGATGCCCTTAGTATGGGAGACATCAGATTTCTTAAATATTATGTAACTCATGACAAAGACAGAAGTACCAAGAAAAAATAACCTGAGGGCCCTTAATGCCAGTTCATCATTAAGATCGAAAATTGAAAAGGCATATGCAACAATCACCCAGTCGGATTTACCGCTTAATACGGCATTATACCTCATTAAACCGGTTCCGATAAA
>CAZVTW010000707.1:0-2877 GCA_964629805.1 uncultured Bacteroidales bacterium | reverse complement strand
CGATATTTTTTGATGCGCTTCTCAATTTCAAAGCACATTTCAGTGTTTCGTTACGTTTTCATTTTAGAAATTTAGGTATTACCTTTTTTTTCTTTACTTGAGGTATGAAAGCTGAAAGTTGAAAACCGTGAGTTCAAAACTGAAAGAGTTCGGATACCGGCTCGAAGCCTGAAGCCTGAAAAGGAGTCTCAATATTTCCATCTCCCGTCTCTGGTCCCCCTACTTCCGTCTTCCGTTTCACGTCTACTTAAAAACAATCTTCTCATTATCTCCAAAAATATCATAATTTGATGTAATCACTTTTTCTCCTTTATCCAGTCCTTCCAAAACCTCGTAATATTGAGGATTCTGTCGTCCGATACGGATATTACGTTTCAGTGCAAACCGGCCCGAAGGATCGAGCACATAAATCCATTGCCCGCCAGTTGACTGGAAAAATCCTCCCCTGGCAACCAAAATGCTCTTCCTGGGAGTACCCAGTTCAAGTTTTATATGATATGTCTGACCGATACGAATATTTTCAGGCACATAATCAGTGAATTCCATATCCACTTCAAACCGGCCGTCCCGGACTTCCGGATATTGCTTTTTCAGGACAAGGTCAAAGGTATCTTGTTGCCGGTCAAAATATCCATTCAGACCTGTTCTTATCCTGTCAATATAATGCTCATCAATTTCTGCCTTAATTTTAAACGATTCAAGAATATTTATTTGCCCGATTCGCTGACCTTTGCTGATAGATTCTCCTAACTCGGCATTCAGTAAACCAAGCTGGCCGTCAACCGGCGATTTAACATTCAGGTTATCTAAACGCTGATGTACCATATGCAGGTTGAGTTGCATATTTTTGAGGTTTTCGTCCATTTGTACTTTCTGATTCTCCCTGAAGATGGAATCCTGAACCATTTTTTGATATATTAACTCACGATTTTTCAAAGCTAAAAAATAATCTTCTTTGGCTAATAAGAATTCCTCTTTTGAAATAAGTGTTGATTCATAAAGCTCTTTATTCTGGTTATATTTTCGTTTTAAACGTATCAACTCATAATCAATTTGTAACAACTCACGTTTGTTTTGTATTTTTTGCTGTTCCATCTGTATTCTTGTATTTCTGAGCTCATTGGTATGATAAGCCAGGCTTGATTCACTGTTCATGATGTTCAGATTAAGGTCGTGATTATGTAATTTAAGGATGACATCACCTTTCTGCAACATGGCGCCTTCCTCTATGTAAATTTCTTCAACACGCCCGCCTTCTATAGCATCAAGAAAGATTGTAGAGATCGGTACAACCTGACCTGTAACACTGATATAATCGTTAAATTCACCGTATGATACTGTTTCAATAGTGATTTTATCCCTGTCAACCCGGTAGGTGCTGATTGGATCACGAAGTGTGATGAACAATATACTTGCAATGACCACACCTGATATGATGATATATTTCCAGTGTTTTGGTTTTATCCACCGTTTATCCTCTATGATTTTGTCCATTCCCATGATTAGAATATTTCTCCTGATAAATAATATTGAATTGTCTTGTATTTTAGAAATAGCTGCAGGCTTGTCCGTAATTGTTCTGCTTTTGATTTTGCATATTGATTTTTCATCTCATTGTAATCAATAATATCAATGAGTCCCTTGTCTTTTTTCATTTCTGCTGTTTCAAATGCCAGTTTCTGCTTCGCCACATTTTTGGCTGCTGCCCTGAATTCCTTTATTGCTGCCTGCAAATCCAGAATATTTTCATGAATTGTGTATTCAATGTTAGTGAGTTCTGTTTCGTATTCGTTTTTAGCCAGTTGATAATTCACTTTGGCCATTTGAATATTATTGTAGTTATTCAGCCGGTTAAACAAAGGGATAGATAAACTGATCCCGATATTTTTCCTGGCGTTTCCTTTAAGTTGGTCATTAAAAGATAGGGTATTTCCGGACTGATCTGTTGTGGTTTCATAGTAACCAGACGACCAGTACGACCCCATACTTAATTCAGGAAATGCATAACCCCTGATTTGAGCCAGTCTTTTTTCTGAGGCTTTCAGGTTATTTTCAAGCATTTTTATTTCAGGCAGATTTGTTTTGGCATGCAACATAATGTTTTCTGTATTCAGGGTAGAAGCCAATATAGAATCATTTTGAATCTCAAGTTCTTTAAGTATGAGTGTATCCGCAATCGGAAAATTCATCTGTCTTTTCAATGAATGAATAGCCTGTATCCATTGAACTTCAAATTGGATTGTTGTCAGGCTGTCCTGTGCCAGTTGTGCCTCAATTTCTCTGACTGCGCTTCCGGAAACCTGTCCCAATTGTAGCATTTTTTCTGTTTTTTCAAGGGACCTTTGAGAGATGGCAACCTGTTCTCTTGATATTTCTCTCATCCCGGCGTAAAACAATGCATTAAAATATGAGTCCAGCACAGAAAAAGCAACCAACATTTTCTGAGCTTCCAGGCTTTGTTGTTGATATTGCAGAATATAACTTTCATATTTTAGCCGGTTTGTCCTGACAAATCCTCTGAACAGGGTCAGGGAGCCATTGATGTTGTAGTTATTCGAATAAAAGTCCCTGTTAATGATGTCATTTGTTTCCGGATCAATTGATCTTCCAAAACTTTGATTATAGCCGGCGCTTCCATAAACTGACGGGAGGAAAGCATATTTGGCACTGTTTACATTTAACTCCTGTCTTTCCCTGAATAGCTCATATCGCTGTATTGTCAGGTTATGCTTCATGGCATATTGAACAGATTCTCTCCAGCTAAATACTTCCTGACTTTTAAGGTGGTGACCTAAAGAAATGAGAAATATGTATATAAATAATGCCTTAATTTTCATCTGTTTAAATTTTGACCGCAAAATTTTTTGTCCGCGAATT
>CAZVTW010000706.1:0-2879 GCA_964629805.1 uncultured Bacteroidales bacterium | reverse complement strand
TTCGACCTAAATGATTTTTGGTATGTTCTGAATTTGAGACTTTTATAGCTCTGGTGTAGCCGGTTAATTGTTTTGGCTAATAGTGTTTTTCAAATTTAGTTTTCTAATGTGTTTTGCACCGATAATGAGACTATTAAAGGTTTGGGGAAAGGTATTCCATACTTCGTTATAGCTGGTTTTGCCCTTATATTTTTTAAAACATCATAAAGATTTAAATTTTTTGGTAACTGGCCCTTTTTAGCTTTCAGTCGAACTTCCGAAATTTTCCCATTCCATTCAACCTTAATAGCAAATAAACAATGGTAATTACCTTTATATTTTTTACGAATTGAATCAAGGTAATTTTGGATAGAAATTTTATTATTTAAACTATCAACTGCATACAATTCTGGAGTAGGTGGAAAGACATCGACAATGGTCTCAGGAGCTTTGTCTAATGTATCTTTTAAATTTTTGCGTGCTTTACTCTCTAAAGAATCGTATTTTTCACTATAAGGATACATAGGAATTTCTGTTCTATTAGTATATATAACCGAATCGATAAAATCAAAACTACCTTTAATCCTCAGTGAGTCACTGGCTTTTATATTATTTTTATTATGGGTAATTTTTTTTTTGCTTAATTCGTCTTCTTTAAAACTTGAACATTGAAATGTTATCAATAATACTAAATAAATAATAGAAAATTTCATGTCTATTTCCTAAGTAATGGATAAAATTTATTTATTAAAACTCTTTGTTTTTGTGCTCTCATTGGAAAATTTGAGTACAAGCCATTACTCAGCTTATTTGCATAGCTTCCTTGCTTAAAAGTACTCATAGCACTATGAAAATGTGCATTTACATCAACAAATTGATGTGCGTAAAGTGTGGATAACATCATATTGGTATAGATATTTCCAGCTTGACTCATATCACCAAACATATGAATTGGATTTCCAGTAACCCTTTCTTGCATTGCTGCACCAAATAAATATGCTTCTACTTCACTCAGGATGCTCGCTCCACCAGAACCCATATCATGTTGATACCCATGAAAAAACTCATGTGCAACTTTGTTGACGCTACTGATCATTGCGGGATTAAGTAACATATTTCCACCTAATCCATTTTTATTGCCAGTAAACTGTCCCCCAGCCATATTACTTGCCAGTTTCTGAGAAATACCCACATTATAAAGACCTTCAGAATCAACTAATTGTGATAAAACAGTATTCCCAATATCGATACCACCAATGGAGTTAAGCGTATTTATTATTCCTGCCATCTGTTTATTTTCCCCTTCATAAGTCATCCCAACTGTATAAGTAACTGTATCATTGCCAGCCACTATTTGAACAGTTTCACCTGTTGGATCGATAAACTTTAGAGGATTATTCGCTGCATACTGATAAGGTGACATTGAAGGATATTTGTCAGCGAATCTATCAACACCCAGAAACCTCCCCACCTCTGCATCATAATACCTGGCGCCAAAATAATACAACCCGATGTGGCTCTCTTTATCGAGTTCCTTGCCGGTGAATCTCAGGTTGGCGGCCTGGTCGTCATTGACGGTGCTGCGCAACTCGGCGCCAAAGGGGTAATAGTCGAACGCTTCGACGACATTGGCATTCTTGTCCACGACCACCCGGACACTGCCCAGGTGGTCATGAATCGGATAATAATATTCGCCTGAAAAGAGCAGGCTATGTTGAAGCATAATGAGAACGAAGGTAAAAAGCAATGATTTTTTGTTCAACATGATGATTCTCCTTTAAAATAGAAATTTTTGCTCTTTATTGACGATGTTCTACTGTTTATCGGTGAATATGCATTATTCATGCCAGATTGGCACTCATTCTAAAAATCTCTATTTTATAATACTTTATCTTATCTTGTTTTGTGTTTTATTAAATCTACAAGGTGTCAATTTCTGACACCCCAAAAATGCATTATTTCCCCTAAAGCATTGTTTTCTATAAAAAGCTCAGGGTGTCAATTATTGACACCCTGAGTTGTTGAAAGTGCACAAGTATCTATTTTTATTGAAAAAGTTAGGGTGTCAGTTTTTGACACCCTGATATCTTATTCATTTTCGAGAATATAATCCGGTAACTGATATTTAATTAATTTCTTTTTTAATGTATTCAAACTGATTCCCAAGAGCCTTGCAGATTGTTTTTTATTATTTCCGGTTCTAATCAGTATCTGTGATATAGTTTCGCGTTCGTTACTCTCTAATTTGGATAATTCTTTGTTTTCGTTTTCGTCTGAATTTAATGGCTGTTCAAGATTTATTTCCAAACCGGCAATGTGTTTAGGCAAAATAATTCCATTTTCTATGAACAAGCAAGAGTGTTCGACGATATGTTTCAATTCTCTTATGTTTCCGGGCCAGGAATAATGATAAAAAATATCTATAACTTTTGGAGATATTTTAATATGGGAATGTCCGCATGCTTGTTGTGCAAATTCATAGGCGAGCGTTTTAATATCTTGTTTACGATTACATAAACTAGGTAAAGTGATTGTTGCTCCGCAAAGTCGATAATACAAATCGGATCTGAAATTTTTACCAAAACGCAATTCTTTAGATTGCCGATTGGATGCAGCCACAATCCAAATGTCGGTTTGATGTTGTGTTTGTTCACCGACTCGGGAATAGATTTGATTTTCTAAAAAGCGTAATAGTTTTGCTTGTTGATTAATTGGCATTTCGCTGACTTCATCCAAAAAGAGCATTCCTTGATCGGCTGCTTTTACAACTCCATCTTGATCTTCTGTCGCTCCAGTAAACGCTCCTTTTTTATGGCCGAAAAAGTAACTCTCAAATAGGTTCTCCGGAATAGCGCTGCAGTTGATCTTGACGAGGGGGTTGGCGTGGCGGTCGCTGCAGG
>CAZVTW010000705.1:0-2882 GCA_964629805.1 uncultured Bacteroidales bacterium | reverse complement strand
ACGTCCGGGTCTGCGAGGGGATAGGTGGGGTAACTCACTATTCTATCTCAATTAGTGGCCATGCAAAATATCAGTTTTGCAAATGCTGTTGACATAAAAATGTTAGAAAATGTAAATAAAATACAAACCAAGACTGCCTTGAAATCTAAAATTTATTTATGTTGATAATTAAAGGAATAAACTAACAAAAAAAATACAATAATGAAACATATTTTACTTACAATAATTTTGCAAATTTTCATAATACTTAATTCATTCGCTCAGTACGAATGCTTTTCAGCTTCAGATATTAATGGATATTGGATTAGAGACAAAGATGACTTAATAGTTGAAATAATTGTTTCTGAAGAAAAAGCAGAGATTATTGATTGTGGAACAGATTGCTTATGTCAAAATTATAGTGATAATAGAACCAAATTTAAAACCATTAGTTATAATGGAGCTAATTCATGGTCAAGTGAACAATTGCTCTATAGGTTTAATTATAGTACTCCATGTACACCAAAAGAATTATTTTATGTCTCAGTATCAATGTCTTTGAATTCAGATAGAAACGTTATTGAAACATCAAGGGGTGATACGTGGGCAAAACTTAATGATGATTTAGCAACCTTTTTTCCCGCAAACCCCTGTATGTCTAATGATTTACCAAATCTTGTCCCATATCAACCAGAAGAGTGGTCTGATAAAATTGTGGTAGATAATAAAACAGGAAGTTATTCAGGTTCGACAAATTTTACTACAAACGATAACCTCTACGTTGATTTTTCTTTTTTCAATAATAGTGATGTTGATATTGATAAACAAGTAAATTGTAACATATATGTTGATAATAATTTTTGGCAACAGATACAGGTAAGCAGTTTACAAGCATATTACTATCAATATTGGTGGGATTATGGATATGGAAAATTATCAGCAGGAAACTATACGATCAAAATGGTAGTTGATCCAAATAATACAATTGAAGAATCGAACGAAAATGATAATGAATATTCTATTTCAATTACAGTAACAAATGCGACAACTTCAATTGATAATATTGGAAACGAAAAACAAATTTCAATATCACCTGTACCTGCCATGAATGTTTTGACAATTAAGGGATTAAAAAATATTTCTGAATTGGAAATTTATTCAATAACAGGTAAATTAATTAAACAACAAGCAGTTAAGAATGGAACCATCAATATATCAGAATTGAAACAAGGAGTTTACTTTGTGAAAATTAAAAATAATGGAAAAGTATTGACAACTCAAAGAATTGTAAAACAATAAGATAAAAAAGGTGTGGCGTTGCCACACCTTTTTATATTTATGGTGCGTTTAAATTGTATTAATTAACGAATAAAAATACAGTTATGGAAACTATAACTTTTGACAAAAAGAAAATATCGTTAGCACAGACGATTTTGTCTTTAAAAGACCCCAATATTATGTTTCAGATTGAAGCATTTATAAAAAAAATTACAAAAGAGACTTCTACAGACAACATAGAAGAAAACGAGTATGATGCTAAACAACTATCCTTTGAAGAATGGAACAATCAATTTGAAGACGACTACAAATTAGACGACTATCTTCCTGAATATGGCATGACAGTAAAAGAGTACCGATTAGAAATATATAATTCTGAAAGAGGAAATGGCATGTCAAAAGAACAATTTTTTGAAAAAATAGATAACCTAAAATGAAACAAAGAAAAACAATAATTCAGGATAAAGTTTTTAAGCATGTTGAGGAGATTTATGAATATATCAAAGAGAATTCGCCTCAAAATGCGGAAAAATTTAAGCAAGAAGTAAAAAACAAAATTCAGGAAGTGGAAAGTCATCCGACAGCATATCCACCCGAAAATATTGCTAATTCAAAAAAGCAAATATATCGTTTTACATTGGTAATGAAAAGCTGGAAATTGGTTTTTAAAGTAACACAGGAATTGTTAATATTTCTTGGAATTATACATACAAGCAGACATCCAAACGAAATCAAAAAGTTGAAGACAAACAAATACGATAAAAAAGACTAAGGCCACTAACATGGCATTGCGCACAATCGGTACAGTTTTTTTTTTGTTCCAGTCGCTTTGCTCCTTACACAAAAAAAACCTGCACCGCCTGTGGCAATACCGTTACGTTGTGGGGCGTATTTATTCAGTATCTATCGACAATACTTTTGATAATCCAATTCGTATTTCATCCATTATCGAGTCAGATATTTCTCCAAGTCTTTTTACAAATCTATCCTGAGATACTGAACGTACTTGAAAACAGTCAGCCGAAGATTCTTTTGTCAATCCATTTTTACTGCCGGGCTCAATTTTTATCATCCAGGGAGCTATCTCATATCAGTCTTTCCAATCAGTAATCGGAACAATAATTTTAAGTGGTAATTTTCCTAATGAATTGTCATTTACAATAATTGCAGGTCGGGTTTTTCTAATCTCCGCTCCAATCGATTTTTTTACAAAAAGGATATTTTTTTGTCAAGATATGTTTTATTTTTGTTATGAATATGATGCTTGAAATGATAAACCCCAAATCCCCATTGATGACAAAAAATATATCAAATTTTATAACATACAGTTACAACGGGCGGTTCCGGGGCAAAACCTGTTGTGCTATACTATAGATAACAATAATGTTGTTTTGGTGAAGAAAAGGGGCAATGTTGTTATGGAGGCGATATGTGCAATATAAATTGACGATCATGAAAACTCTAAGTAGCGCCAATAAGAAAACGCTTGATTTTTTGGAAGCGGCTTTAAGAAGGCTCCAGGTTCGAGGCTTGGACATTTTGAAAATCAAGGAGTCCCGACAAATTTTTATCGGGATGACTGTTTTCAAAATGTCCGTAACGAAGAACTTAGCGAAGCGATCTCA
>CAZVTW010000704.1:0-2884 GCA_964629805.1 uncultured Bacteroidales bacterium | reverse complement strand
ATATTATTAATGAACAGATTATATTTTAGTATTACAGGGATTGTTGAGCTATTTTTTTCCTATAGTCTTATTCAAATAAGATATATAAAATTTTTACTGATTATCTTAACTTTTTTTGTCTGCCAAACTAAATTGTCAGGTAAAAACACCTGACAGGCGCAGGGAATATGTTTGATTACTTTATTAACAAATATTTGCAATATGATCAATATTACCCCGATTTTTCGTGTATTTGGCGTTTTTTGCGGTAAATCCCATATTCTTAATTGGTTCTTTACATTGAATGTCAGTTTTTTATGGAAGCGAATCGTTGAGAGCTAATCGGGGCTATGGCTTCGGCTCCGATTAGCCACCGTGCCAAAACAAATGCTCAGGCTTCGGCTCCGCTCAGCCACCAACTCAATTAACTCAATCAACTCAATTAACTTCCCAACTCCCAACTTCCCAACCTACAAACCTCCAAACTTAAAAACCTACAAACCTACAAACTTAAAAACCTACCAACCTATCTATCAAAATCTTCCATATGATATCGGTGTTCACCGCCATAACTTGTTCTTTTAAGATTTTTTCCCTGCCACCATCTCATATCTACCGGCATCTCATGTACAGCTTCTCCGTTAATGGTGCTTGGTTCGGGTTTAAGTGACAGGTTAAATTCATCAAAATAAACACCAATGGGTTGGGGGTTCCCGTCATTGATATTCCATGTTCCTAAAGAGACAACGATTTTGTCAACGCCAGCATTTTTCCAGTTTGTGCCTTTGGCATATTTATCAAAATCTTCTGCAATGTTTAATCTCGCGTTATGCCATTTATCAGGTTCATGATTCAGCGCCATTTGCACATCCACATGACGTAATTTTTTTGAGGTAGAAGCATAAGCTTTATTCAGGGAATAAAATATTTCCATTGTCCTTATGCTGCCCTGAAATCCTTCAACCCTTAGAAAACCGCCATTCCACCCTTCCAGGTCAGATACATTTCCATCAATCAGGTAATTAAACAGTATAACCGGTTTTTGTCCTTTTGTGATATTGATTGCCTGGAATACCTGGTTGATATCCTGCGGCAGCCTGTCTTGCCCCGGCGCAGCATAATCCCTGCGGCGTGAATACAGGTAAAGGCTATGCAGGCTATTGCCTCCATAAACTTTTCGTATTTCAACAAGGTTTGATGGTTTTTCATCTTCATGGTGAATATATTCGCGTCCCCAATGTTTTAACCCATCTTCGAAACTACCATTTCTAAAATCATCTTTTGCCGTTATTTCGTGCTTTTCAGAGAACCAGGCAGGGTGTTTTTTATCATCAAAAACAGGCATTTTCTCAGGATAGGGGTAGGTGTCTTCTGTAACCCCTATATATTTAATTGAAGCATTTTCTTCTTTTATATCTACAACAGCTACCCCCTGTGGCGGGCGTCCATAGAAATCTTCTTCTCCAAATGCCCTTGGACGGTAGCCTGTTGCAGGTAAATTGATGTATTTCACGCCTTTATATTCCATACATGTTTTAAAGGATGCCTTAACAGGTATATGGACATGGCCACTGAGGACATATTTTACATTGCCGTATTTAGCATACAGGTTTGCCAGTTTATTTTTTATGTGGTTGTTTTCACAATAAAAACCGTTAAAAGGGCTGATGCCTATGGGGTGTATTGGTACATGCTGAAAGACAAAGCATGGTGAGTCTTTATGTTTTTCGAGGTCTCTTTCCAGCCAGTCAAAATAATGAGGATGTGTTTCCCAGAAATATGATCTGAGGGGGTCGGGCCAGACTATAAAATGCCATCTGCCAAGGTTGAAAGAAAACAATAATTTTTCCATTCCGTTTATTTTCTTTTGGGCGGCAAAATAGTTGTTAAAGGCAGACATGTCATAACCCGGTCCAAAAGTAGGGGATGGGTTTAAAACAAGTTCATGGTTTCCTGCTTCATACAATGTGGGGATGTTTATACGGTTAAGAAAGTCGTTCATCACACTATAATCTTCTTTTTCGCCCCATCCGTCAACAATATCTCCTACAACGATATTAAAGGCGTGGTTTTTTTTCAGACGGTTTACCAGCGCCATGCTCTCTTCAATAAATGCATTGTGTATTTTCCTTCGTGTTTGCAAACCATCTCCGGTAGGGGACGAAGGCTTGTCAGGTGTTTCTCCTCCCTGGGGGTCGGCCATGACAACAAAACTGTAATTATTCTTTTCATTTTTTATGTTAACCTCAGCAGGGTCTATCATGCCGATTTCTTTGTATAACAATATATTAGCCTTAACAATCCTGTCTTTATTTTCAGCCCTGGCTTCTTTGTTTGTTACAAGGTCTTTTAAGGAAAAGGTTAGGTTTTCCTCATTGTGGCTAATGCTGATGGATGTTTTTTCCGTTGCACCGGACAGCCAAAGGGTAACGACTTTTGTTTTGTCGTGCGTAGAAACAATAGAATATTTGAGGGATTTATCATTGTACTCATCATCTTTTGATGCAAAGAATAAAGTTCGGGAACGTTCAACATTTGCTCCTTTTATTTTTATAACACCATTAACAGGCACTATTTTTAGTTCTTCCCTGCCTTTTATTGCAATCCTGAGGGCAATATGCCCTTCTTCATTTTTCGCATCTTCCAGCGATTTTATTGTCCCGTAGGAGTATGCAGGCAAATTATTGTATTTGCTTTTTGATGCGGCTGGTAATAATACCATTCCGGATGCTCCGAGGCCTATGTTTCTTAGAAAATGTCGTCTTTCCATGATATAAAGATTAGGGCTTGAAACGAAATCAAATATACATATTCATTATGAATTATCAGAGCGTATTTTAAATATCAAGCACTGCGATGGTAATTCCCGATCCGCCCCTGTCAGGGTGTTCATCCCTGAATGATA
>CAZVTW010000703.1:0-2884 GCA_964629805.1 uncultured Bacteroidales bacterium | reverse complement strand
TGCCTTCTGATATGATTGCAGCATTTCTGTATGCTCAACTGGAGAATATTGACACGATTCAAAAAAAAAGAGTATTTCTGTGGAACAGGTATCAGAAGGGATTATCTGAAATTGTGAAAAAAGCAGGGGTGAAATTGCCGGCAATTCCTCCAACATGCAGGCATAATGCACACATTTTTTATCTTGTATGTAATGATAACAGGGAAAGAAATAATTTAATCAATTATCTTAAACAAAAAGGGATACTTGCTGTTTTTCATTATTTACCGTTACATCTTTCTCCTTTTTTTCATAATAAACATGATGGCAGATTATTACCCCGGTCTGTCAGTTTTTCGGAGAGACTTATCAGGCTGCCCATGTTTTTTGAGTTACAGGATAATTGGCAGGATATTGTTATTGAAGAAGTAGTAAATTTTTTTAAGAAGGAATGATTTTTTTGTTCCGATTTTCTTTCGTATATTTTCACTGAATTTAAAACGATTAAGCCATGAAAAAAATACTCAGAATTTTCCTCATTGTTGTTGTTTTGCTCATTGCTGCAGTCATCGTGTTACCATACATTTTTAAAGACAGGATAATTTCACTGGCAAAAGAGGAAGCAAACAAACAATTACATGCCAAAGTTGAGTTTGCAGATATTTCGTTATCTCTCATCCGGAACTTTCCTGATTTTTCACTTGTTGTCGAAGACCTTTCGATATCCGGCCAGGGAAGTTTTGAGATGGACACCCTTGTTTCTTTTCGTTCATTTTCCCTAAGCCTTGATCTCATGAGTGTTATAAAGGGAAGCGAAATAACAGTTCATTCAATGAATCTTGAATCACCAAAAATGTATGCAAAAGTATTGGCTGACGGTACTGCTAACTGGGATATTATGAGAGTTGATACCACAGCTGTGGAAGAACCTGTTGATACAGTATCCGGTGAAAGCAGTTTTAAACTTGGGTTAGAATCATTCAAATTGTCAGACGGTATGATTCTTTATGAAGATCAATCAATGGATATGTTGGTCGGGTTAAAGGACGTAAATTACCAGTTAAGCGGGGATTTAACAGCTTCAACAACCTCTCTGGAGAATGATTTTTCAGCCGGGGCCATGACACTGATATATGATGGGATAAAATATGTGAATAGCGCTGCTGTTTCGCTCATTGCTGATATTGCTGCTGATATTGATAATATGAAATTCAGTTTCAAAGAAAACCAGCTCAAAATAAATAATCTTGGGCTAAATTTTGATGGCACTCTTGAAATGCCTGCAGATGACATTACAATGGATATTTCATTCCATTCATCCGAATCTGAATTCAAAGAGGTTCTTTCCCTTGTTCCTGCAACCTACATGAAAGATTTTGAAGGACTTGAAACCCGTGGGAATTTTAACCTTAAAGGTTTTGTTAAAGGAATGTATAACGAAAATCAAATGCCCGGCTTTCAAATTGATTTGGACGTGAATGAAGGATTTATACAATATCCTGATTTGCCTCAATCAATAGAACAAATCAACATAAGTTCTACCCTGGGAAGTCCGGGCGGAACAGATGAACGTTATGATATCCTGGTGAAAACATTTACTTTCAAAGTTGCGGAAAATCCTTTTGATGTCAAAATGAATGTGAATTACCTGCCGCATGATATTATCATTGACAGCAAGATGAAAGGCAAAATAGACCTTGAAACAATACGTGACGTTATCCCTGTTGAAGAAATGACTTTAAAAGGTATAGTTTCTTCTGATATGTCTTTTCAGGGAAATTATTCAGATATAGAAAAAGAACATTATGATAAATTTAAAGCATCTGGTTCACTTGGCCTAAAACAGTTTGAATACCAGGAGGAGGGATTACCTCAGACGGTTAAAATTTCAGAGTCAGAATTGATTTTCAATCCGGAGTTTGTCAAACTGGAAAAATTTAATGCGCAGATCGGCAGGAGCGATATGCAAATGAATGGCCAAATTACAGATTATTTGGGATATGTTCTGAAAAATGATATACTAAAAGCAGATTTCAGTTTCACTTCAAATTTGTTTGACCTGAATGAATTTATGACGGAAGAAGACACCCCGGAAACTGTTGAGGAAACTGATACCATTCCGCTTGAAGCTTTTGAGATACCGGCAAATATTGATTTTGTCCTTCATTCTGAACTTGACAAAGTTTTGTATGACAATATAACCCTTGAAAACATGACAGGGATTATAGAAATTAAAGACCAGGCAGCCATTCTGAGAGACCTTTCAATGCAGACAATGGGAGGAAAACTTAGTGTGAATGGATCATATGACTCCAAAATTAAAGAAAGGCCAAAGGTTGATTTTACTATTCAGTCCGGGAATATTGAAATTCAGGAACTGGGGACAACTGTCAATCCGGCGAAAAGACTTGCCCCGATAATCAGTAAATGTTTTGGTGAGGTTAACCTGGATTTTTCTGTCAATTCCTATCTCCAAAAAGATTTGACCCCGGAATATATCACCCTGAACGGAGGCGGACTGTTTGAATCAGATAATATCAGGATTACAGGTGCAAAAATATTTGAACTTATTTCAGAAAAGACCAAATACAAAGCTGTTCAAAATCCGGAATTGAAAGATATTGCTGCTCAGTTTGAGATACAGAACGGAAATATTGAGGTAAAACCGTTTGATGTGAAATTTGGATCAGGAAAAGCTACCATATCTGGCACTCAAAGCCTTGATAAATCAATTGACTTTACTATTTTGATGCAAATTCCAAAAAAAGAACTTGGAGAAACAGCCGTCAATGCCTTATCCGGGCTGGCTTCTGCTGCCGGTATTGACCCGGGCACACAGGAAAACCTCAATTTTAAAATTGGTGTAGGCGGGACATCAACCAATCCGAAAATTTCAAGCTTTAAT
>CAZVTW010000702.1:0-2889 GCA_964629805.1 uncultured Bacteroidales bacterium | reverse complement strand
TCGGTGGATCAGATTCGTCGAAATCCGGTTCATTTTTATAAAATACCATGTTTGTTATCGGACTGCCAGATAAAGTTTTATATTGGAATAGAATTTCTTCAAACTTTTTATGATTTAAGTCATATTGATCAAGGATTGTATACAAAGTATCATTATCATCAGCATTTATTATCCAGCCATCCTGGAGATTCTTAATCCTCACAGGTGTACAGGTCGGGATAAAATGAGCGGAAATGTACACAGAATCAGCAATATCGGGATAATTGTCGGTAGGATCAAATTGACAGGGAGAATGCAATATCATACAAATACTGTCGTAGTCCATCACATCACCTGGCCCTTTTTGAATAGTCAGTGTCTTTGTGACAGTTGATCCAAAAGGAACATAAATTGATTTACTTGGTGATGTCCCATCAATTTTTACAACAGCCCCATGAGGATTTGATTTCTCATCCATGCGCAAAGAGTACCACATATCATTTTGGCTTTCAGATTCATTTCTGATTTTAAGCTTAAAAACAGCTTCCGAATATTCGGGCACTTCGGAAACAATTGTTGGTTCAACATCAATGATGGGAACCTCACGTTGTACAGTGGCTTTATTCAGTTCAAAGGGTTTTCCTGTTTCGCTGTCAATAAAAAAAGAAGTATATTCACCGCCTTCATAAGGGCACATTGTTTGTCCGCCTTTAGTCGCAAATACAGGGCCTGAAATGTTCCATCCGGATACTGTAACGCTATCTTTATAATCACTTTTTACAGAATCAGTAAATTCCTTTAGTTCACACATAGCGCTAATTGAGAGCATCAAATCAATATACATGTTAGCTCCCTGAGAAATAACAGCAACATTTGCATCAGTAATTTTTGCCAAGGATTTTATTATAGAAAATGATGCTAATCCTCCGGATTTTCCCTTTATAGTCCGTGCTATTGTATCAATATTGTTGTTACTTGAAAGAAAATTGTCAACGTTGGTTGTAAATAAACCATCTTCGTTCGGGTCTTTAACATCAATACTATAATAATCCCCGTGATTATTATCGTTAATAACATAACCAAAGGTTATCCCCTTTTGGTATGAATCGGATCCTCCTGCTGATTTTGACCATTTTAGTGAAGTTTTACTTGCGATTGATAGCCCCAGACTATTAAGTTTCAGGGAAGTTGCATTTCCAAAATTTACTTCGATATTATGTTTAACCTGACTGCTTTTAGAACCAAATATTTTTTTAGAAAATGTTTCACTATATGAACCGGCAGTACCATCAATTGACAGATTCTTCATGAGGCTGGCATTGGCCTTTTCCGCTTCATTAATTTGAATAACGCCCATCCATATAGATATTTGCTGGTTATAAACACGTACTGAATCAACCTCATTATCACTTTCAGGAAAAAACTCATAACTTGAATTTTCAGAATCACATGTATCACAATCATCAAAGACTGCATTGTCATTATTCAAACCATAGTATTTATCAGAAGCATCCAAATTGCTTTTATATTTTTGAGGACTATTCACAAACAGGTTATTTCGTATGCGTACTAAGTTTGGTATTAGGTAGTTGATAATATGATTTTGACTGTACACAAAATATGTATTGGCTGTATCAGGGCTTATAATAAATCCCGGTCGAACTGCGAGAGTATATTTTGAATCGCTTTCACTAAGTTCAGAATTACCGAGACTATTCAAACCATTATCATCTGCAAATGATTTAGTTAGTATACGTAAATTGTCGGATTCTCCAAAATACACATTATATGCCTTACCGATATAAAGATCAGCTAAAGAACCAACAGAATAGGGATCGCTACTTGTTTGTATACGTTCCTTAAATTCATAAGTAGTTCCAAATTGTCCGTTTTCGTCAAAGGAATAATTTAGTTTCAATCCAAGGCTGTTTTTTGTTTTACTTTCTGATTCAACAATTGTAGTTAATCCTAACAACATTTTTGTATTTATACCCCAGGATAGACTGTTGTCATATGATTTGTCCAGCCCAAAACTCGATGACCAATTTTGTGTTACTGTGTATGATGAACCTTGTTCAATATAGGCATAGCTATTTGTCCCGGGTGGATCACGCAATATGATTTCAGGTATTTTCGGACCTTTTGTTAAAAAATTATTCCCTTTTGCTTTCTCCCCAAGAATATATCCCCTGAATAAATTACCATCACGCCATTTAACCTGGTGGGTTTTTGTTTTAATGTCTACTTCGAATGTCTTGGTAAATGATGTTTTATTAGATTCATCAGTGGAAAAGTTAGGTATACCCCCTCTGAATTCATAATCATAGGTCCCATCGGATTTTGGTTTAACACTATAGGCCGGTTCCCCATATTCAAGGTGGTTATTAATGGTAATTGTTGCGTCAGTTACGGGTACTTGGTCTTTCAGCTTTGTTTCTTCAACCAGGGTTTGACCTGCAGCCAATGTATGATTCCCATTATAATCAGGATTAATATATTCTTCATACAATTTTATTTTTGTTTTGTAAACTTTTCCCATTTTAAAAACCGGGTATAGAAACGGGGAATTATTTTTGAGATCTATTGTATCTTTTTTTTCCGCGTTTTTTGGGTCATCGGGATCAGAAACAATGATACTCTCCTCTGCGAAAAAATCTTCATCTGTTTCAGGATTGATAACAGCAATTGTTGGTCTTACCCTGATAATGTAATTTTTTTTCAGTTGATAATAAAAGGTATCTACCTCATACGAAATTGTGGTGTCTCCATTTTCAATCGTTGTGATTTCAGTACTATCCAAATCATAGTCCTCATTATGTGAATTCGTTAAATCAAGAATGGACAAATCATCCTGTGGGATAGAATAGTTTGTATTACCAACACTGTTCACTTTATATTTTTCCGGTAAGA
>CAZVTW010000701.1:0-2891 GCA_964629805.1 uncultured Bacteroidales bacterium | reverse complement strand
AAATCATATTGAGAAAAAAGTGTTAACTACTTTTACATATTTTTGAAAAATGCCCTAATTAATACAATAAATATAATTAACCCAATTTAATACATTCCTAAAATCCGCATGTTTATATTGTTATCCGCTAATTACGCTAATTTTCGCAAATTTTTATTCACCCAATTGGGTGAATATAATTCGTTTAATCCGTGTAGTTCGCGGATGAAAGAAAAAATACTTGCGGATATTAGGACATTACTAATAGGTTGTCCCATAACATTGTATTAAACATATTTTCGATAAATACGATCAATTTTTTTCTGTAAACTTTACTTGACGAAGATATTTTTTTGTGTACCTTTGTGTTCAATAAGTTAACCGGGTATGAAAAAAACACTCCAAAAAATAGTAAAAACAATACGCTCTAACAAATTCCTCATAGCTATTGTCTTTTTCGTTGCCTGGGTTGTTTTTATTGATAGTGATAATCTTATTGAACAATTTTCAGGAAGAAAAAGAATCAGGGAACTTGAAAAAGAAAAACAATATTACATAGAAAAGATCAAAGAGGACTCAATCAAACTGAATGAATTAAAAACCAATAAAAAAAATCTTGAAAAGTTTGCCAGGGAACAATATTTCATGAAAAAAGAAAATGAAGACATTTATATCATTGAATTTGAAGAATGATTCCCTGTCCAATAGTCTGAACTTTTACCAATACGAAGCGGATTGTCCCGGTCCGTTTTTCTTATGAATGTCAACAAATCCACAGCGCTCCTTTTACCTTTACATCCAACGCCCTTTAATTTCAATAGTTGTTCGCATGCATCCCGCACTGGTAGTTTGCTATAGTGATGTGCATGAGCAAAGTTAATAAGTTTTATCACACTAAATCCGTTGAACCACCGGAAAAATCTGTCAAAATAAACACCCATGTCCGGACTTTGAGAGATGATTGATTGCAGGTTATCGTAAAAATCAATGCCGGATAAAAAATCCCTGAAATAGGTTTTTTGATTTCTTTTGAAATTTTCAGAATCTTGAACCCGGGCAAAAAAGAAATTTTTTATTTCGTCTAAAAATACTTGTAAATCAAGAAAAAAATCAGGATGATATGTATCTAATGAGAAATCGGGCTCATGCATTGCCTTTTCTATCACCGGCCCGGTACCAAATGGCACCCTGTCTGATGGTCTGGGAGAGGGATAAACAGTGGTTGTATTTATTTCAGTACACCAGCCAAGCGGAAATACCTTATGAAGGAAATAAAAATCTTCACCGGCTTTCCGCCTGTTCATCCCGCCCTGCTTCGCATATATACCTGCCCGCACAGTGAAACATGAACCAATGGTGTAGAAAGCAAAAGGAAAACCGGCAAACCTGAGCCCGTTTGTAAAGTGTCTCAAATGCAATTCGTATTCTGCTACGCCCCTGTAGACTGAGGCCGGAAATTCTATACCTCCAACCGGATGTTTGAAAAAAACAGTGGCTGCATTCAGTTTTGGGCATTTTGTGTAATGTCTTTCAATTTCAGTCAGGTAATTACTGGCCACCCGGCAATCAGCATCCAGGCTGATGATAATGCCATTAGCCCGGCCTAAATGATTAAACCTGTGAAGGGCCTCATCCATGCCAATCTTCCTGGCCAAACCGGCTCCTCCCCATTTATCAGGCAAGGATTCTTTTTTAAGGGTAAATAACTTCAGACCAGGTGAGTTGTGTTTTTGAGCCCATTCGGTCAGGATTTTTTCTGTGTGGTCGTTCTGTATTTTCACCTGTTTATTGTCCGATTCTTTTGAATTGATGACCACAATGATTTCCACAGCAGTTTCCAGACTGTCACATTCCCACAGATTTTGAACAACTGAAATAACATCAGGCTCATTGTAGCAGGGAATGACAATGATATAATGCAGGTCATTAACAGGATACTCAGCTATCTCCGATTTATGATGGAGAAACCTTGAAAAGTAAAAATCAGCAAAACCCATGATTCAGGGTTTCAAATTTGATTAAATGAAGATGTTAGTCCTCTTTTTCTTCAGCTTTGGAATAATTTTCTCCAAGATACCGCTTATTTAATCCTTCGATAAAATCTTCGGTCACATTCATGGATTTTTTGCCATACAGCAAATTCCCGCCAAAAGTATTACTGAGGATGAGTGAATAGTTTTTATTTTTATTATAATCTTTCAGAAAAGAAGAAATACTGTCATATATTTGTCTGTTCATTTCCTGTTCGTTATCGAGCAGTTGCACAGAGAATTGGTCTTTTAACTGCATCAATTCCTGTTCCTGCTGCATGAGCTGTGTTTGCATTTCCTCAGCCTGTCTCCGTGTCACCAGGTGTTTAGCAACTTTTTCCTGGAATTTTGCCGCTTTTTCCTGTAATTTCTTTGAACGTGATTCCAGGTTTGTTTCCAGTTGTTTTTGTTTTGATTGCAGTAAATCCTGCGATTCACGGTAAAATGCGTAATTTGCAAGCAGGCTGTCTATGTTAACATAAGCAATTGGCAGATCAGAGCGCTGCTGTTGTTCTTTGACATTGGTAATGGTGCTTTTAAGCTGTTCTGCTTTTTTAACATCCGAAAAATGGAGGTAGAACAGAATAGCAACAGCAATGAGCGATATGATATGCAATACGATAGAAATTATTTTCATTTTTTTTAAAATTTGAGTTTATAATGACGCAAATATAAAGGTATTCATGTTTGCTTACAAAGTGAAATCCTATTTTTTTTGAGTATAAAAGTCAATTTAGTTTAATATACTGATATGAGGAGATATTTTAGGGGTTTGATGCGAAATAAATTGTATCCTCTAAAATGCACAGGTTATTTCGTTTTAAACCCTAATTAGTGTCAATAAGAAAACGCCATATTTTTTGAAAGTGGCTTTAAGAAGGC
>CAZVTW010000700.1:0-2892 GCA_964629805.1 uncultured Bacteroidales bacterium | reverse complement strand
AATGAAGACAATATCGAATTAGTGCCAGAAAAAGCGAAAGCAGGATATTCCACGGGTTTTTCAGACCCTGAATATATCAAAGAGCTCCCGGTATTTAATCTTCCCTTTTTGTCAAAAGAAAAAAAATACCGGACATTTCAGATAAGCGGCGATTCTATGCTTCCAATACCGGAAGGAACATGGGTTACAGGTGAATTTGTGCAGGACTGGTCAAACATCAAAGATAACGAGGCTTACATTATTCTCACTTACAATGAAGGAATTGTTTTTAAAATCGTAGAAAATAAACTCAAATCAGATAGGAAGTTTATACTCCATTCGCTGAATCCGCTCTATAAACCATATGAAATAAGTCCTGGTGAAATACGCGAGATATGGAAATTTGAAAACTATATCAGTTCGGAAATTCCGGAACCCAAAGCGCCGGTAGACGAACTTTTCGCAACCATCAATGCCCTGAAAGAAGATATGGAGCAACTTAAATCAAACATAGGGTCCGCAAAAAAATCCGGCAAATAAACAAATAATATTACTTTTTATAACCAGGCATTAATGATAGAAAGCAGAACAAAGTATCTCACAGACCAACTATTCATTCTACTCATCGGTTCATTACTCTTTTTCCCGTTTCTTGGCGGGGTCCATCTTTTCGACTGGGACGAAATAAATTTTGCCGAAGCAGCCCGTGAGATGATTGTAACTGGTGACTACCTCACTGTCAGGATACATTTCAGGCCATTTTGGGAAAAACCTCCTCTTTTTATCTGGATGCAGGTGCTTTCAATGAAAATTTTTGGCATCAATGAATTTGCAGCACGTTTCCCAAATGCTGTTTGTGGCATTGTGACTTTGATTGCACTATACAGGATTGGCCGCTCTTACAAAAACAGGCAGTTTGCCTTATTGTGGCCTCTTGTCTATGTCGCTTCAGTATTGCCACACTTTTATTTCAAGTCGGGCATCATTGATCCGTGGTTCAACTTCTTTATTTTTACCGGCATTTACTTTGTTTACAGGTATTTCCGGCACGATGCCGGCAAATTAATGAACAGCGCCCTGTCAGGTTTTTTTATCGGGCTTGCGATACTAACAAAAGGTCCTGTTGCCTTGCTTCTGTCATTCCTTACAATTCTGATATTCTTGTTTCGTGAGCGACAAAACTTAAGAATAAAACTCAAAGAAGTCCTGTTTTTTTTTGCTACACTTTGTTTAACCGGAGGACTGTGGTTTATTATCCAGATAGTTAACGGGAATTTTCAGGTCGTAATGGATTTTATTCTTTATCAAATCAGATTATTCCAGACACAGGATGCCGGACATGGCGGATTCCCGGGCTATCATATCATTGTTTTGTTTTTTGGTGTCTTTCCTGCATCCGTATTTGCATTACCCGCTATAACCAGGTTCAGGAAGTTATTCGGCAAAAACGCCAAAACAGACTACCTGACTGCTTTTATGTTTATTTTATTCTGGGTAGTACTTGTTATTTTCACCATTGTCAGAACCAAAATCGTTCATTATTCTTCCCTGTGCTACTTCCCAATCACCTTTTTTGCAGCAGTAACGCTCTCAAAGCTTTTTTCAGGGGAAGCATCATTAAGACCATGGAGAAGAAACCTGATCATTTTTGCTTCCCTGTTATATACCATCATTATCATTGGTATTCAATTTTTTGTCAGATACAAAAACGACATCATTCAAACTGGTATTATTAAGGATGATTTTGCGGTAGGTAATCTGCAGGCACAAGTCAACTGGACAGGTATTGAATCAATTGGAGGGGCATTGCTAATCATAACAACACTGATTTTTATTTTTGGGTTTAAACGAAATTTAAAAATGAAATATATCTCCCTGTTAACAGGTACAATTGTATTTATTCAACTCACCATCTATCTTATTGTCGGAAAAGTTGAACGGTATACCCAGCATGCGGCCATTGAATTATACAAAACACTTCAGAACAAAGACTGCTATGTTGAGCCGCTTGGTTTTAAAAGTTACGCCCACTATTTTTATGCACGAACAAAGCCCCCAGGCGATAAAAGGGCCTACAATGAAGGCTGGTTATTAACCGGCGATATTGATAAACCGGCTTTTTTTGTATGCAAAATACACAAAGCAAAAAAATACAGCAGGCAATATCCTAAAGTGGAAAAAATGTACGGCAAAAACGGATTTGTATTCTTTAAAAGAAATGAATAACCTGCAATACAAATAATTATAATCATACAAACCTATATGTTTCACTCATAATAATATATTATCAGATTTACAAATAATTACCACCATACTTGTTTACTATTTTCAAAGGTAAACACCCTTTCTTCCCTGCCTCCTTCAATACTTCTTAACCAATACAAACAATTATCAGGCACATTTTCAAATATAATATGATTATTTCTTGCTTCTCTAATCCCTATGGAAATCCATTGCTCATCCCAATAAAATAATTTATAAGATTTCCCCGGCTCAACCATATTAACACCGGTCCTTGGAAGGTATTTTATGGAATCTATCATTTTATATTCATTGAAACTTAGACCTACCCAACCATCAGAGGGGTACTTTGACTCAAAAAATGTTATTGATTTGTTATCAAAAGCCTTTGGGGCATTTGATAAATCTTCGGTTTTAGAAATTAAACGGCCTTCTGAAGCACAATTAACACCATTACAATACAATTCTATTTCAGCAATATTGCAATATCCAAAAAGTGGTGATTTATACCGAAAATATTTTACCTTTTGTGGTTTTTCGAAGACTACAGTTATATATTTCTGACCAGGATTTTCTGAAATCCTGTATAAATCCTTTACATTTTGGAATGATGGTGATTCAGAACTTTGAAAACAACCATCAATCATACGACATGAAAAACCGTCAATTCTT
>CAZVTW010000699.1:0-2906 GCA_964629805.1 uncultured Bacteroidales bacterium | reverse complement strand
GGTTGATAGGTGTCCATGAATTTTAATTCAACATTAAGCAGAAAGCAGAAAAAGATTTTCATGGCACGGGAATGCGTACAAATGAGTACTTTTTTCTCATCTTTTTTGCTGAGTATATGCGCTAAAGCTTCTTTTTGCCTAAGCAAAACCTGCTTTGGATTTTCTCCGCCAGGAGCAGAAGCCTGGTAATTTCCGATGTGCCATTCATTGATGACTGGCTTTAGCCGGTGATTACCTGCCGAATAAATTGGTGTGCCCTCAAAATCGCCGAAAGAAACTTCATCCAGACCGGAAAGTTTTTCATAGTCATAATCGTCTGAAAGAAACGGTTGAATTGTTTCATAGGTTCTTTTGAGGGTTGAGGTGTAAATGGTATCGAATTTTTCGTCTTTATAGCTATTATAAAAGGCTTCTGCCTGTAACTTTCCCCGCCTGTCCAGTGAGGCATCTATCCCACG
Organism: uncultured Bacteroidales bacterium; assembly: GCA_964629805.1. Classification (GTDB taxonomy): domain Bacteria; phylum Bacteroidota; class Bacteroidia; order Bacteroidales; family CAZVTW01; genus CAZVTW01. The sequence continues at coordinate 2,448 of CAZVTW010000699.1, read as the reverse complement.
ACCCTGGATGAGCTGTTTCCGGTTATACTCTGTCTGTCCGTGCCTGATAAAGTATAATATCTTATTCCTTTCGTTCGAATTCTTCACCGTTCATTTTTTTTGGTTGAAAACAAAACACAAGAATAACAATTATCGGTGAAAGAGAAAAACAAAAGATTTTTTCGAAGAATAAATCGGGCTGTTCACGAATTATTTTTATTTTTGAGCGATTCAGGTTAATATGCTATCTGGTTCGTTGTATAATAACAAATCCGTTTTGGCAAATTTAGGTTTAACCCAATTTTTTTAGCGGATATTTAAAGAAAGTTGATGAGATGAGAAAAATTATTTCAATACTGACCACTATCATTGTTTTTTTATCTGTTTTTTGCCAGGTGAAGCAACTCTGGTCGCAGGAAGACGAGTATAGACTGATTGAATTGACCGGCCTGGTAAAAAGTGACAGAGAGAATCAACCTTTGGTATTCGCAACTGTCATCAATACAAGCACTAAAAAAGGAACCATCACTGATACACTTGGTCTGTTCTACCTGAAAGTCGCAAAATATGATACCATACGTGTTTCAACCATTGGTTATAAAAATTATTTCTTTTCACTTCGTGATTCAGTTGTGGAAAACAAAACCTTTTTTGTGGAAATACCTCTTGAACGTGATGTTGTTGAATTAGAAGCGGTCGATGTCAGGGCTTTATCCTGGAAGCAGTTTAAGTACCAGATTGTCAACATGGAGCTGGAAGAAGAAGGGCCGGATGTTGAAAAATGGCTTAAAAGTCTCTTTACATCATACGAGCTGGCTGCTATTGCTTATGACAGGAATCCCGGCGGTATTGTGATACCTTTTTCCTTGTCTAATAAAAAAGACAAACAGCGTAAAAAAGTGCGTATGCTTGAACGCCAGGCCGAAGTAGACCGTATCATTGACGAAAAATTTAATCCGACAATCGTTCGTGAAACAACCGGCCTTGACGGTGAAGAACTGCTGGATTTCATACAGTGGTGCAACTTCAGCCGGGTCTGGCTCCTGCGGACAAATGGATATGATATTATCATGGAGATTAAGAGAAGATATAATTATTATAAAAAGATAAAAAACAAATAAAACTACTTGTAAATGAAAACAAAAGCAGTCAGAATATACGGAAAGGATGATTTAAGGCTGGAGGAATTTGAACTGCCACCTTTAAAAGACAATGAGATACTGGCCAGGGTCGTCTCCGACAGTATCTGTATGTCTTCATATAAAGCAACAAAACAGGGCGCTAACCACAAACGGGTTCCGGATGATGTGCACATTAATCCGACCATTATCGGACATGAATTTTGTGGTGAAATTGTTGACGTTGGAGAAAAATGGGCACATAAGTTTACGGAGGGGCAGAAGTTTTCTATTCAACCTGCTCTGAATTACAAAGGCAGCCTGGATGCGCCGGGGTATTCGTTTCATCATATCGGTGGCAATGCCACATATGTCATCATCCCGAATGAAGTGATGGAAATGGATTGTTTGCTTGATTACCAGGGAGATGCTTATTTTTACGGCTCACTTGCCGAACCGATGTCATGCGTTATTGGCGCTTTTCATGCAAACTACCACACCACAGGCGGATCATATATTCATAAAATGGGGGTTGTTGAAAACGGCAACTTGGCTATTCTTGCCGGGGTGGGGCCAATGGGACTTGGAGCCATTGATTATGCTCTCAACTGCGACAGGAGACCGTCTGTTCTGGTTGTTACTGATATTGATGATGACCGGCTGAAAAGAGCGGAATGTCTTTTCCCCCCTGAAGAAGCCAAAAAGAAAGGTATCTCTTTATTTTTTATTAACACCGGAAACATGGAAAAACCGGTTGAGTATTTAAAAAGCCTGACACCAGGGAGTAAAGGATTTGATGATGTGTTTGTTTTTGCACCGGTTAAACCGGTTGTAGAACAGGCAGATGCTATCCTTGGCAGGGACGGGTGCCTGAATTTTTTTGCCGGGCCTTCATCTCCGGATTTTAGCGCCAGCCTGAACTTTTACAATGTGCATTATGCATCGACCCATATTGTAGGTACAAGTGGCGGAAATACTGATGATATGCGTGAAGCGCTTGACATGATGGCAAGGGGAGTGATTGATCCTTCCGGCATGATTACACATATCGGCGGACTGGATGCTGTTATTGATACAACAAAAAATCTTCCGAATATACCGGGAGGTAAAAAACTCATTTACACAAATATCAATCTCGAACTCACAGCGATTAATCAATTGGCTGAGAAGGGCAAAACGAATCCTGTTTTTAAAGAACTTGATGCCATTGTTAAAGATAATAACTGTCTCTGGTCAGCTAAAGCAGAACAGTACCTCCTGGAACATGCAGAAGAGCTGTAGAAATGATTGACAACAATAGCAATAAGCAACATTACGCAATTTCATTTTTTAAGGAAAGATAAATAATATT
>CAZVTW010000698.1:0-2910 GCA_964629805.1 uncultured Bacteroidales bacterium | reverse complement strand
TGCCAGTTAACATTAACTTTCCCTCCTGAGTTTTCATATTCTTTCAGCAGAGTAAGGAGAATATAGATGTGTTTAGAGGAACTGGTATTAAAATATGTTAACTTGATATCAAGATTTACAGGTCCTTTTACCTCTTCAAAATATTGTTTGAACCAATTAATGAGGGGCTCATAAAATTCAGTAGAATAATCGAGGTAAGATTCACCAGCTAAAACACAATCTCCTGTTGTTGCATTAAAGTCAACAGAAGGTTCGAAATCGTCTTCGAAATGTCTTTCAATGAGAATATTTTCCATATATTATTTATTTCTGTCTATCAACTTTCACCGCCAAAGCAAAAAAGGAACTCTCCTCATCTACCGGAGAGAATTCCATGATTACCGGATTTGCAGAAGTTATGGCAACCTGGATGAGCCCTATATTAGCGCCCCGGTGGTCGGTTGGCGGCTCTTCATACTGTTTCCTTTTAAGTTCCCGTAATCCGGTGCTGTCCAATGAATTAATCATTTCGCATTTATCAATGAGTTTGTCTGCATCCTCATTTCTAATAACATTACCTGTATACAGATAGTAATGTTCTTTTGATTCGAGAATGACTAAAGAACCTATACCTGAATTTAATTTATCATCAACCCTTTCATAGGAGTAGTATGATATGTTTTGTGCCAGTTCAATAAATATATTAAACAATTTTTTGCCCATCCTTGGGTCCTTATCCAAAATTTGCTTGATATACTTACCTATGACTTTCAGGTAGTCCCTGTCAAAAGGCCCTTTATATGACAACAAAATTCTGTATTTTGTTGAAAAATGATGCTCATACAGGTTGAACCTGTGAAATTGCTCTATTGCTTCTGTATTTTTCAAATCAACCATGGTTTTCTGATTTATACGTTACATTGCTCATTATGTTTTGTTCATCATAAAATTTTTTAGCAAAGATAAAAAAAACACCCTGCGTTAATAATTTTATTGTTACTAATTATCAAATTTATTGTTAAACTTTCACTCCAAATACAAGAATATCATCTACTTGCTCGTAAGTGTCACCCATCCAGCTGTTTATTGTGTTTGCGAGGATTTCTTTCTGTTCTTCCATCGGGTAAGTATGAATGTCCATCAGAAGGTTTTTAAATTTTTTAGACATATATTTCCTGCCATGTTTCCCGCCAAATTGATCCACAAATCCATCAGAATGCATGTATAATGTATCTCCTTCTTCTAATTGATAGCTGTGGTTTGTGAATTCCTTTATATCATGATAACTGAATCCGACTGGCATTCTGTCGGCCTTAAATTGAATGAGTTTATCTTTTCTGTAAAGTAAAAGCGATTGAAAGGCACCGGTAAACTGCATCTCTTTGGTTTCAAGATTAATCATGCACAATCCCATATCCATTCCATCCTTAGATTCTCCGAATTTTCCGGTTTGTTTGAGTGATTTTATCACTTTTTGTCTGAGTTGTGTTATAAGTTCGTTCACGTGAATTGAATTATCATAAAACTTTTTCAGGTTCTTGTTTACAATCTCATTAAGGAAAGAAATACCAAGCATACTCATGAAAGCTCCCGGAACACCATGTCCTGTACAATCGGCAACTGCGAACATCACATTATGAACTTTTTTTTGCACCCAGTAAAAATCACCACTCACTATATCTCTTGGGTAATAAAGAATGAAGTGTTCAGGGAATTGTTTTTCTATATATTCTCCAGCAGGTAAAAGCGCTTCCTGTATTCTTTTCGCGTAATAAATACTGTCAGTAATATGTTTCTGCTGATCTGTAATCTGATTATTTTTTTGTTTTAATTCTTCATTAGCATCTTCAATAGCCTGCAAAGCCTTTCGACGTTCCGAGATATCAGAAATAATACCGTGAAATCCCGTAACTTCTCCATCAGTAACAATCTGATGCATTTTGATATAGACCCATACTGTTTGATTCTGATTATTAAGCATTCTGACTTCGCTGGAGATAATTTCATTTTCTTTACCTGGCTCCAGGTTATCACTGAAATAATTAATCATTTCCGGTATATCTTCCGGTTTCACAAGTTTTGAGATATGTTGCCCAAGGTATGCATCAGGTTTTTCCCCTATCAGATTTATAAACGAAGGACTAAGGTATTCAATATAACCATTTACCCTGGTTGTGAAAATAACATCATTGAGATTTTCTACAAGTGTTCTGTATTTTTCTTCATTTTTAGCAAGTTCCTTTTGCTTCTTGTAAATCTCATCCCGCTGTGATAAGATTTCTTCTTTTTGCTGTTCAAGCGCTTCATTATTAACCAGGATTTCCTCATGGGCCTGTTTCAGGTCTTCGGCCTGTTCAATAAGTTCTTTTTGCTGTTTTTCAATTTTATGGTAAGCATTAGCATTTTCAAGGGCAATGGTGATATAAATACCGAGGTTTCGTAAAAGATTCAGGTGATTTTCCTCATAGGCATTTTTTTCATATGACTGGACTGTTATGACACCTAACTTGTTTCTTTTGTAAGTAAGCGGAATATATATCATAGATTCGCGCCAGTGGTCATTTTCCGGTAGCTGACATTGCGATTTCAGCGTCTGCTGTTCTGATTCAAAATCATTGATAACCAGTTCTTTTTGGTCGGTGAAACATTTTACAGAAAGATAGTTGTTATTATCAAGGGAATCAAATCCAAGTTTTGTTGTATTGCCTTTTTTATTAATTCCCCAGAATTCGAGTCCATTTCGCTCTTCCTTGAAAATTCCGATGGCAAAAACTGATACATCCGCTAACTTATTCAGGTTGTGAAATACAGTTTCAACGATTTGTTCTATTTTAAGATGTGCTATAACATCCCTTCCTATATCACTTAATAATTGGATATTTGAATATGCTTTTGATATTTTTTCTTTTTGCCTGAGTATTTCATCAGTGT
>CAZVTW010000697.1:0-2923 GCA_964629805.1 uncultured Bacteroidales bacterium | reverse complement strand
ACATGTAATTGTCCGGGTAGCGAAGAGTCTAAAATATCCGGACATTATTTGGGTACAAAAGTGTTAAGTGATAAATGAAAAATGCCCAAAAAAAGTATATTTTTCGTTGTGAAGTAAAGGCAACTTATTTTCGGAAAATCAATTCACTAAAAGGTCTAATTCGAATTAAAAAAAATAAGGTTGTGCCCAGGACAGGAATCGAACCTGCACCCACTAACGTGGACATGGCCCTCAACCATGCGCGTCTACCTATTCCGCCACCTGGGCTTTAGAAAAGCGCTGCAAAAATAGGTAAAAATATATTAAACGAAGAATTTTGAGGATAAAAATCCGAAATTTTTCTCATATTTTGAATTCGAAAAAATGAGATCAGGAATGATAAATCCTATTCTGTTTTCATTATCCCGGACTCAAGTTCCTGTTGCTCTTTTCGCATAAGATTTCCTATTACATTGACATAATGGACTTTTTTAAAGTCTTCGGCCAATCGTACCCGGATATCATAAAAGTTTTCTCCTTCTCCGTGTTGAAATGATTCTATTGTACCCACTAAAATTCCTTCCGGGAAAATTGTTGAAAAGCCACTTGTAATTATGGTATCTCCTCTTTCAATTTGTACATGATTTGGTATTTCCCTGAGATTAACAGTCCTGTAATTTCTACCATCCCAGATGATTGAACCGAAAAAACCGTTACGTTTTATTTTGGCGCTAATACCAATTTTTGTATTCAAAACTGATATTGCAGATGCATAATTATTTGAAACATCACGGACAATACCGATGATTCCATTTTGACCAACCACGCCCATATCAATTTTGACGCCGTCGTTTTCACCTTTGTTAAGTGTGAGATAATTTTGTTTACGATGAACAGAGTTATTTACAATCCTGGCCGGAATATAGACATATTGCTGTTGATAAATGGAATCATCCACCAGAAATGCGGATACAAAATTTTTCCTGTAGGCGTGTTTGTACTTATTCAACAGTCGGGCATTTTCGGCCTGTAAATCTTTGTTAATTTCGCGCAGGGATAAATACTCATCAATAATACTGAGGCGTGAATAGAAATAACCGGAGATAAAATTAGCCGAGCTTATTAACTTTGCTTTTTTATCTATATTGTTATTAATGATTATGGAAAAAGCAATAGTCTCCAGGATAAGGAAAAGCAGGAAAAAATGAAACCGTCCAATAAATTTAAACAACGCTTTCATACATGTGTCGTTTTACAATATGAATCATTCTGTCGGGTCAGTGCAAATTGTTGATCAACCAGCACAAATACAAGGGTGCAAATTGAAATTACCTCATCAGAAACGGGAAATTATCAACGTTTTTGAGCGCAATACCTGTCCCTCTGGCAACAGCATGGAGCGGATCTTCAGCAATATGCACCGGGATATTTGTTTTCTCGGCTATTCGTCTGCTCAAACCTCTTAACAAAGATCCCCCTCCTGCAAGGTAAATACCATTTTTATATATATCTGCATAGAGTTCAGGTGGTGTTTGCTCCAGCACACCAATTATAGCGGCTTCGACTTTATTCAAAGACTTATCCAGGCAATGAGCAATTTCCTGGTAAGTAACAGGGATTTCCACCGGAAGGGCGGTCATCTGATGCGGCCCCCTGACAATATAGTCTTCGGGCGGATCATCCAACTCGGGTAATGCAGAACCAACATTTATTTTTATTTCTTCTGCTGTTCTGTCTCCTATTTTAATGTTATGCTGATGGCGCATATATTCCTGTATGTCATCAGTAAAATCATCGCCTGCAATACGGATTGAACGGTTACAGACAATCCCGCCGAGTGAAATGACTGCAATTTCTGTTGTACCTCCGCCAATGTCAACAACCATGTTTCCTTCGGCAGTTTCAACATCTATTCCAATTCCGAGGGCAGCAGCCATTGGTTCATGTATCATATACACTTCCCTGGCGCCGGCATGTTCAGAAGAATCCCTGACAGCCCTTACCTCAACCTCTGTACTACCGGAGGGTATACATATAACCATTTTGAGGGACGGTGTAAAAAAACTGCTCCTGGTATTCATCATCTTGATCATCCCCCGAATCATCAGTTCAGCAGCCTGGAAATCTGCAATAACACCATCCCGCAAGGGACGAATTGTTTTAATGTTTTCATGTGTCTTTCCATGCATCTGCCTGGCAACACTGCCAACAGCGTAGAGCTTACCACTGCTTATCTCTATTGCTACGATAGATGGTTCATCAACAACAATCTTGTCATTATGGATAATGATTGTGTTGGCTGTTCCTAAATCAATAGCAATTTCCTGTGTTAAAAATGAAAATAATCCCATCTCCTGTTTGTCAAATAATTATCTATATTTTGGTGATAATTAGCAATTTTTGTTCCAAATACAACGAATACAAAATATTAAAATATGACCCGAAAGTAATACTTTTTCAAAATAAACTGCAAAGGTATATTTTATTTATTTATGAGTCAACTCCTAAAAGTACTATTATTGTCAAAATCGAGATAAATAATGAAGCGTTTGGCAACAAAGAGGCTTCTCAGGAGTGGACTCATTTATGTTTTTTAATACTAATGACGAAAATGACGATGGCCTGTAAGAACCATGATCATATTATTTTTGTCGCAATATTCAATTGAATCCTTATCTCTTTTAGAACCACCCGGCTGAATAACTGCTGTAATACCTTCCTTGTGAGCTATTTCGACAGAATCAGCAAAAGGGAAAAATGCATCAGATGCCATGACAGCGCCTGACAAATCCTTTTCAAATTCTTTGGCTTTTGAAATAGCCTGCTTCAAGGCATCAACCCTTGATGTCATACCAACACCACTGCCCAGCAATTGTTTATTTTTAGCCAGTACAATCGAATTGGATTTAGAATGCTTCACCAGCTTATTGGCAAACAGTAAATC
>CAZVTW010000696.1:0-2924 GCA_964629805.1 uncultured Bacteroidales bacterium | reverse complement strand
TCAAGTGGAATACGACCGGATAAACGCGAGATAATATCTATATTCAGGCCCTGTTGGAGCAATACTTTTGTTACTTTTGACAACTCGGAAGCCGCGAATTGACGACCGAGTAAAGTAACAATATAACGCTTTTTACCTTGTTCTTTGACCCATTTTTCATAGTTTTCTTCAGTAACAGGTGTAAACTTAATCCTGGCATCATACTCATATGCCTTGAAAAGCAATTCTTTGAGTATAGGAGATGATTCAGATTTTGGTGGTACTTCAAACAAAATACTTAATGAAAGCATGTTATGTATGACAGACTGACCAATATCCAGTATTTTTGTTTGATAGTTTGCCAATACCTTCGTTAAGCTGGTGGTCAGACCTGGTTTGTTATTTCCGGTTACACTCAACAATATTAGTTCTTTTCGAGCCATATTTTTATTTTTGTTATTCTCTGATTTGACAGCGCAAAGGTATATTAATTTTTTATTTCAGTCCAATTTATAGAAAGTGTTCATGATAGGTAAATCATGTCAGTCATTTAATCGTTGATGCAAACATCTTAGCCAAAATGGCATATCAAACCCCTGATTTAAAGCCAAAATGGCATATTTCATTATCAAAGATCACAGTGGCTTTTAATTTGTAAGGTAAAAAATACAAACAAATTGATTTAATAATAAAATAATATTAAGGAGGAATAGGCTATGATACCAGAATTTAGAATATTTAACAGGTTTCCGGGTTTTACGGATGAACTCATCAAATCAGAATCACCAGTTTCAAAAGATTATGCAGGTGGTAAAAAAGATTCAGTTTCAGTCAATATCATTGAAGGAGAAGACAAATACATCATCGAGTTATCCACCCCTGGTCTTGATAAAAAAGACATAAACATTGACCTGGATAATGATACACTGTCAATATCTTCCAAAACACCGGGCAACAAAAAGGAAACAAAAGAGAGATACATCAGAAGAGAATTCTCTGTTGATTCTTTTTGCAGATCATTTACTTTGCCGGAAGATGCCGATGTGAATAAAATAACAGCAAATCAAAAAGACGGAGTTTTGTACGTTGATATTCCGAAAAAAGAAGAAGCAAAACCTCAGCCCCCGAAAAGTATCTCTATTTCCTAAGAAGTTTAAAGGAATGTGAAAGCAGTAAATCAAAATAATGAATCTTAGCAAAACGTTTATTAAAGGGTTGTTCTATGTTAGCAACCCTTTGTTTTTTCGTACAATTAAAATATTTAACCCATGAAGAAAATCATCATAACGGCAATCATCGTGAGTGTACTGACTTCATTGTCCAATTACTTTATTTTCCGCGACACGAGAGAAATTCCGGTTTATATACAAAAACAGGACACATCCACCATTAAATTTACCACCAATACTGAAAAAATGGATAATGTCCCGGCTGATTTTACCTTTGCAGCCAAAAAATCGGTTAAAGCTGTTGTTCATATCAAATCAACCATTGTAACAAAGAAAAAAATGTATAATCTATATGGCTTCAACGATCCGTTACTGGAATTTTTCGGGCGTCATTTCGGTCAGCGATACTATTTCGGGCAACCCTACGAACAAGAACAAATAAACCAGTCTTCCGGCTCAGGTGTTATCATGAGTAGTGACGGTTACATTGTAACAAATAACCATGTTGTCCGTGATGCTGATAAAGTGGAAGTTACCTTACATGACAACCACACTGTTGAAGCAGAGATAGTCGGCACTGATCCTTCCACAGATATTGCTTTGATAAAAATTGACATGGAAGACCTACCATTTATCAAGTTTACCAACTCAGATGATCTCGAAATCGGTGAATGGGTTTTAGCAGTTGGAAATCCTTTCAATCTCTCCTCAACCGCTACAGCAGGCATAGTTAGCGCTAAAGCACGTGATATTAATGTTATAACCAGCGAATTTGCCATAGAATCATTCATTCAGACCGATGCTGCTGTGAACCCCGGAAACAGCGGAGGTGCACTTTTAAATATGCAGGGCGATCTGGTTGGTATTAATACAGCTATCGCGACTCCAACAGGTAGTTTTACAGGTTATTCTTTTGCTATTCCGGGAAACATTGTCATAAAAGTTGTTGAGGACCTGATGAAATATGGAATTGTTCAACGGGCTTATCTTGGAGCTGTCACAGAGGAACTTACCAGGTCAAAAGCAGAATCACTTCAAATACCTGCTAAATCGGGACTGATTATTACATCGGTTAAAGATGGCAGCGCTGCAATGGATGCCAGACTCCGGGAAGGGGACATTATTATTGAAATAGACGGAAAGCCGGTTAGAAAATCTTCTGAATATCTTGAAATAATAGGCAGGCACAGACCGGGAGATAAACTTGCACTCAAAATTTACAGAAATGGTTCACAACAAAACATTGAGACCACACTTAAAAATGAACGTGGAGAAACAGGAATTATCAAACCTGAAGACTTTAATGTTGAGTCTGTCCTTGGGATTGCACTTGAAGAATTATCATCAACAGAACTTAACAATCTCCGAATTGAAAGAGGCATCAGGGTAAAAAAAATTTTTAATGGTAAAGTCAGGAAACAAACAAATATGAAAGAAGGTTTTATCATTACACGAATAAATAATCAACCTGCAAAATCAGTAAATCAATTTACAGAGCTCATCAAAAATAAAAGTGGCGGTATTTTTTTATAAGGGTTTTTTTCCGGATATTTTTGAGCATACTATTATTCTATTGGACTGGATTAAAATTCAAAAACAGGATAATATCACTTTAAATACAATCAATAATTTTTATCATTGATGACCGGTAAATATTGAATAGATTCCTCGTTTCACCCGAAATCTGTTCATATTTGAATTTTTATACGTACAATAGTAATTCTTTATAAAACATTTACTTTAAGTGAGCTTTGTAATTCTTTTTTTTGGAGATAT
>CAZVTW010000695.1:0-2926 GCA_964629805.1 uncultured Bacteroidales bacterium | reverse complement strand
GGTAATGTGACATTTGCGCAAAAATATGCATTTGTAGACACTGAATATATTTTAGAAAAAATTCCGGCTTATGAAACCGCTAAAGAAGAGCTGGATGCTTTATCAAAACAATACCAGGAAGAAGTTGAACAGGCTTTTAAAGAAGTTGAAGAGCTTTACAAAAAATTCCAGTCTGAGAGTGTTCTTCTGTCAGAAGATATGAAAAGACGAAGAGAAGATGAAATTATTAACAAAGAAAAAGAAGCGAAAGAATTACAAAGGAAATATTTTGGCAAAGAAGGGGAGTTATTTAAAAAAAGGCAGGAACTTGTACAACCCATTCAGGATGAAATTTACAATGCTGTTAAGGAAATCGCCAAACAAGGAAATTATGCTGTCATTTTCGATACAGCAGCAGGTGCAAGTTTGTTATTCACTGATCCTAAATATGATAAATCCGACGAGGTACTTGAAAAATTAGGGTATTGATTTTTTTGCAGAAATAATTCATAATCAACTGTATTTACAAATTAATTTTTATATTTGCGCAAAACAAAAAATCTTAATAGAGCAGTCATGAAAAAATCATTATTTATTTCATTCATCTTGATGATTAGCCTGTTTATTAATTCAAACAGCTTTTCACAAAAAAATTATAAGTTTGCCCATGTCGATTTCCAATCTATTTTACAGGTTATGCCTGAAAGGGCAAAAGCACAGGAGGAACTTCAAAAATTTGCTGAAGAACTCCAGGATCAGGCTGAAGCTATGGAAGTTGAATATAATAACAAACTTGAAAATTATATCAATTCCAGGGACTCTCTGAAAAAACTAATCAGGGAAACAAGAGAAGCAGAGTTACAGGAAATGCAAAACAGAATCCAGCAATTCAGGGTTTCTGCTCAACAAGAATTACAGGCTAAAGAATCAGAATTATTTCAACCCCTGATGGAAAAAGCCCAGAATGCTATTCAGCAGGTAGGAAAAGAAAATGGATATATCTATGTTTTTGATAAGAACTCCCTGCTTTTTGTTTCAGAACAAAGTGATGATGTTTCTTCCCTTGTGAAAGAAAAGTTAAATATTACTCAGTAGAAAATATCTTTCCCGATAGCCCTTATTTTTATAAAACCCACTGGCAGGTAAATATTCTTTATGAGTCAGTGGGCTTTATTTATTAGCGCTTAATACCATACCTTCATGAACCAACATGAACAATCAGACCCGATAGGTATTTTCGATTCCGGACTCGGAGGTCTGACAGTTGCAAGTTCTGTCGTCAAACTCCTGCCGCAGGAAAAAATCATTTATTTTGGCGATACAGCCCATCTTCCTTACGGTGATAAATCTGCTGAATCCGTCAGGTATTATGCTGTGAAAATTTCTGAATTCCTTTTAAAACACAATTGTAAAGTCATACTCATAGCTTGTAATACAGCTTCGGCTGTGGCTTATAATGCTGTGAAAGACTTTGTTGGCGACAAAGCTCTTGTGATTGATGTGATCAGTCCCGTAATTAATATCATTAGTAAAGATGGAAACATAAATAAACCCGGAGTCATCGGCACAAAAAGAACAATACATAGTTCCGCCTATCAGATTAATATTGCATCGAAAAGGCCGAAAATAAGGGTTAAAGCAATGGCTACCCCACTTTTGGTGCCCATGATTGAAGAGGGTTTCATTTATGATGATATTAGCAATGCTATTATCCGCTCCTATCTGTCGAGGGATGAAATACAGGGAATAGATTCATTGATTCTTGGCTGCACACATTACCCCATTATCAAAAATCAAATCAGAAAGTATTATGATTTTAAAGTCAAGGTCATTGACTCCTCCCATTTGGCAGCAACTTATCTAAAGGATAACCTGCAGGAAAAAAAGTTGTTGTCTTCATCTAAAAAAGGAGAAGATCAATTCTTTGTCTCCGATTACAGCGAAATGTTTATTCCGATTTCCCAAATGTTTTTTGATGATATTGTCAATCTTAAAAAAATCGACTTTTGGAAATGATTACTCGTAACTGAAATATTTTTTTTCGTTTTCAAAAATAGTATTACTTTTGCGGGCTAAACCGGAGAGATGGCAGAGTGGTCGATTGCGGCGGTCTTGAAAACCGTTGAGGGTCAAACCTCCGGGGGTTCGAATCCCTCTCTCTCCGCTTCTTTTCTTATCATCAACTCCTCCCTTGTTTTAACCAATGCATTATCAATCCACTATAATATAGGTCCGGGGGAAATATGTATGCAATAAAAATAATCCTTTCCGTCCTGTCATTTTCAAATTCGGGGATACTCTATTACATTTCGGTATCTCACAATCAGATCAGTCATAGATGTTTTCTCCCAAAGGAATACTTTGACAAGGGTATGCTCAACAATATCAGGTATTATGCTTAACAAAACACACACAAGCGGGGCTAATGCACTGAATTTTAACTAATTTTCTCTAAAATATAAGTATGTTAAACAAATTAAAATCCTATCATTATGCCAAAAAGTCTATTTAGTTTACCGGAAATTTATAATGAACCCGTACTCACCTATGAACCCGGTTCACCCGAAAGAAAACAATTACGGGAAGCTATCAACGATGCTCGTTCCAAAGAAGTTGAAATTCCTATGATAATCAATGGGAAGGAAGTCAGGACAGGAACACTTAAAGAAATTCATCCCCCGCATGATCTGGGACATCTATTGGGTGTTTATCATCAGGGAAACGCAGAAAATGTCAAGGAAGCAATCGAAAGCGCCAAACAGGCAAAAAAACAATGGGCTGATTTACCCTGGGAAAACAGGGCTTCTGTTTTTTTAAAAGCAGCAACACTCATCTCAGGTCCTTACCGGGCAAAAATCAATGCAGCAACAATGTTGTGCCAGTCAAAAAATATACACCAGGCAGAAATTGATTCAGCGTGTGAATTGATAGATTTTTTGAATTTCAA
>CAZVTW010000694.1:0-2936 GCA_964629805.1 uncultured Bacteroidales bacterium | reverse complement strand
TCTTGGGTATGGCGATTGCATTACCGCTTGTGATTTTGATGCAATTCATATGAATCCTGAAACCGGCCTGCCGATCGTTACTGATGATAAATGTGTTGCATGTGGCGCTTGTGTTACAGCCTGTCCGAGAGATATTATTGAATTACGCAAGAAGGCTAAAAAAGACAGAAAAATATATATCAGTTGTGTTAATGAAGACAAAGGCGGACCTGCCAGAAAAGCCTGTAAGGTGGCCTGCATTGGTTGTGGAAAATGTGTGAAGATTTGTCCTTTCGACGCGATAACGATGGAAAACAACCTGGCTTACATTGATTCTTATAAATGTAAATTATGCAGGAAATGTGTTGAAGAATGTCCGACTAATGCAATTCTTGAAATTAATTTTCCACCGAAGAAGAAGAAAAAAACAGAATCAGACAGTGGTGACAGGAATCAGAAGGCCAAAAAACAGCCTGCAGAAACATCATCAACTGCAACTGATAAAAATCCTCCGCCCAGTAGAAAAGAGAATAAATCAGAAAATGATTAAATTGTTCTTTAATGAATAATATAACTAAAGTTTTCATTTTTAATATATTTAAATCAACATAATAATATAGAATAATAAGGCATGTTAAAAACTTTTTCTAAAGGGGGTGTCCATCCCCCGGAAAATAAATTATCAGCTACTGCCGCCATAGAAGAACTTCCTGTTCCGGAAACAGTTTATATATTATCAGGCCAGCATATTGGTGCTCCTGCCAAATTTATTGTTAAAAAGGGAGATACGATAAAAACCGGTCAACTGGTTGCCGAATCAAGTAGTTTTGTATCAGCAAATATCCATTCTCCGGTTTCCGGAAAGGTTATGAAAATAGATGAAGTTGTTGATATGAGCGGCTATAAAAAGCCGGCGCTTGTAGTTAAGGTCGAAGGTGACGAATGGATAGATGAAATTGATCGATCGAAAGAGATTAAAAAAGACTGTGACTTATCGCCAAAAGAGATTATCGATAAAGTTGCACAATCTGGTATTGTTGGACTTGGTGGCGCTACATTTCCCACACATATCAAAATGCAGCCTCCTAAGGGTCAGAAGGTGGAAGTATTGTTGGTCAATGGTGTGGAATGTGAGCCTTATCTCACATCAGACCACCGGCTTATGCTTGAAAAAGGCCAGGAAATTCTAACTGGTACCAACATCCTGATGAAAGGACTTAACATTAACAGGGCAATTATTGGGATTGAGAACAATAAGACTGACGCCATAGCACATTTGAGTGAACTCGCTAAAGAATACGAAGGTATTGAAATACAGGCATTGAAAGTAAAATACCCCCAGGGTGGCGAAAAACAGCTTATCAGGGCTATACAGGGCAGGGAAGTACCCTCGGGAAAATTACCTGTTTATACCGGTTGTGTTGTACAGAATGTCGGAACGGTATTTGCTGTGTATGAAGCAGTTCAGAAAAACAAACCACTTTTCGAAAGGGTCATAACACTCACGGGCAAAAATGTAAAGAAATCCTCAAATTATCTTGTCCGCTTAGGCACACCCGTTAAAGAATTAATTGATGCCTCCGGCGGCCTTCCTGAGGATACTGGAAAAGTTATTGGAGGTGGTCCTATGATGGGCAAGGCATTACCGAATTTAGATGTTCCCGTCAATAAAGGAACATCCGGAATCCTTATATTAGACAAATCAGAATCAACCAGACCCCCATACAGGGACTGTATCAGATGCTCTAAATGCATCGATGTTTGCCCGATGGGACTCCAGCCCTACCTCCTTATGACATATACACAGAAAACATTGTGGGATGATGCAGAACATGATGCTATTATGGATTGTATTGAATGCGGATCATGTAGTTATACCTGTCCTTCGCACAGACCACTCCTGGATTATATCAGACTAGGAAAAACAACTGTTGGTAAAATAATCAGATCACGAAAAAATTAGCTATGAATAATTTCCTTATCGTTTCGCCTTCACCGCATATTTACGGGAAAGAATCGGTCAATAAGCTGATGTATGGAGTTATAATATCACTTTTACCTGCATTGGCTTTGTCTTTTTACTATTTTGGTATAGGTTCGTTGATTGTTAACATTACATCAATAGCCTCATGCGTATTTTTTGAATATATTATTACAAAATATCTTTTAAAAAGACCACCCGCTGTGTATGATGGTTCAGCTATATTGACAGGCCTGCTGCTTGCTTTTAATGTTCCGGGTAACCTTCCGGTTTGGATAATTGTTATTGGTGCATTAGTCTCCATAGGAATAGCTAAAATGGCATATGGTGGCCTGGGAAATAATGTTTTTAACCCGGCGCTTGTTGGCAGGGTTTTCCTGCTTATTTCTTTTCCTGTTCAAATGACCTCCTGGCCCGAACCCATAACATCAAGATTGCAATATCTTGATGCAGTGACAGGCGCAACACCACTCGGCATCCTGCAGGAAGGTGTATCAAGCGGACAATCGGCAACTGAACTGATTTCTTCTTCAGATATACCCTCATTGGCAAATATGTTTTTTGGATACCAGGGGGGAAGTTTAGGAGAAGTTGCAGGAATAGCCCTGTTGATTGGTTTCATATACCTTTTAATACGCAAAATTATTACCTGGCACATACCAATATCAATTTTAGCTTCAGTAGCGCTGTTTACCGGACTCTTGCACCTCGGTAACCCGGACAGATTCGCCGGTCCGGTATTCCATCTTTTTGCTGGTGGCTTGTTGCTCGGGGCAATTTATATGGCTACCGATTACGTTACATCACCTATGTCAAATAAAGGCATGCTAATCTATGGCACCGGTATAGGCGCCCTTACTGTACTCATAAGGGCTTTTGGCTCATATCCGGAAGGTGTTTCTTTTGCAATTCTCATTATGAATGGCTTTACTCCGTTAATTAACAGATATTTAAAACCTAAACGATTTGGGGAGGA
>CAZVTW010000693.1:0-2944 GCA_964629805.1 uncultured Bacteroidales bacterium | reverse complement strand
ACAAACACGGCAGGGAGGTATTCCTGGCTGAATCTCATTATGCTCTTGAACTGGCCAAACAAAACTATCCTCATGTGGAGTTTCATATGAGCTCTGAATTCTGATGATATTTTCCCAACTTTAACAACCGGAATCAATTATTTTTTTAGATTTGTAGTATTAATTGAGAACGAGTTGACATGAAAACAAAACATCTTTCCTTTTTCATCCTGTTCATTGTATCGGGACTGTTTTTATATCTTCTTTTCAAACCTGTCATTCATAAACCGAATGAATATTTTTTTTCACAAACAGTAGATCCTGTTAAGAGCTATTATAATTTTTCCTGGTTATTAAAAAACGATGTCAGTATCAAACACCAAGGCATCAATTATCCATACGGGGAACACGTATCTTATATCAATTCACATCCAATTTATGTGTACTTATTCAAGGGAGTGAACAAATTTATCTATCCTGTCAGGGATTCCGGTACCGGAATTTTAAACCTCGTCATGATTTTTTCCCTGTTTATTTCAATTCTTCTGTTGTATCTCATTCTCCGGCATTATGCCCTCCCGGGTTGGTATTCAGTTATCATGGCTATCATCCTGGGACTTCTGACGCCACAATTTACCAGGATTCAGGGGCATTTTGAAATGGCAAATGCTTTTCACATTCCTTTATACTGGTATCTCCTGATTCAGTGGAAAAAAGGAAGATCCAGATGGCTATGGTCCATCGCACTCATTATTGCCGGACTTATTGGTGGATTTACAAGCGCCTATTTTGCAGCCATGTTCACAATCTTTTTGCTGTCAGTTTTTATTGTTGATTTCCTGATAAACAGGAAAAATTTATCATCCTGGCTTCCGGCAGGACTGTTACTTTTTACGATTGCCATCATTCCGGTTGTTGCTGTTAAGGGATTTGTTACTGTTACAGACTGGGTTTCTGACAGACCGGACAATCCCTGGGGTTTTTTTATATTTCATTCAAATATATTCAGCATATTTCTTCCCCTCAAAACCAATTTAATCAAAATACTAAAAAATATTATCGATCTAAACATACAATATGAAGGTAGCGCTTATGTTGGTCTGCCAGCTACCATACTGGCTGTTTCTGTGGCCTTCCTGTTTATTTATAAACTGGCCGGACGGCACATAATCTCCTTCTCATTGTTTTTCCAAAACAGGGAACTTAATCGTTTTCTTATTGCTGCTGTCATTGTTTTACTTTTTTCAATGTGTATCCCTTTTAAATACGGTTTTGATTTTATTCCTGATATCATTCCACCTCTGAAGCAATTCAGATGCCTGGGAAGGTTTTCATGGATATTTTATTATATTTTCACAATATTTGCAGCATTTTTTTATTATCAGTTTTTCCGGTTGCTGAAAGAAAAAGGCCTGAAACCTTATGCCATGTTAATGTTGTTCCTTGTTATCTCATTTTGGACAATTGATATGGCTGAGAATATACGTCTCAGCACAAAAAATCTGTTAAATGCGAATGATAAATTTAAAGCTTCATACAGATATCACTATCATTCAATTT
Organism: uncultured Bacteroidales bacterium; assembly: GCA_964629805.1. Classification (GTDB taxonomy): domain Bacteria; phylum Bacteroidota; class Bacteroidia; order Bacteroidales; family CAZVTW01; genus CAZVTW01. Next base: position 1,405 of record CAZVTW010000693.1, on the reverse strand, counting down.
TAGAGAAGGCACAGCTCGAACCGGAAGATTTTCAGGCCATACTTTTTTTCCCGTTTGTCAATACCTGTGGAGATAAATTATATTTTGATAAAAGCAAAGCCGGTTTTGATGAGGCAATGAAATGTTCTTATCTTACAGGCATTCCTTTGATTCAGAGTTATTCACCAAGACTATCCTTTACACATGCCTTTAGCAGCATACAAATGCTGGCTGATTCTGCCCTGCGAAAAAGCCGCTTAGATGATATGAATGACAAACCACTCCTGCTTGTATGCGCTGATGAAAAACTTACTGAGCGGGAGAAATGGCTGAAATCAGAGTCAAAGGTATTTTACCGGCAAAAAAACTTTTGCCTGGCAACATTACCTGTGGAGGTTTTTACAAAAGCGCATCAGAACTGGAAAGAGTATGCAACAAAAGTGAAGAACAAAATAGATTGCACTACAGATGTGTGTACGGATAATGATTCTGTTAGGATTGTATACAAGGACTTTAATAATAAAACATCAAAAATAAACTTCACCGGCAATGGGGCATTATACCAGGAGGAAGGCAAAGCACAACTGTTCAGTGGACCGCTGTCTTTCAATGGTAAAGCAGAATTATCCTTCTGGATGTATATTGATACCAGGACAGACAATATGCCAGATGCCATTTTTCACACCAGAAACAAAGCAGGAGAAAAAATACAGGCACAAAAGCTGGAGACCCGCGCAGTCCATGACGTTTATAACCAATGGGTACGCATCTCAACCCAATTTCAGGCCGAACCGGACAATACTTATGAGTTATTTACCACAGGAAAATATATCACTGTTGATAATCTTATTATTCGTCCTGTTGAAACAAATGTGTTTATAAAGAGTAATCCATTCGATCTGTTTAATAATTTTCCCTGTAGACAATAATAATTTTTTCGATGTAGGATTGGACTCATCAATATATTGTTTGTAACAGAATTCTTAAAGTCTTATCTTTGTGTAAAAACAAACAATATGGAAACACTCAACCTGGATTTAACAAAAAGATATACTTATGCTGATTATTTAACCTGGCTGGACGATAAACGCCGTGAACTCATTAACGGTTTTATCAAACTTATGTCCCCGGCTCCGAAAAGGATACATCAGGAAGTAGAATCCAAATTGTTTCTGGTAATAGGAAGTTTCCTGCAAAAGAATAAAAAATGCAAAATCTATCCTGCACCCTTTGACGTTCGTTTGCCTAAAAAAGATGAGAAACAGGATGAAAAAATATATACAGTGGTTCAGCCTGATTTAAGTATAATATGTGATCCGGACAAACTAGATGACCGGGGATGTATAGGCCCTCCGGACATGATTGTCGAGATAACTTCACCCAAAACAGTTGACAGGGATGTGAATGAAAAATTCACCATCTATGA
>CAZVTW010000692.1:0-2944 GCA_964629805.1 uncultured Bacteroidales bacterium | reverse complement strand
GAAGAGGAGAAGAAACTTTAATTGAACCTCATGCTTTTACTAAAGACGAATTTGACACAACCCTACCAATTGTCAATCAAATTATTAATAAAGGTGAGAGAATAAAAATTTAACACCCGCCAACATTTAGAATATGATTAACCGGTCATACCAATACGCCGGAAATCAGGCTGTCAGGCCTGAACCGGTTAATTATATTTGTTGTTGGAAGGAACCGGGCTGTTTTGGAAGAGGCAATACGTTAACATGGATCTTCACGGGAATAAAGTTACGTAAAAAATTATAGGTTTTTAGACTTTACATTTCTTAATGGGCAGATGATCAGTAGATTGTCTGCCCATTCTTTTTCCAGAATACGTAATTACAACGTATATTTATTACAATAATATACTTCTATTGATGTCCTAAAAATAAAATTTACCTCAGCGTCTTATTTTAAATGTCTAAAATATAGCTATTTATATTATTTTTCAAATTTGCTTTGAATTTTAACAAATTATTCTTACTTTTGTAATTGTAAAAATAATACGTAATACAATGATGCCTGATGAATTTTTTACTTACCCAAATTCTATTGCCCAAAAACAATATGAAGCATTAAGAATGTTTTTTGTGGAAAAAAAGAAAGCAAAAGAGGTAGCCCAAATTTTTGGTTATACATATAGGGGCTTTACAACTATTATTTCTAATTTTAGAAAAAATCTGAAAGAAAATAATGGGAAGGATTTGTTTTTTAAAGAATTAAAAAGAGGTCGAAAAGAAACTGAAGATGATTATGTGACAATTATACTACAATTAAGAAAAAAATATTATTCAGTTGAGGATATTAAAGTTGTTCTTGACAGTAAAGGCCGTAACATTTCAGAAAAGACCATTTTTAATATATTGCATTCACATGGCTTTGCCAGATTGCCCAGACGTCAAAAATTTGTAAAACAGAATCTTGTACCGAGTGAATTAAGTGCTGAAAAATCAATGCCACTTTCATTTTTTCCTGTCGATTTTAAAAGCTCTTCTGCAGGGCTTATTTGCCTGCTACCTTATATAAAAAATTATGGTATTGATAAGTTGATAAGAGAATCAGAATACCCGGAAACCAGCCAAATTAACCGCTTATCATCTATTCTTTCGTTTGTTGCCCTAAAGTCATCTAATGTTAGAAGATATAGTGCTGATGATGTTTGGTGCATGGATCGGGGGTTAGGTTTCTTTGCAGGTCTTAATGTCCTACCCAAAGCGGCATGGTTTTCCTCGTATTCACATAGGGTTACTTCGGATATGAACCTGAATTTTCTAAAGTCACTTCACAAAAAATGGAGTTCACTGGATTTGCTTAGCGACACCTCCAACCTTGATTTCACTTCTGTACCATATTGGGGCGACGATGAACACCTGGAAAACAATTGGTCCGGAAAGAGGGGCAAAGCATTGGCTTCAATGCTGGCGGTTCTGGCCCAGGACCCGGATAGCGGGATTATCGATTATGGAAACACCAATGTACTGCATAAAAATCAGAGTGCTGTGGTTCTGGAATTTATAGATTTTTACCATAGCAACCCAAATCAGCAACATAAGTTAAAATACTTGGTTTTCGACAGCAAGTTCACAAACTATCAAAACCTAAGCAAAATAGACGATCAGGGAATAAAGTTCTTAACTATCAGGCGTCGTGGGAAGAATATAGTAGATAGGCTTGAAAATATACCTAAAAACAAATGGAAAACTATCCGTGTTGAAAGGGCAGGTAATAAAAAGGCAACCATAAAAGTTCTTGATGAGATTGTTGAGTTAAAAGGGTACAATAAAAAAATCAGACAAGTTAGTATTACCGGACATGGTAAAATTAAACCAGCTACAATCATAGTAAATGATTTTGAGTTAAAACCAGAAGAGGTCGTACGTAAATATGCAAAGCGTTGGTTGGTTGAAAAAACCATTTCAGAGAAAATCGATTTTTTCCATCTTAATAGTGTATCATCCTCAATGGTGATCAAAGTAGATTTCGATTTAACAATGAGTATCCTAACACACAATATATTTCGTATGTTTTCATTAGATTCAGCAAGGTACAAGCATTTGGAGGATCAATCTGTATTTGAAAAATTCCTGGATAATCCAGGTGAGATAAAAATAACAGATGAAAACATTCAAGTTAAATTAAAAAAGAAAAGGGCATTACCGAAAGTGTTAGAAAAAATGGCCCAATTCGAAAATATTAAATATGATTGGTTAAATAATTTCAACATACAATTCTCAGGTGCTACATATTCTTGAAATTTACGCATTATAAATTACCGTGAAAATCTATGATTATTAGTAATTCTATTGATGCTATAAATACCACAGGAAACATATTTATTAGAACTAAACTTACAAATCAGAATGCAAGTATTGAAATAGAAGTTACTGGTGAAGGTATTCCTTCTGAAAATCTTAAAAAAGTGATAGACCCATTTTTTACTACCAAAGATCCAGGAAAAGGAACTGGTTTAGGACTTTCAATTGCATACAATATAATTAAAAAGCAGAGTGGTGAGATAGAATCTAAATTAGGAAAAGGTACAATAGTAAAAATCATTTAACCAACATTTAAACAAGAAACAACTGGTGCTAATAGGCGGTCATAATGCATTTTGAGATTTTGTGATTCGCTATGTTTTATTTATCTTTGGTTAGGTAGTGCTATCGGACTGGTTCGTAAGTCGCTCATTCAAAACGCATTATACCACCGTGCCGTTGCGACTTGAAGTCGTGTTAATGATTGTCTTACAAGAAAGAAATGAGTTCTTTAATTTACCCTGTGAAATACTTTTGCGCGTACAACTGTTTATTTCACAGGGTGAACCTGTAGTTTCCCGACCTATCGGTACGGGACAGGCTTTCCTACAGTATTCCCGACCTCTGGTCGGGACAGGCTCTACTGTGATATTGGAAAAAGGGTGCA
>CAZVTW010000691.1:0-2945 GCA_964629805.1 uncultured Bacteroidales bacterium | reverse complement strand
CAATATCCACCAGCTTCTTTTTGTCTGTAATCCTGACATTTTTTCCGTTGAGGGAAATAATACCCTCTTTTTCAAATTCCTTCAGAAATCTGATAGCGCTTTCTGTTGATATGCAAGCAAAATCAGCTATTTCACGGCGTGATAGTGTCTGAAAAACATCGAATCCCTTAAATTCATCTGATGCAAGGTAAAGTAGCGCTGACGCCAGCTTGCCGCGCATCTGTTTGTATGAAATATTTTTAATGATATGAATAAAATGTTCCTCACAACGACAATTTGCAGATGTGATACGTATGGCAAAATCCGGATTTTTGCCTATCAACTGGTTCAGCGCATTTTTATCAATCATGCAAATTAACGATTCTTTGATGGCCGAAGCAGAATAGTTGTAAACCTGCGCGCCAAATAGCGACGAAAAAGCCAGGAATTCGCCTGTTTTTGCAAGCCTTAGGTTCACGATCTTTTCCGGGCCGGTCTGAAGATACATTTTAACAAGGCCATCAGCCACATACATGACATATGGTGAAAAAGCGCCCTGCTTAAAGAGGTTTTCTCCCGGCCTGTAGATGAGTTGCATCTTTTTTTTATTGATAAATTCCAGTTCATCGGGGTATAAATGCTGAAAGCACTGCGAGGCATATCTGCATTCCTTGCAATTATTCATTTTCCCGGGCTCGTTCATACTATTGGTATTGCTATTGGTAATTGTTTACAAATGTATCAAACCATTGGTAATTACAAAAAAAGCATTTTATGACAATTCATACAATAAAAGTGAAAGTCCTGTGATAATCCATTTATATCATTTGACAACTAAAAATCTGTCATCTTTCAATTTTTTGCATGATAACTGTTTTGCCGGATTTTTTGGAATACGATAAATTTGCCATTAGTTTTGTATGAAAAATCAAAGCAATGAGAAGATTAGTCATTCCTGTTTCTGATGACATGTTAAGCGAAGATTTTTGGCGCTGCGATCACTATGAGTTTTTTGACATCCTGGGATCGCATGTGAACAGAGACCAATTTAATTATGAAAGGGGTGATAACCTCAATGATTTTTTAATGCAACTAATTGGTCATGGTGTAACAGATGTAATTGTTAAAAGGGTTGATAAAAAAACCATTGATTTGTTTTCAACATACAAAATCAATATTTTTGTCGGAATACCTGTTAACACGCCCGGAAACTTAATTAAAGAATATATCAGTGGCAATTTAATGTCAGATGAAACATGCATCTATAAGTCAACATAGTACCCGGTGATAATAAAACTAAATATTAAACAGATGAAAAACTTTGACAACATTATCAAAAGAACAAAAGTTACAGGCGCTGAGGCCTTGTTATTATCTTTACTGGAAGAAGGTGTTAACACCATATTCGGCTACCCAGGCGGAGCTATCATGCCTATTTATGATAAATTGTTTGATAAGGGCAACCGATTAAAACATATCCTTGTCAGACATGAACAGGGCGCTGCACATGCAGCACAAGCTTATGCACAGGTGACAGGAAAACCAGGCGTTTGTTTTGCCACATCCGGCCCGGGTGCGACAAACCTTATAACCGGTATTACCAATGCAAACCTGGATTCTATCCCTGTCATTTTCATTACAGCACAGGTGCCTTTCCCGCTGCTTGGGACCGATGCTTTCCAGGAAACCGACATGGTTAGCCTGTCAATGCCGGTTACCAAATGGAATTACCAGGTGACACAGGCTGAAGATATTCCTTCAACCATTGCTAAAGCGTTTTACTATGCCACAAACGGAAGACCCGGACCAGTACTGATTGATATAACAAAAGATGTGCAAATGCAGGAGATTGATTACAGATATATAAAAATCAATTCAACACGTGCCTACAATCCGCATCCTTCTATCAAAAAGGATGATATTCAAAATGCTGCTGACTTGATCAATGCAGCAAAAAAGCCATTACTTCTGGCCGGACATGGCATCCTGCTTGCCAATGCCAGCGAACAGCTCAAAACTTTTACCGACAAAACCGGTATACCTGTGGCTGTAACACTACTTGGAAAATCTGCAATAGATGAGGATAATAAACATTATGCAGGAATGTTGGGCATGCATGGCAACTATGCCCCTAACATTTTGACCAATGAAGCTGATCTCATCATTGCCGCAGGTATGCGCTTTGATGACAGGGTAACAGGCGATATTTCAAGATATGCCAGGAATGCCAAAATAATCCATGTTGATATTGACAAAGCAGAGTTGAATAAAAATGTTAAAGCTGACCTGCCTGTCCATGCTGACATTAAAGATTTTTTCAACCTTGTGACTCCAAAAGTGAAATACACAGTTGATAGTACATGGTTGGAAAAATTCGCTGAATTACACGCACAGGAAAGTGAGAAGGTAATTGCAAAAGAATGCTTCCCTGATTCGGATTTTATCAGAGCCGGTGAAGTTGTGAATATGATTTCGCAAAAAACCCGGAGCGAGGCTATTGTTGTGACCGATGTCGGGCAGAACCAGATGATGGGCGCCAGGTATTACCGGTACAAAGAACCTAATACACTTATCACTTCAGGCGGACTGGGCACCATGGGATTTGGTCTGCCTGCTGCACTTGGCGCTCAGGTCGGACGTCCTGACAAAACAGTCGTCCTTTTTACAGGTGATGGCGGTTTCCAAATGACTTCGCAGGAGCTGGGAACGATTTTTCAATACAACCTGCCTGTAAAAATCGTTATTTTCAATAATAATTTTTTAGGCATGGTACGTCAGTGGCAGCAATTGTTCAATAAAAAACGGTATGCTGAAACCAATATGCTAACCCCGGATTTTCCGCAACTGGCAAAAGCATTTGGTATTGAGGGACAAATGATAACCGACCGGAATGACCTGGATGCCACCGTCTCAAAAATGCTGGCACATGACGGACCATATCTCCTTGAGGTGAAAATTGAAAAAGA
>CAZVTW010000690.1:0-2947 GCA_964629805.1 uncultured Bacteroidales bacterium | reverse complement strand
CTATGATTAAATTCTTTATTATTAATAACTAAAAAATTGTGATTTATGAAACATTTAAAAGTTTTAAGTTTATTGTTATTAGGATTTGTTGTTTTAACATTCAGCTCTGGTTGTGATGACGAAGAAGAACCGGATGGTATTGTTAACTTTGATAATGCGGCAATCGATCGCACAACTGATGATTTAAGTCCTATTACAGTTAATTTTACAATTGATCCGCCAGCACCAAAAGATACAGAATTCTCTGTGTCGATATCTGGCGCAGAAGCAGGTACAGTTTTCTCAACAACTCCTGCCATTTCTGGAGATGTTGTAACTATTTCTGTTGCCTCCGGAGCAACATCGGCCTCATTCACAGTTACTCCTATTGAAGAAGGTATTGGGTTTGAAGACGTAGTGCTTCAACTCGAATTGACTTCTCCCGGTGATGGTCTTACCACCGGAATAACTACGAAATCACAAATAAATATTGTGAATGCAAAAGACACCGGCGAACCTCTTCCGTTCATGGAAGAGTTTGATAGTTGCGCTGAAGGTGGTTCAAAAGAAGTACCTCCGGAAGGATGGACACAGGAAGTAGTTCAACAAAATGCTGAAGGATCTGCAGTTTGGAAATGCATTGCTGAAGGACGTGATCAGCAAGGAGTTGAAGCGAATGCCTTTGTACCAGGCTCTGAAGACTTAACAAATTCAGAAGTTTGGTTAATCTCTCCCAGACTTGATCTTATTGATGCCTCTTCTCCTAAATTGAATTTCAATGTTGACAGGAGATTTGATCCAACAGATAGTTTTACTGAAGATCATTATGATATTCGTATTTCAACTGATTACAATGGATTAAACTTTGAAACTGCAACTTGGGAAAGATTTCAGGCAGGCTATGATGCTATGACAGATAATGATCCTGGTGCAGATGGAGCCACTAATACCGGTGATTTAGACCTTTCTGCGTATAACGGTCAAGTCATTTCAATTGCTTATATTTACAGGGCCGGAGGTCCGGGTACATTTGATGCTACAATTCTTAGAATAGGTAAGGTATCTGTTTCTGAATAGTTTTCGTGTTTTAGTTTTAGTTAGTAATTTTTTCAAAGTCACTTGGTTCAAACTAAGTGGCTTTTTTTTTAATATGATTGTTGTTTATTTTAGTATCCAAATAGATTTTTTATTAATGATATGAGTCTGCTCCTAAAAGTACTATTTTTGTCAAAATCGAGCCTGCCCTCGTAAATAAAATGTCGGGGGCATTTGAAATTTTTAAGTCGGACTTAAATAGCTGTTAATGAGGATTTGAAAATTTCAAATGATACCAAACTGCTTTTAGGTTAATTAAATAATAATTGGTATAATGCCGACGGATTGGCATGTTAGGAAATTTTAATTTCCGTTATGCCAATTAAATCGTGCACAGGCATGATAACCAGTCGGTATAACAAAGAGTTTGGCAACAAAGAGGTTTTTAGGAGTGGACTCATGATATTATTGAGCAAATAATTTGTGAGTCAACTCCTAAGAAACGCTATAACACCTTTGGAGATTATTTTGATAAACTGTCGAAACAGAGTCATGTTTCCCTGGCGGTTTAAATAAAACATAAGGTTTTTCGCTGCATATAAAAAGTGTAAACTACTTTCTTAGAAAAATGAAAAATGCCAAAAAATGTTCAAAAAGTTTTTATTATCAGCGTAAAATGTGTATTTTTGTGATGAAAACAATGTAAATATACACACATGAAGGCAAAACCATATCCAATAAAAGAAAAAGAATTAGATGTTCTGAATGATCCGAAGATACTAACATATTCCAATCAATATTACAATATGGCCTATTCAGGAATATCCAAGAATTACATCAAGCAGATACTTCATAAAAGTAAATTAACCCTTGATGAGCTTATGCAGATTATTCCTGTCTCTATTGATACTTATAAACGTAAATCTACATTTAAGCCTCCTGTGACTGAAAAAGTTCTCGAAATTCAGGAAGTTTATAGCAAAGGCCTGGCAGCATTTGGCGAGTCATTTTATGACTGGATGGATACATCGAATACCGCACTTGGTAATATTCCGCCCAAGCAACTCCTCCGGAATAGTTTTGGTATCCGTATTCTTCTTGATGAAATTGGACGTTTGGAACATGGTATCCTTGCCTGATGATAGTTTACAGGATAAGTAAAAAAGAATATATCCGGGATTTGTCTGGTATAGGTGCCGGTCTTTATGGCGGACGTTGGAATTCCAAAGGAATTAACATGTTATATACGGCCGGGAACATTTCACTTGCTTATGTTGAGTTTTTGGTGCATAATTATCACCTGCTCAAAACCACTCATGTATGTCTTGCCTGTATTCATATTTCTGAACCAGCAGCAGTTGATAGCATACATCCGGATTCGTTGCCCCGGGACCGGCATAATTCAATTCATTTTGCCTTAAAAGTACAAAAGACAGGGGATGATTTTATTAAATCAGGTGAAAACTATGTCTTAAAAGTTCCCTCAGCGGTCGTTCCGGGTGAATTTAATTATCTGATTAATCCATCGTACCATCATCATGATTCTACCCGAATAATTGATATAACAGAACCGCTCCGGTATGATGAGCGTTTGCTGAAGGGTTGTGAATAATTTTTCTTAATTCCATTTTGCCATTATCTCCATATCTATCTGCGAATAGAAAAAAAGAATTATTTGCCTGCCTACAAAAAGCAAGTGTAAAATGTTTAAGCATATAAATTATTTAGATTTCTCACTTCGCTCGAAATGACAACCAGTTATTTAGCTGTGGGTTGGAGGGTTGGAAGTCGGCGAAGCCGACTTCCAACCCTCCAACACCCCGTATCTATCTATAAACGTGTCATTCTGACCCCGATAATATCGGGGGAAGAATCTGCAAGGGTGAAATAAACAATAACTGCGAAATTTATATATCTCTTTTAAATGTGCTTA
>CAZVTW010000689.1:0-2953 GCA_964629805.1 uncultured Bacteroidales bacterium | reverse complement strand
ATTATGATACCGGAAAAAATTAGAAACACAATTTCTCAGCGTCTTCATTTCATCTATGGAAGTCGTTTGACGGAAAGTCATAAATCATCCGTTTTCAATCTTCTTGAAAAATATAAAACTGAAGAGCATACAGTAACTGAAAAATGGAATGAAAAAGATATCGTACTCATTACTTATAGTGACAGTATCAAAAAGAAAGGTGAAAAGACCTTACAGACATTGCACAGGTTTATTGTAAAAAATCTCAAAAAATGTATCAGTTGTGTCCATATTTTACCGTTTTTCCCATATAGTTCTGATGACGGATTTTCGGTCATTGATTACAAAAAAGTAGACCCTGCCCTCGGTGACTGGAAGGAAATCCATGAACTTGGTCATGACACTGATTTGATGTTTGATTTGGTCGTAAACCATATCTCTCAACACAGTCAATGGTTTCAAAATTTTAAAAAAGGGATTAAGCCGGGCAAAAGTTTTTTTATTACTGAGAATCCTGATACTGACCTCTCTGATGTTGTCAGGCCGCGAACAAGTCCTCTTCTGACTGCCGTAGAGACAAATGAAGGCATCAAACATGTGTGGACAACATTCAGCGCTGATCAGATTGACTTGGATTTCTCTCATCCTGATCTTTTTATTGAAATGCTCGATGTTTTATTTTTTTACATTGCCAATGGTGCCAGAATTATCAGAATGGATGCTATTGCCTTTTTGTGGAAAGAAGTTGGCACAAGTTGTCTGCATTTGCCACAGACCCATGAAATGGTAAAACTATTCAGGGATGTTGCCGAATATGTGGATCCACGGACGATTATCCTGACCGAAACCAATGTTCCAAATAAGGAGAACCTCAGTTATTTTGGAGACAATGATGAAACCCACATGGTGTACCAGTTCAGTTTGCCGCCTCTGTTGCTTCATGCGCTATACACCGGCATATCTGCATATCTTATGAAATGGGCCACAACCATTCCGGATTTACCCCCGGGAAATACCTTTTTTAATTTCACAGCCTCGCATGATGGCATAGGAGTCAGACCTTTGGAGGGATTGCTGCCCCGGAAGGAATTTGATATGATCCTGGATGCCATGCAGCAACAAGGTGGTCATATCAGTACAAAAACAAACCAGGATGGTTCCGTGAGTCCATATGAAATGAATATTAGCCTGATTGATGCTTATAAATCAGATATTGATAACCGTAATGACCTGCAGTTTGAACGTTTTATCTGCTCCCAAACTATTATGATGGCCATGCGCGGAATACCGGCCCCCTATATCCACAGCTTGCTGGCAACGCCCAATTATCATGAAGGCGTGAAAGAAACCGGCAGGGCAAGAACCATTAACCGCCGTAAATGGGATATTGATGAACTGATGCCTGTCCTGAATGATGACAACAACCTCCAGGCAAAGATTTTTACTGAACTAAAAAAATTACTGGAATTACGAAGACAACAACCGGCTTTTCATCCGGATGCCAAACAACAAATCCTGAATTTTGGTGATGATTTTTTTGCCATAAAAAGAGAATCATTATCCGGAAATCAACAATTGTTTTCAATTTCAAATATGACTCATGCAGAAAAACATGTCTCTTTAAAAAAATTATTGAGGCTTCATTTTTCCCCGGGTTATGATCTTATTCAAAACAGGAACATAAACGGTGAAGATTTAAAACTTATCTTTCGGCCATATCAGACCATGTGGCTGGTAAGAGAGTTTTAGGATTGGAAAAAATTTTTTTAAGGTAATTAGCTACTCTTCAACCTGTTTCTGAAAAAAATCGAAATGAGCAATGATTGATTCTTTCCAGTACCCGGCTTCATGTTTTCCGGGTTGGGAGATATAGGTCGCTTTTACACCATGTTCGTCGCACAATTTTCTGAAAATATTATTAGCTTCGTACAGGTGGTCTTCTGTACCGCAATCAAAAATAATATGCTTATCTGTCTTTTTTATATTTTCAATGTAAAAGAATGGCGAATATGTATCAAAGCGGTCTTTATTTTCTTCGTATGGTCCAATCAGGTCAGATAGGCATTTAGTTTTATTTCCGGAATAATGCAGACTTAAAACACCGCTGGAACTTCCGGCGCTTTTAAATAAATCCGGATTTCTGAGAAAGAGGTACATAGCGCCACTGCCTCCCATGCTCAAGCCTGTAATGAAAATGGCTGATGTATCAATCGAATAGCGGTTAAGTATCTCAGGATAAACATCATTTAGAAAATGTGTTTCATATTGCCATTGCTTTTTTACAGGACTATCAAAATAATATGATTCATAAAATCCGTCCGGACAAATAAAAATAAATTTATAATCATCAGCATACTGTTGCAGGCCGATAAGCTGATCCCACGAACGGTAATCCCCGGTGTGCCCGTGAAGTAAGAATACTGCCGGATATTGTTTCCATGGCTTGTATTTTTTCGGTGTAAATACGATAATTCTGTTCTTATAAGGAATATATTCAGCAGACAGCGTAAATTCATCCTGTGCAAAGCAGGATAAAATGTAAAGCATGAAAAAGCAGGAGATGATTATTCTTTTCATATTTGTGCTATCATTATTCAACAGTATGGTCTAAAGGAATGCCAAGCTTTTCATACAGACTTTTCCGTGCTGCTTTATCATTTTCAAGTATACCTTTGGCAGCAACAGCCACATCTTCGGCATACTCCCTGGGAACAACAATGACACCGTCACCGTCGGCCACAACCACATCCCCGGGATAAATCAGTACGCCGCCAATTACAACAGGCTTTTGCACAGATTCAAGCTCATTCCTGCCAGGGCGTATACCACGTCCGCGATTATCCTTGTCAAGATATACCGGTATTTCCTGTTTGATGATCTCATCAGTATCCCTGATTCCGCCATTTGAAACAATACCAACAGCGCCTTTTTCAACCCAGGCAAGCGAATTGAATGAACCTACCGAACCTGTATC